>CAZPIN010000124.1:0-42563 GCA_964586735.1 uncultured Rhodobacterales bacterium | reverse complement strand
CGGTGGTGCCATCGCCGATGATCGGCACCGTCTATCTGGCCCCGCAGCCAGGCGACGACCCCTTCGTGCGCCCCGGCGACCGCGTCGCCAAAGGACAGACGCTGCTGATCGTCGAGGCGATGAAGACCCTCAACCAGATTCCCTCGCCCGCAGACGGCGTGGTGCGCGAGGTGCTGGTGGCGGACGGCGAGCCCGTCGAGTACGGCTCGTCCCTCGTCGTTCTGGAATGACGCGGGCGGCGGCGTGTTCGACAAGATCCTGATCGCCAACCGCGGCGAGATCGCCCTCCGCATTCTCCGCGCCTGCGGCGAGATGGGCATCGCAACCGTGGCGGTGCATTCGACGGCCGACGAGGACGCCATGCACGTGCGCCTCGCCGACGAAAGCATCTGCATCGGCCCCCCCAGCGCCCGCGAAAGCTACCTTTCCATCCCCTCGATCCTCGCCGCCTGCGAGCTCACCGGCGCCGACGCGGTGCACCCCGGCTACGGGTTTCTCTCCGAAAATGCCAAGTTCGCGCGAATCGTCGAGGAGCACGGCATCGCCTTTATCGGCCCGTCCCCCGAACACATCGAAATCATGGGCGACAAGGCGGCCGCCCGCTCCGCTGCCGAGGCCGCCAGCCTGCGCTGCGTGCCCGGCAGCGACGGTCCCCTCGAAAGCGTCGATCAAGCCCGCGAAGTGGCCGACTCCATCGGCTATCCGGTGCTGGTCAAGGCGGTGGCCGGCGGCGGCGGGCGGGGTATGAAACGCATCGACCGGGCGGACGAGCTGGACACCCTGTACGCCATGGCCTCGGCCGAGGCGGCGGCCGCCTTCGACGACGGCTCGCTGTACATGGAGAAGTACGTCCAGGCGCCGCGGCATGTGGAGGTGCAGGTGCTGGGCGACTCCCATGGCGGCGCGGTGCATCTGGGCGAGCGCGACTGCTCGCTGCAGCGGCGCCACCAGAAGGTGCTGGAGGAGGCGCCCTCGCCCGCCCTCAACGCCGAGCAGCGCGCCAGCATCGGCGCCCGCTCCGTAGAGGCCATCCGCGCCATCGGCTACCGCAACGCCGGCACGCTGGAGTACCTGTACGCGGACGGCGAGTTTTACTTCATCGAAATGAACACCCGCCTCCAGGTCGAGCATCCCATCACCGAGGAAGTGTACGGCGTCGACATCGTCCGCGAGCAGATTCGAATCGCCAACGGCGCCCGGCTGTCCTTTGCCCAAGAGGACCTTGTGCCGCGGGGCCATGCCATCGAATGCCGAATCAACGCCGAGCACCCCGTCACCTTCGCCCCCTCGCCGGGACTCATCGACCACTACCATGCCCCCGGCGGGCTGGGCGTACGCATGGACTCTGCGGTCTATCAGGGATACGTCATCCCGCCCTACTACGACAGCCTGCTGGGCAAGCTGGTGGTGTTCGGGGGCAACCGCGAGGAGGCCATCATGCGGCTTCGCCGGGCGCTCTCGGAGACCATCGTCTCCGGCATCGACACCACCGTGCCGCTGTTTCTGGACCTGCTTTCCCGCCAGGAGTTTCTCAACGGCGACTATCACATCCAGTCGCTCGAGGCCTGGCTCGATGAGCGCCCGCAGGCGGACGGTCCTTAGCGGACCCGGCCCGTGGGCGGGCAGCTGTCCGTAGCGGGCATCCCGCTGCCCCGGATCGCCGGCCTGCCGCAGCCGCGCCAGATCAGGTTCGACCCTGGGGGCCTGCCCGACCCGCTGGGAATCCTGCACCTCTACGCAGCCGGCCTGTTTCCGATGGCTGACGAGTCGGGCACTGTGGAGTGGTACCTTCCGAGGCAGCGCGCCGTGTTTCCTCTGGGAGAGATGCGAATCACCCGCTCGCTGGCGCAGCGGGTGCGCAGCGGCCGGTTTCAAGTCGAGATCGACCGCGACTTCGCCGCGGTGGTGCGCGGCTGCTCGAACCGAGACGACACATGGATCGGCGGCGGCCTTGTCGACATGTACGGCCGCCTTCATGAGATGGGCCACGCGCATTCGGTGGAGACGTGGCGGGACGGGCAGCTGGTGGGCGGGCTGTTCGGTCTGGCGCTGGGCGGAGCGTTCATTGGCGAGAGCATGTACTCGCTGGAAGCGGACGCGTCGAAGGTCTGCATGGCGCATCTGGTCGCGAGGCTGGTCTTCGGAGGATTTCGCCTGTTCGACGCGCAGGTGCCGACGCCGCATCTGGAGTCGCTCGGCGCGGTGACATTGCCACACGAGACGTTCGTCGGGGATCTTGTCAAGGCGGTGGGGAAGGAGGCGTCGTTCGACGCCATGCCCGCCAATCTGGCGCCGCAGACCGTCCTGGAGATAGCCGGACTGCCGCCGCGAAACGGTTAGGACTACCCTGCCATAGGCTTTTCCGCCAGAGCTGCCGCTTTGCCTTTGCTGACTCGGGTGCCAGAAGAGGCTTCGCTTCCCTTTCTGCCCCTCAGGGCGGATCCTCTTTAAACCGTTGGGGTGGGTCCCATTTCAATCGGTGTTGACAGCGCCAACACGTCAGTCTCCGCGTCGCCGTCGAACAGCGCGTCGGGCGATGGAACTACCACGGCCTTGCCGATCAGGCGGTCCAAATCTGACTTGTCGGCTGCATAGACTCGCTTCTCTTCAGAGTCGGGAACCGGTCCAAACCGGGCATCGAGCACTTGAAGCAGCGACTCCGCTTTGCCCTTGGCCATGCCCTTGGCCATGCCCCTAGCTTCCAGCACATCAGCTACGTAGGCCACAGCATCCACTCCCTGCTGGTTACCGACCTTGGCGAAGGACTCCCCAGCCATCTCGTCAGTTACGTCATCATACGCCAAACAGAAGTAATGCGCAAGAGGAGTCACAAGGTCTGAACCCGGCTCCACATACTTGGCGATCTCCACCAGCTCCTTCATCGGATCCTCGAACTTGTGGCCGGAGTTCCTCAGCGCAAGGGCCCCCGCCCGCAGGTCGCCTTCGCCCCAGTCAATGCGGTCGAAGTCGTCGGTCGGGAAATCCACCTTGAGGTAATCGCCGAAGATGCCATACGGACTAAACACCCTGCCGCCAGCGATCACCCCGTTCAGCGGGCGAAAGTTGATCCAGGGAGTTTTGCCGGTATGGACCACGATGGGAAGGACATCCGGAAGGGCCTGCAGCTTCTCCGGGGAGCTGCCAGCGTACTCCTCCCAGTAGCGCACCGCGTAGCCGACCATCTGCAGAGCCGTGCGGGGGTCGTGCGTCGACTTGAACTCTGGGAGGAGGGCGACTTTGAACGGTCCTCCCTCGCCAATCCAGGTAGCTTGCGCCAGAATGTCGCACGTGCTGTTGCGCAGGTTCTCGTGGACGAAACCGGTGTCGATAAACTCCAGGGTATTCCAGTCAATATTCCTGGAAATTTCGGGGCCAAGGACAGCCTTGAAAAACTGCGGCCCCCGGTCCGGGTGCTTCACCAGCCGCCGGGCCATGCTGTCGTGGGGGCGGGTAGCGTCCAGCAGCTTGCGGTAGCTCGGGGCTCTGCCCTTCTCCCGCTGCTTGGTCTTGCGAATCTGATGGCATGGCCGTCTCTCCTGTCCCTGCGCTCGACGCTGCGGCCTTCGCCGCGGCGTACGCGCGCGCTGCGCGTTGCCCGCATTCTGCAAAGGCTGCACCGTCGGTAATGGATGCCGACGGCAAGGAAATCCAGGAGGCGGAAGGGCAGCGTAGCGAATCGCCGCCAGCGCGCAAACGGGACGCTGCCCGGCCAGCGGCGCCGGGGCTTCCGCCGCGCCAGGACTCGATGCCCGGCATGCGGTCAGCTGGCGCTGGCCTCGGCCTTCACGTCAGTTTGGCGAAAGGGATGAAAGCGGCCAGCGGGAGATTCCGTCAACACCTCCACCCCGCTTTCGGTCACGCCGATGGTGTGCTCGCACTGGGCCGAAAGGGAGCGGTCGCGGGTCACCACCGTCCATTTGTCGGCAAGCAGGCGGGTATCGGGGCGCCCGAGATTCAGCATCGGCTCGATGGTGAAGATCATGCCCGGCAGGATGCGCAGTCCCTCCCCCCGCCTGCCGTGATGCAGCACCTGCGGCGCGTCGTGAAACATCCGGCCAATGCCATGCCCGCAGTACTCCTGCACCACCGAGCAGCGCTGCGAGCGGGCGTAGCCCTCGATCGCCGCGCCGATGTCGCCAAGGTGGCCGCCAGGCCGCACCGCCTCAATGCCCAGCTCGAAGGCGCGGTAGACCACGTCGATGATTCTTCGCGCCGCCGGCTTGACCTTGCCCACCGCGTACATGCGCGAAGAGTCGCCATGCCAGCCGTCGAGGATGACGGTGGTGTCGACGTTGAGGATGTCGCCCTCGCGCAGCTCCCGCGTGCCCGGAATGCCGTGGCAGATCACCTCGTTGAGGGACGTGCAGCAGGACTTGGTGAAGCCCTTGTAGCCCAGCGTTGCCGGCACCGCGCCATGGTCGCGGATGTAGGTCTCGCACAGGCGGTCGAGTTCGCCGGTGGTCACGCCCTCGCGCACGCTCTCACCGACCACGTCAAGGCAGGCGGCAACCAGCCGCCCCGCCCGGCGCATGCAGACGAAATCCTCTTCGGTATGCAGCGTCGGGCGGTCGGGCTTCAGCATTCAAAATCCATGGGCAGCGTCCGCTCCAGCGCAATTTCCGATTCGCTCACGCGGCAGGTCCGGCAATGCATCTCGACCCCGGCGGCCCGAGCCTCGGCGGAGGCGGCGGCGAAGCCCGGGTCAATGTCCGCAGCAAGCCGAAGAGTATCACAGTCGCATCGCTGCACCACGTATAGCGCCACCGCGCGGCAGCCGTCCCGCCGCGCTTGGGCGAGATCGCGCAGATGCCGGGCGCCCCGCACGGTCACCGCGTCGGGAAACTCCGCGACGCCCGGCGTCCGCGACAGGGTGACGCTTTTGACCTCCAGATACAGGTCCGGCAGGCCGGGGGAGCCAAGCAGAAAGTCGACCCGGCTTCCCTCGCCATAACCCGCTTCCGCGCGGACCGTCGCATACGCCGCGTACTCCGGCAGTCCCCCGCCCTCCAAAGCCTCGGCAACCAGCCGGTTGGCGTTATGGGTGTTGACGCCCACCAGCGCGCCGTCCGCCGTCTCGACGACCTCCCAGCTGTAGTCCAGCTTCCGCCGCGGATGGGGCCGGTGCTGCATCCACACCCGCAGTCCCTCCTCGGCCAGTCCCGTCATGGCGCCGGGGTTGGCGCAGTGGGCGGTGACCACGCGCCCGTCCTCCAAGCGGACGTCGGCGAGGAAGCGCTTGTAGCGGCGAAGCAGCGTACCGCCTACAACGGGACCGGAGAAATGCATGGAGGCTTCCTTGGCTTCAGCAGGCGCGCCCGGCAAGGGGCAGAGCGGCCAGACGGCCGCCGCCGTCATTATCGGCGACGAGATACTTTCCGGCCGCACCCGCGACGCCAACGCGGGGACGCTGGCAAAGTTTCTCGACGAGCGGGGGCTGGTCCTGCGCGAGGTGCGTTTCGTGCCCGACGAGACTCCCCGCATCGTCGAGGCCGTCAACGCCCTGCGCAGGGAGCACGACCACGTGTTCACCTCCGGCGGCATCGGCCCCACCCACGACGACATCACCGCCGACGCCATCAGCGAGGTCTTCGGCGCGCGGGTGGACGTCCGCGACGACGCCCGCGCAATCCTCGAGGCGCACTATCCGCAGGGCAGCCTCAACGAGGCGCGCCTGCGCATGGCCCGCATCCCCGACGGTGCCGAGCTGGTCGAGAATCCCGTCAGCGCGGCCCCCGGCTTCCATCTTGGAAACGTCTGGGTGCTGGCCGGCGTGCCGGCGGTGTTCAACGCCATGCTCGACAGCATCGGGCCGAAGCTGGCCGGCGGGCCGCCGCTGGTATCGGCTTCGGTGAGCGCGGCGGTGCCCGAGGGCGCCCATGCGGATGCCCTGCGCCAGCTCGCCGAGGCCGACCCGGAGCTCAAAATCGGCAGCTATCCATTCGCCCGCGGCGGGCGGGTCGGCACCACGGTGGTCATCCGCGGCCTTGACGGCGAGCGGGTGGCGGCCTGCGCCCACGCGGTGCGGCAGCTGTTCGCCGACCTCGGGGCGGATTCCATCGACGTCAGCTGACCCGTTGCGCCAAGGCAGCGACCGCACCAAATTAGGCGGCATGCCGGCGGGAAAGCCCGCCCGCCCAACGCAATGCGGAGACCCGCGCATGGACATCGAAGGTTCAGCCACGCCGACGGAAAGCCAGCCCGACCTGGAGGGCTCGTTTCTCATTTCTCTAGGACGCACCGGCGACGCCGGCGTGTTCGACCACGCTCTGGTGCTGGTGTGCTCCCACTCCAGTGACGGGGCCATGGGCCTGATCGTCAATAACCGCTTCAAGGCTCCCACGCTCGCCGACCTCTTCAACGAGTTCAACATCAAGTCGACGGTCGACCTGTCCGACGCCGCCGTCCACTGCGGCGGCCCGGTGGAAAGCGGGCGGGGCTTCATTCTCCACACCGCCGACTACCGCTGCGAGGGAACCGTCGATCTCGCCAGCAACATCCGCCTCACCGTCGCCCAGACCATCCTCGGCGACCTTGCCAGCGGCCGCGGCCCGTCGCGGTTTCTCGCCGCCATGGGCTATGCCGGCTGGGATGGAGACCAGCTCGAAAGCGAGCTGGAGCGCAACATGTGGCTCGGCGCGCCCGCCACCGCCGACATTCTTTTCGCGCCCCGCGACGCCGACAAGTGGGGCATGGCGCTGGAAAGCATCGGCCTCACCCCCAGCCTGCTGGCGACCGGCGGCGGCAGCGCCTGAGCGCGCTGGCCGCCTCGTCTCAGCCCGCTGCGCCGGCCGGAGCGGCGCGGCCCTCGGTTACGCGGGCGTAGATATCGTGGTCCCGCCAGGCGCCGTTGATCTGCATCATCGCCTTCGCCCTACCCTCCCGGTGGAAACCACAGCGCAGCAGCAGGGCCCGCGACACCGTATTTTCGGGCACGCAGCCCGCCTCCAGACGGCTCAGCCGCAGCGCTCCGAACGCGAACTTCGCCGTCGCCTCCAGTATCTCGGTCATGTAGCCTTGGCCAGCGTGGCGCTTTCCCATCCAGTAGCCCAGCGACGCGGATTCGTGGGGCCATCGGCGGATGTTGTCGACGGTGATTCCTCCGATTAGGACTCGGTCTTCGGCGCGAAAGGCGAACATCTGGTAGCAGCGGTCCTCCTGAATCATCCGGTGCGCCCAGCGCACCCGGTTCTTGAAGGTCTCGTGCGCCAGATGGCCGCGCCGCCACGTAGGCTCCCAGGGCGTGAGAAACTCGCGGCTCGCCTCCCGCAGCTCGGCCCACTGCCGGTAGTCCTCCATGAGCGGTGGGCGCAGGCGAATCCTCGGCCCGTCGACGAAGAACTCGCTGATGGTGATCGCCGGCTGCCCGACGATTCGATCCCAGAAGGAAGTCAGTGGACCAAGTCCTTCGCCAGTTCATCGAGTCCGGGGGCTTCGCTGGTCTTGCCGTAGATGGCGTAGGAGAGCTGGCTGCCGGCCAGAATGTTGTTTCCCGCTTCGCGCACGGCGTGGTGGTCGACACCGTCGATTTCGGCCAGCGTCTCCTCGACGGGTATCACCCGCCCATAGATGGACAGCTGTTCGGCGCTTCGCTGGCAGCGCGAAAACGGAGTCTCGCGCCCCATCAGCAGCATGGAGCGCATCTGCGCCCGCGCCCGCGCGGCTTCCTCGGTCGTCGCGTCCTGCGCCAGCGCCCGCATCTCCTTCACCGTGATGCGGGACAGTTCGGTCACCAGCTCCTCGCTCGTCCCCGAATACACCACCATCATGCCAGTGTCGTCATAGCGCGTTGAGTCGGCGAAGATGGCGTAGCAGAGCCCCCGCTGCTCGCGCACCTCCTGGAACAGCCGCGAGCACATCCCGCCGCCGAGTATTCCGGCGAAGCTGCGGGCGGCGACGCGCTCTGCGTGGTGATGGTGCGGCGCCTCCAGACCGATGGCCAGATGCACCTGCTGGAGGTCCTTTTCCATACGCCGCTCGCCGCCGCGATACTTGGCCGGGGCCGGCTCGTAGGTTTCGGTGTCCGCCTCCATGTCGCCAAACAGCGACTCGGCGAGCCGCACGACCTCTCCATGGTCCACCGCGCCAGCGGCCGAAAGCACCATGCGGCCAGGCCGGTAGTGCTCATCGATATGGTCCCGCAGCGACTTCGGGGTCATGTCCCGCACGTGCTCGGCGCTTCCCAGAATGGTCCGCCCCATCGGCTGCTCGGGATAGGCGACCTCCTGCAGCGCCTCGTCCACCACGTCCTCGGGCGAGTCCTTATAGCGGCCAATTTCCTGGAGAATGACGCCCCGCTCGACCTCCACGTCGTTTTCGGCGAGCAGAGGATTGCGCAGTATGTCGGCAATGATGCTGACAGCCAAAGGCACGTGCTCGCCGAGCAGCCGCACGAAATAGGCGGTGCGCTCGCGCGACGTGTAGGCGTTGGTGAATCCGCCCACCGACTCGATGGTGCTGGCGATGTCGAAAGCCGAGCGGCTGGCGGTACCCTTAAAAGCCATGTGCTCAAGGAAGTGCGAAGTGCCGGTTCTCGCCCGATCATCCGAGCGCGCCCCAACCCCGACCCATACGCCAACGGCCGCCGACTCGAGTCCGTCCATGCGGTCGGTTACGACCCGCATCCCGTTTGACAGTGTCGTTACGTCCAAAGTCACGAACCTAAACCTCCTCTGTACTTTTGCGCCGTCCAGCCACAGGACGTATTCAGCCGGCGACGGCGCGGTTTGCCGGATGAAACGCAGTTTCACGCCAAGGCAGCGAGCTTGCGGAGACCCGAATGCATGTACTTCAATGCGACTGTCCGCTCCGGCGGCTGCTGCCCGCGCCGGTACGCATAGCGCCACACGCCCGCGCCAGTATGTGGTCACCGCCGGGCGATTATGCAAGCGCCCGGCTTGGCGCAGGCGCACGGTGTCCGCGTCCGCGGCGCCTACCGCGATTCAACCGCATTTTTAAGCGCTTGCAACTCCGCGTCAATTTCAAGCGCCCGCTCCTCTCCCTCCATAATCCGGCGAAGCCGCGCGGGAGTCTCCTGCTCGGCGCCGCAGGCCTCCCGCACAGCCTCGGGAAACTTCGCCGGATGCGCCGTCGCCAGCACCACCGCCGGCGTCGCCGGGTCCAGCGACTCGGCTGCGTGAACGCCCACCGCGGTGTGCGGGTCCACCAGCATCCCGCAGCGGGCGCGGGTATCGGCTATGGTCTCCAGCGTCTCCGATTCGCTGGCGCGCGCCGAGCCGAACGCCGCCGCCAGATGCGCCCGCTCCTCGGGCGCCAGCTCCAGTGCGCCGCTGCAGGCAAAATCCTCCATGCGTCTGGCGACGGTTTCGCCGTCGCGGCCGCAGGCTTCGTACAGCGCCCTCTCGAAGTTCGACGCCGCCTGGATGTCCATCGAGGGAGAAAACGTCGCCTCCGCCTGGCGCCGCTCGCCGACGCCGGTGGAAAGAATGCGGTGAAGTATGTCGTTGCTGTTGGTGGCCACGACCACCCTGCCCATCGCCAGTCCCATGCGCCCGGCGATGCAGCCGGCGAAAGCGTCGCCGAAGTTGCCGCTGGGCACGCAGAACACGGGGGCCGCTCCCTCGAGCCGGCGGCATGCCCAGAAGTAGTACGCCACCTGCGGCAGGATGCGCGCCCAGTTGATGGAGTTGACCGACACCAGCCCCTGGCTTCGCACCAGCGCGCCGTCGGCGAAGGCCGCCTTCACCAGCGCCTGGGCGTCGTCGAAACTTCCCCGCACCGCCAGCGCGTGGACGTTGCCGTAGCCCGCCGCCGTCATCTGCCGCCGCTGCACCGACGAGACGCGGCCTTTGGGAAAGAGCACGAACACCCGTACCCTCTCCATGCCGCCAAACGCCTCGATGGCGGCCGAGCCGGTGTCGCCCGAAGTGGCGGCGAGGATGGCGACCCTGCGGCTCTGGCGCTCCAGCGCCCGCTCGACCATGCGCGCCAGAAGCTGCATGGCCAGGTCCTTGAAGGCCATCGTCGGCCCGTGATGCAGCTCCAGCAGCCAACGGCGGTCGCCGTACTGCACCAGCGGCACCGGATCCTCCTTGGGAAACGCCGCATAAGCCCTTTGCGCCATTCCAAGAAGCTCGGCTTCGTCGAAGCACTCTCCGACATAGGGCTGCATGACCTTGGCGACGAGGCTGGGGTAGTCGGCATCCCTCAGCGGCTGGCCGTCGAGCGTGGGCCAGGAGGCCGGCATCCACAGCCCGCCGTCAGGAGCGGTACCTCCCAGCAGCAGGTCCTCGAAGCGGGCCGCGCCGCCGCCGCGGGTGCTGACGTAGTTCATGCCCCTCTCCCTTGGGTCTACGCTCTCTGGCCGGAACGCCGCCAGAGCAGGCCGAAGATGGCAGCCCAAGCAGCCGCCAGCGCCGTCCAGGTGACGGCGTAGCCCACATGGCGGTTGCCCGGCTCGAAGACTGGAGGAGCGGCGCGCGGCCAGGCGCCGGGCGGCGATTCGCTGGCCACGACCAGCACCGGCTCGGCTGTCGCCGCCACCGCCAGCGCCGGTACGTCCCTGGCATACCAAAGCCCGCTTTGGGCGTCGCGCTCCGGAGTAAACGGCCCTTTCTCGCGGGGCCATAGCAGCAGACCTGCCACGCTCGCCATCCCCCCATCCTCGGCTGGCGTCGCCGTGTCGACGACAAACCCCCGGTCCACCAGAATCCGCCGGCCGTCCTCCGTGTCCAGCGGCACAACCAGGCGGTGGCCAGGACCGTCGGCCGGGTCAAACGCGTACACCCGCTGCGCGGCGGTATGGTCGAAACGGCCGTTCACCCGCACCGGCAGCATGGCGTGCTCGATCGGGGCTGGATTTGCCGGCAGCGCAACGGGAGGCAACGCGGCGCGCTCCTGCGCGAGGTCGATCCACCGCACCCGCTCCACGGCCCGCGCGGTCTGCCATACGGCGAGCCCTAGAAGCAGCGCCGCGCCGGCGACGAGAAGGACGAACAGGGAGCGGCGCGGCCGGGTTTCGGAAACGGTCCGCGCTGCCACCGCCGGATCAGCCACCCCAGATGTACACGCAGCTGAAGAGGAACAGCCAGACCACGTCGACGAAGTGCCAGTACCAGGCGGCGGCCTCGAAGCCGATATGGGCCTGCGGCGTGAAGTCGCCGCGCAGCGCGCGGCCCAGGCAGACGAGCAGAAACAGAGTGCCGATGATCACATGGGCGCCGTGGAAGCCCGTGGCCATGAAGAAGGTGGCGCCGTAGATGTTGCCGGCGAAGCCAAAGCCAGCATGGGAGTACTCGATGGCCTGCAGGACGGTGAAGAGCGCCCCCAGAACGCTGGTCAGCGCCAGCCCCTGAATCAGGCCGCGGCGGTCGCCATGCAGCAGGGCATGGTGCCCAGGTCACGGTGGCGCCGGACGTCAGAAGAATGAGGGTGTTGATCAGCGGCAGGTGCCAGGGATCGAACGTCTCGATGCCGGCGGGCGGCCAGACGTCCCCGGCCGGAAACAGGGAACTGGAGAAGAAGGCCCAGAACCAGGCGAGAAAAAACATCACCTCGGAGGCGATGAAAAACACCATACCGTAGCGGAGGCCGATGCGCACCACCGGCGTGTGGTCGCCCTCCCGGCCCTCGCGCACCACGTCGGCCCACCACACCCACATGCAGTAGAGGATCAAAACGGCGCCGATGCCGATCAGCCATGGGCTGGCCCCATGCAGGGCGAGTACGGTGCCCGCCAGGAGCAGAAACCCGCCCAGCGCCGCCAGCACCGGCCAGGGGCTGGGGTTGATGATGTGATAGTCGTGGTGGCGTGCGTGCACCATGGATGCCTCCCTCGGGACTTCTGGCGCTTGGATAGCGGCGAAGCGGCCTTTTCGCAACCCTTTCCTACAGCTGCTCGATGCGCAGCGCCACCGGCGTCTCCAAACAGACGTCGAGCGCGGCGATGGCGGCCAGCGCCTGGTTGAGCCTGGCCCGGGTTACGCGGTGGGTGACGAGCAGCACCGGGACCGCGCTTCCCTCGTGCGCCGGCTGCCGCAGGCGGTCGATGGACACGCCCGCCTCGCCCAGTGCGCCGGCCACCCGCGCCAGGGAGCCGGGCCGGTCCTCCAGGGTAAGGCGCAGGTAGTAGGAGGCGGAAAGCTCCTCGCGCGGAAGCCTTGGCGCCTGGCGCAGGGTGGCGGTCGGCACGCCGAACGCGGGGCGGCGGTAGCCCCGGGCGACGTCCACCAGGTCGGCGACGATGGCCGAGGCGGTGGGTCCCGCGCCCGCGCCCGCGCCGATGTAGATGGTGCGGCCCGCGGCCGACCCCTCGACCATCACCGCGTTGGTTACCCCATCCAGCGACCCCAGCACGCTGTCGGCCGGCACCAGGCATGGCTGCACCCTCTGCTCCAGTCCGCCCTCGGCGTGGCGGGCCACGCCCAGCAGACGGATGCGAAATCCCATCTCCCGCGCCTGCTCGATGTCGATCGCCTGCACCCGCTCCACGCCCTCGACCGTCACGCCGTCCATGTCCACCTCCGCGCCAAAGGCCAGCGCCGCCAGCAGCGCAAGCTTCTGGGCCGCGTCGGTGCCTTCGACGTCCATGGCCGGGTCCGCCTCGGCGTAGCCCAGCCGCTGGGCCTCGGCGAGAGCCTCGCGGTAGCCGGCGCCGTCGCGCTCCATGGCCGAGAGGATGTAGTTGCAGGTGCCGTTGAGCACGCCGTAGACGCTGGCAATGCCGTTGCCCGCGAGGCCCTCCGCCAGAGCCTTGACCACCGGAATACCGCCCGCCACGGCGGCCTCGAACGCAAGAGCCGCGCCGCCCGCCTCGGCGCGCTCGGCAAGCGCCCGGCCATGGCCCGCGAGAAGCGCCTTGTTGGCGGTCACCACATGCACCCCGCGTCCCAGCGCGTCCAGCAGCGCGGACAGCACGGGCTCTCCGGGCTGGCCAGTCGCCTCCACCAGGCAGTCAATCTCGCCGGCCAGGCTGGCAGGGTCGGCGTGCCAGGGATAGCCCAACATGTCGATGTCCCGATGTCGGCTGCGGTCACGGGCGCAGACGCCGTGAACTTCGATGGCGCGCCCGGCGCGGGCGGCGATTTCGCTGGCTCGCTCCTTGAGCAGGGCGGCGACGCCGCAGCCCACGGTGCCCAGTCCCAGCAGCCCTACCCGCAGGGTCTCCTGTTTGCCTGTCATTCTGATTTCTCCACAGCGTCGGCTCCACGAGGGATTGTATTGCGCCCGCAGGTCCGGTATATATACAGGTAGCAGGGGCTGGGAGGTGCCCTGCCCGTCGCTGGATGGATACCCAGCGGCGTCAGTTGAGCGTTTGCCGCGGCTACGGCCTCTGCGAGAATGGCCGGCACGCGGACTCTTGGAATGGAATCCATGTTACCTGCACTGCATGCAGCCCAGTCTGGCTGCGCCATCGCTTCGCAAAGCCTGTCGAACATCGCCAATATCGCCGCCGCGCCGGACCCGCTGCAGCTGCTGCCCTCCGCGGCGCGGCTGTACGGGGCGATGCTGGCCAACCCCCTGAAGTCCGCCCGCGACATGGGCGAACTGTGGCGCCACGGAGCCGCCGCCGGCCTAAGCGCGGCGCGTGCCATGTGGAGTGGATATCCGCAGGCCGAGGAACGCGGGCGGTCGCTTCAATACCGCGACCCCGCATGGCTGGGGTCGCCGGCCTTCGCCTTCATGCGGGAGGCGCACCGCGCCTACGCCAACTGGCTGGAGGCCCAGGCCCAGACGCTGGCCAACGGAAACGTCGGCGACAGCCGCAGGCTGCAGCTGGTGGCGCGCCTGATCGCCGAGTCCTGCTCGCCCGAGAATTTTCCCACCACCAATCCGGAGGTCCTGCGCGCCACCCGCGACCAGCTGGGCGGCAACCTGATGCGCGGATACGCCAACCTGCTTGCGGACCTTGAGCGGCACGGATGGCCGCCGAGGGTGTCCAAAGTCGATCGCGATGCCTTCGAGGTGGGCAAGACTGTCGCCACCACGCCCGGCAAGGTGATCTGGCGCGGGAAGCTGTTCGAGCTGCTGCACTTCCAGCCCGCGGGCGAGACGGTGCGCGAGACACCGTTTCTGTTCGTACCGCCGTGGATCAACAAATACTACATCCTCGACCTCCAGCCCAGGAAGTCGATGGTTCGCTGGCTGCTGGAGCAGGGACACAACGTGTTTCTGGTGTCCTGGATCAATCCCGACGAGGACCTCGCCGAGGCAACGCTGGACGACTACCTGCTCGACGGCGCGCTGGAAGCGGTGAACAGGGTCTGCGAGGAGTCGGGCTCCAGCAAAGTCAATCTGGCCGGCTACTGCATCGGCGGCACCCTGCTCTATGTGCTTCTGGGCCATCTCGCCGGCAGGAAGGACAGCCCGGTCAGCAGCTGCACCTTCTTCGCCAGCCAGGCCGACTTCTCGGACGCCGGCGACCTCATGGCACTGACCAGCGAGAAGACCGTCAACCAGCTGGCGGATCGCATGCAGGGCGACGGCTACCTGTCAGCCGACTCCATGGCCGCCAGTTTCGACATGCTGCGCTCGGCGGACCTCTACTGGCACTTTGTCATCCGCCACTACTATCTGGGCGAAGATCTTGGCAAGTTCGACCTTCTCTTCTGGAACGCCGACTCCACGCGCATGCCCGCCTGCCTGCACGAGCAGTACCTGCGCTGGTTTTACGTGGAAAACCGGCTCGCAAAGGGCGAGCTGGAAGCGGCTGGCGGCAGGATCGACCTCGCTTCAATCATGGTACCCACCTACCACGTGGCCACCGCCGAAGACCACATCGCACCGGCCGAGTCCGTCTACCGCGGCAGCCGCCTGATTGGCGGCGCCAAGCGGTTCGTGCTGGCAGGATCGGGCCACATCGCCGGCATCATCAACCCGCCCGCGCCCGGCAAGCACGGCTATCTCGCCGACGGGCCGGAGACGTCGGAGAACCTCGATGCATGGACGGACGGCGCGAAGAGCCAGGACGGGTCGTGGTGGAGCGACTGGGCCGCATGGCTTGACGGCCTGTCAGGCGAGACCGTGGCGGCACCAGCGCCCGGCGCGCACCTTGGCGTGATCGAGGACGCTCCCGGCAGCTACGTCAGAATGAGCCACGACGCCTGATCTATGGCGTCAGCTGCGCAGCGGCGTTTCTGGCTTCGAAAATTCGACAGGCGGCGCCTGAAGGCAATCTCACAAGGCGCAATCTCACCCAGCAGACGCCGCCTCGTTCGTCGCATGGAGGGACGGGTCCCCTTTGCGGATATCAAAGGCAAAGCCTCCCGCCTCGCCCCTTGTCTCCCGCACCAGCACATGGCCCTGCTCGGCGCAGAAGTGCATCACGTCAAGCGGCGCTGCGGGGTCGTCGGCCAATAGCCGCAGTACCTCCCCGGGTTCGAGTCCGCTTAGGCGCTTGCGCGCCTTGAGCACCGGAAGCGGACAGAGCAGGCCGCGCGCGTCCAGTTCCGTCTTGGGGGCATCATTCGTCATGGACTTCCACGTCCGGCCGGACGTCATCGCCTTCCGTCAGCGCTCTCGGCACCGTGTACTGACCGGTCATCCAGCGTCCAAGATCAACGTCGGCGCAGCGCTTGGAGCAGAAGGGACTCCACGCCTCAACTGGGGCAGCCCCGCAGCCGGGACAGACGGCGGCAGTCATCTCAGTAGCCAAAGCACTCGGCCAAGGGCCGCCTGTCGCGACGGCGCGTGATCTCGTAGAGGCCGAGTTCCGTCCAGCCGTAGGCGCGGCCGCTGGGATTCGACTCCGACGCAAGCGACCGCTTCAGCTCCTCCTCGATGCGGTCCGCGTCGCGTTCCGAACTGCTTGGAAAGTCAACCACCACGATCCCCCCCAACCCGCGCAGCCGCAGCTGGCGGGGAATCTCGCGAGCCGCCTGGACGCTGGTCTCTACGGGAAGCCGGCCGGACATCTCCGAGTTTCCGGTATTGACGTCGACAGCCACAAGCGCCTTGGTCGGTTCGATGGAAATCCACCCTCCCCCGCTGAGATCGATTCTCGGCTGCGTCAGCAGACGAATCTGGTGGTCCAGGTCATCGCGGCGGAGCAGGTCCCCTTCCTCCCGGAGAAACCCGATTCGGGCATCGCTCGCGCTGCCTACGGCCTCCTCCACCCGGCTTCCTGCCGCAAGGACTTCGCAATGGTCATCCACCATCCATTCGTCAAGGCCCCGCTGCACCGGACCAAGAGCCCCTTCCAGCGTTCTGGGGCTGCCCCGGCGGGCTTGCTCCTCCATCCGCTCCAGCCTGCCGCGAAGGGTCAATACTTCCTGGTACAGGTCCTCCTCCGGCGCTCCCTGTGCGGCGGTACGGACGATTACACGCATGTCGTCCGCAAGGGAGTCCAGAAGGTGGGAAAACCTGTCCTGAATCTCCGGATTGGCAATGCGCCTGGACACGGCAACCCCGTCGCCATCGCGAATGACAACCGACAGGTCGCCGGTCACCCAGACGTTTTCGCGAACCCGCGCCGCCTTGCCTTCAAAGGCATAGCGGTCAACCTGCACCAGAATCTGGTCGCCCGGGTCGAGGTCCGAAGCCTCGCCCAGAAATCCCGCTCGCCCGCCGCCAATGTCCACGAACGCTGCCCTGCCGCCCGCTACCGTGCGGGTAACGGTCGCGGCGCAGATCTCGCCCCGCACAGGTCCATCGTATCTGGCGCGGTTGTGGCTGTGCAGGTCCACCAGACGGCCATCTATGAGCAGAGCGGCCCACTCGCGCTGCGAGTCCGCGTAGAGGGCGATGGTCGTGTGATGCATGGCTGGGGCCGATTAACGGGCCGTTACTTGAAGCGGTATATGATCCGCCCCTTGGTGAGGTCGTACGGGGTCATCTCCACCTTCACCCGGTCGCCAGCCAGCACGCGGATGCGGTTCTTGCGCATCTTGCCCGCGGTGTGGGCGATCAGTACGTGGTCGTTGGCCTCCAGTTTGACCCTGAAGGTTGCGTTGGGCAGCAGCTCCGTGACGACTCCCGGCATCTCCAGGGTCTCTTCCTTTGGCATGGACTCTTCGTCCTCCTGAATGTTCAGCATGCCATCCACCTGCCGCTTTGCGCGAGATGGCGATGGCACAACGTACTTAGCACAATGCCCTTCTGGTTTCAAGCCCTTTACCCAGCAGCCTTGTCCGTCGAATACGTGCCGAACTGCAGGAAAATGCAGCCGTGCAGAATTTAGGCGCCACTGTATTCAGTTCGGATGCAGTTCCCTGGCAGTGAGGCGCAAGCGGCCGGCAGAGGAGGATTGGGCAGGACTGGCCGCAGCCTCCTCCTGACAGCATGGCGTGGTCCAAGACAAGATCCCGGCTGCACAGTCAGCGCCTCGTCAGAGTCATCCTCGCCATTGCGAAGTCGATGAATGCAGCCGTCTTGGCGCAATCCGTCTACTCCGGCCGGTACGCCACAACTTCCACCTCGACGCGGACATCGACCAAAAGGTCGCTGACGACCGCCGAGCGAGTGGGCGGATCGTGGGGAAAGTACTCCCCATACACCTCGTTGAAGCTCGGGAAGTCAGAGCGGTCGACGAGCCAGACCATGGCTTTCACCACGTCTTCGCAGGTGCAGCCAGCTTCCGCCAGCGTATTCGTGATGGCGTCCAGCACCGCCCGCGTTTGCTCTTCGATGGTGCCTGTCGTCATCACCTCGCCGTCCTTCATCGGCACCTGGCCGGTGAGAAAGACGAAGTCTCCGGCACGGACAGCGCGGCTCAGCGACAGCCGCCGTCCACCGATAGCCAGCGGCTCGCCGATAACCTGTTTGCTCGACATGGCTGCCACTTTAGCCAGCTGCGCGCTGCCTGTCGAGGGAGTCTTGTGTGCAGCTTCCGCTGGCGACTGGTAGGAGCAGCGTAAGCATAGGCGTAGCTCTTTGCCAGGGAACTACCGGCCGCAACCGGGGCTGGAAGATGGAGCCAACAGCAGAGACTCCAGAATCGGCGTAAAGGGCAGCCATGGACCCGTGCGCGAACAAGGAATGGAGTTGACGGTTCACCTCAAAGTGTCAGTATGGGCGTTGGCCATGTCGGCCAGAAGCGCCCGCTGAGGCTGCCTGTCGGCAAGGTCCCCTCCGAAATTCCATGAGGTATCCCAATGTCAAGCATAGAAACCGTGCGACGCGGGCGCGTGCTGGAAGTCACGCTCGACCGCCCCAAGGTTAACGCCATCGATATCGAGACCAGCCGGGCCATGGGCCAGGCGTTCAGCGAGCTGCGGGAAGACCCGGAGCTGTGGTGCGCGGTGCTGACCGGAGCGGGCGAAAAGATTTTTTCCGCCGGCTGGGACCTCAAGGCGGTCAACCAGGGCGAAATGGACCTGGACAACTGGTGGGAAGCCGACTACGGAGACGGCGGTTTCGCCGGGCTGACCGAGAATTGGCGGCTGAACAAGCCCGTAATTTGCGCCCTGAACGGGCTGGCCATCGGCGGCGGCTTCGAGATTGCGATGGCCTGCGACCTGATCGTCGCCGCCGAACACGTGGAGTTTGGCCTGCCGGAAATGCCGCTGGGAATCGTGCCGGACGCCGGAGCGCTGCAGCGGCTGCCGCGGCGGATACCGCACAACATCGCCATGGAAATGTTTTTCCTGGGGCGGCGGATGCCGGCGGCCGAGGCCGCGCATTACGGGCTGGTCAACCGCGTGGTACCCATGGCGGAGCTGATGGAGTTTGCCCGCGGCTGGGCAGACCAGATTGCGAAATCCGCTCCTCTGGCCATGCAGGCGGTGAAGGAAGTGGAGCGGTCCATCGAGTGCCGCCCGCTGCAGGAGGCGTTTTCCCATATGCGCGAGGGGGATCTTCCCACCTATCGCAGCATGCTGTCCTCCGAAGATTCTAAGGAAGGCGTTGCCGCTTTCGTCGAGAAGCGGGCGCCGGTGTTCAAGGGCCGCTGACATGTATCCTGACCCCTCCCTTGTTTCCCGGGTCGTCACTCTGGGAGCTGGACCTATCGGCGGCGGTTGGGCGGCCCATTTTCTCGCGCGCGGCTATGCCGTAACGGCCTATATCCACGAGGCGGACGAGGAGACGGGACTGCGGGAGATAGTCGATACGGCCTGGATCAGTCTTGAGGCATTGGGACTTGCGGAGACTGCCTCGCGCGGTCGCCTGAAGGTGGTGACGGACCTGGACGAGGCAGTTGAGGAGGCGCAGTTCATCCAGGAGTGCGCGCCTGAACGGCTGGAAATCAAGCAGGCGCTGTTTGCGCGGCTGGGAAAGGCGGCGCCGCGGGACTGCATCATTGCCTCCTCGACGTCTGGCCTGAGAATGACCGATATCCAGAAAGACTGCCCGACTCCGGAACGGACTGTTGTCGGCCATCCCTTCAATCCGCCCTATCTGCTGCCGCTGGTGGAGATTGTCGGCGGTGATTCGACGGAGCCAGCGGCAGTTGCGTGGGCCGCCAGGTTCTATCGAGCAGCAGGCAAAGCGCCGCTGGTCATGAAGAAGGAAATTCCAGGCTTCGTCGCGACCCGTCTGCAGGAGGCCCTTTGGCGGGAGGCTTTGCATATGGTTGCCAACGGCGAGGCGACCCCCGAGGACATCGACAGCGCACTTATGAACGGCCCAGCGCCGCGAATGGCGGTACAGGGACAATGCATGGCCTTTCATGTAGCCTGCGGCGAGGGAGGCATGGCCACCAACCTCGATCAGTTTGGCCCTGCCCTGAAGCTTCCCTGGACCCGGCTGGAGGCACCGGAGCTGACGCGGGAATTGCGGGATGCCATGGTGGAAGGATGCAATGCCATGGCCAAGGGAGAGTCGTTCCACGAGCTTGCCCTGCAGAGGGACCGCGAAATTGCCGCCGTTCTCAATGCGATTAAATTCGAGCGCAGCGACTGACACCGTGATTCCGCTGGAAGGAACTGGGGCATCTTTGGAGTCTGTGGGAACTTTGCTGTATCTGCCTTGTAGCATGTCGGCGGCGGTAAATGCCGACTTTAACGCCGATCAAACTGGACGTTCACACGCACGGCGGTCGTCTCGGCCATGCCATGACACGCTCAAATCACCCAAATACCGGTTTCGTTCTCCCGCAACGCACCCCGATTGATTCCGTACAAGTACCAGTCAAAAGGCAAATTAAGGGGTTCAATATACATGGGTTGGCAGCCAAGCGCAATGCCTTGTGAATCAATGCTGTTCGGCCCTGCCCAGACGAACAAAGGCATTGGTCTGCAAGGGGGCGCCCTCGCATATCTAAGGCCCACAAACCCGAAATTATGAGTACAGGGGGCGCTAGCACCAAAGGCATGAAATTGGCAGCGCCAGAAATTCATCCTTGAATGATTTCGTTTCAGTGCCATCATACAGAATGATTCCCCTGATGAAATTTTCACCACATGTCTCGGCAAGGGATCGCAGTCCCGAAAAGTCACTCGACGACACGTTTTTTCCAGCCTTGACTTCGATGCCAACCACCTTGCGCGCCCCATTCTGCACAACAATATCTACTTCCTTGCCGTCTTTGCTTCTCATGTGATAGAAACTCTTACTTCCGCAAGTCCATGTTGCCTGCTTCAGCACCTCAGAAAATACAAACGTCTCGACTATCGCGCCGAATGCGCTGCGACTCGATGCAATTGAGTCCGGAGTTTCCTCCATCAAACCTGCCAACAGTCCCGAGTCAAGAAAAAACAGCTTGGGCTCCCTGGTCAACCCTTTCCGTCTGTTGGCGCCAAAGCTTGGTACTGTCTGGAAAAGATACGCTTGCTCAAGCAACCACATATATCTTTCTGTCATTTCGCGCTTCATTGCAATTATTTCGCCAACTTTCGAGTGGATGAAAGTTTTTCCGGAAAAGTGGGGTAGCACCTTTGCCAGACTTTGCATAGCCATTGGCTGATCGACATTCTCAATATTCTGCATATCCCGTATAACAAGTCCATTAACATAGTTTGTGTACCACTGTTGCCTGTTTGTCCAGCCGTCCATTTTCAAAGCATCGGGGAACCCGCCCGACAGCACAAGCTCTACAAGATCTGGCCCAAGCACAAAGTCACCTGTCTGTGGCACTCCACCGTTGAACACTGTTTCCAGAAACGTGCCGCTTCCCCCCCTGATTTCGGCCTGCGAAAGAGGCAGAAGCGGCTGCACAAGCATACGTCCAACTAGTGACTCTGTAATTCGCGGTACTGTCAGTATATTGGCCGATCCCGTTAACAGGTATCGCCCCCTTCGCGGATCACTATCCACTTCTGCCTTGATTTCCTGGATTAGGTCTGGCGCGTTGTGCACTTCATCGATGACTACGCGGTCAAATTTCCGCAAAAAGGCGCCGGGATCTGACAGAGCCAAATTCCGCCATCTGCGCTGGTCGAGAGAAACAAAGTCCATCTCGCCTTGCGCAACCGATTTGGCAAGTGTCGTCTTACCAACCTGACGAGGCCCTCCAAGCCAGACCACACGCCAGTTTTCCAGCGCTTGTTCCAGCTGGGGTCTGGCCAGGCGGGGGTACTCCCCGCCTGGAATTGAGGAAACATTCATGTCACGGTATCCCTAATCCGGCTAGCAACTTTACCAGCCAAAGAACATAGCGGCAGATACAAGAAAGTCAAGTGGTGCTGGAAACAACGTAAAGAACAGCAACCCCGCATGACAGACTGCTGGTCACAGCAAGATTCTACCTGTTTTCCGCGCATTGAGATACTCCCTTGTCTGTCAACCGATAGCATCCGCATCACATCGCCAGCCGCGCCGCCTCCACCCAGACTGCTAATGCAGCATCCCTGGCGCAGCGTCACCCGCCTCTGCATACGTGCCGCCAGGCCGGCGCTGTGGGTGGCTGCCAATATCTCCGTGCCTTTTCCGCTCACCACTTTGAGCAGCGACTTCAGCCCCCTCCAGCCAGTCACCGCGCCGAGGTTGCCGGTGAGCCTGAGCTGGTCGGTAGCCTTTGCCGCGGCTGTTGCAGGACACTTCCCTGCTGTTGCGCTTCGCGGCGGCATGGGGGAGCGGGCAGCGCAGCCCTAGACGCGCTGTCCGTTCGGCAATGAAGTTGCACCTGCCCCGATATGCTGGTAGCGTATGGCGATGTCCCTTCGGATATGGCCTTTCAGTCGGCGTCCATGGCTGGCGAGGGCTTTTCGCGCAGCTTCGTGGAGGAACTGCGGATGAACTTCGAGGTCGTACTTACCTGCGCCGTGACCGGAGCGGGCGACACGACTGGCATCAGCCAGCATGTGCCGGTTACTCCGGAGGACATCGCCCGCGAGGCCATCGAGGCGGCCAAGGCCGGAGCTTCCTGCGCCCATCTCCACGTACGCGATCCCGAGACGGGGCAAGGATCGCGGGACCCGGCGCTGTTTCGGGAGGTTGTGGGCCGGGTGCGCGACAGCGGTACCGACGTTGTGATCAACCTTACATCGGGCATGGGAGGCGACTGGGCCCCCTCCCCCGACGACTGGTCGATGCCCGGACCCGGCACGGACATGATCGGCCCGGACGAGCGGCTGGCGCATGTGGCCGACTGCCTGCCCGAGATCTGCTCGCTTGACTGCGGAACCATGAACTTCGGCGATGGCGACGCCATCTACGTCTCCTCCCCTCCCATTCTGCGAAAGATGGCCGCGCTGGTGCGGGAATGGGGCGTCAAGCCGGAGCTGGAGGTGTTCGAGCTCGGCCACATTCGCTTTGCCCGCAAGATGGTGGACGAGGGGCTGGTCGCCGAGCCTCCGATGTTCCAGATCTGCCTTGGGATTCCGTGGGGAGCGGACCAGACCGTCGAGACCATGGCGGCGATGAAGGCCCAGCTGCCCGCGGGAGCGCTGTGGGCGGGATTCGGCATCGGCCGCATGCAGCTGCCGATGGTGGCGGCCGCCGTGGCGCTTGGCGGCAACGTACGCGTTGGTCTGGAGGACAATCTCTATCTTTCCCGCGGCGTGCTGGCGACCAACGCGCAGCTGGTCGAGCGGGCACGGACCGTCATCGAGGCAATGGGAGCGCGGGTGCTTGCGCCTCAGGAGACGCGCAATGCGCTGCGGCTGAGAGGCGCAGACGGAGCATGACCCTGCAGGCCGCGTCAGGCGGGCTTGAGCTGCGCCGGGTGACCAAGCGATTTGGGGACTTCACGGCGGCCGATGGCGTAGAGCTCGACATACGCCGCGGCGAGTTCCTTACGCTTCTTGGGCCTTCCGGCTCCGGCAAGACCACGCTGCTGCTGATGATTGCGGGCTTTCAGGACATCACCGAAGGAGACATTCTTCTCGACGGCAGTTCCATCGCCGGGGTGCCGCCGGACAGGCGCGGGTTCGGCATGGTGTTTCAGGGCTACGCCCTCTTTCCGCACATGACCGTCCGGCAGAACATCGCCTACCCTCTCGACGTGCGCGGCCGCCCCAAGGCGGAAATCGCCCGTCGCGTGGACGAAATGCTGGACCTCGTCCAGCTGCGCGAGTTTGACCGCCGCCTGCCCGGTCAGCTATCGGGTGGACAGCAGCAGCGCGTGGCGCTGGCCCGGGCCCTGTGCTTTTCGCCCCCTGTCCTGCTGCTTGACGAACCGCTGGGAGCGCTCGACAGGAAGTTGCGCGTCGAGGTGCAAGCCCAGCTCAAGGACATACACAGCCGAATCGGCACGACCTTCGTCTACGTCACGCATGACCAGGAGGAGGCGCTATCGATGTCCGACCGGATCGCGATTCTGCGCGACGGCAGAATCGAGCAGGTAGGCACGCCCCAGGAGCTGTACCAAAGGCCGCGCACCGCCTTCGCGGCGAGCTTCCTTGGCAAGTCCAACTTTCTGCGAAAGGAAGGTACGCTGTACGCTCTCAGGCCCGAGAAGATCGACATTGCGCCAAGGGGCGCTGGCGCGGGCTCAAACATAGTGCAGGGTACGGTGCGCGGAGTCGCATACTTCGGCTCCGTTATCAAGTACGATGTCGCGGTGCCAGGCATGGAGGTGATCGAGGTCGATGCCGACGCCTGGCGCAGCGGCGCGGCTTTGGCCGAGGGGGCGGAAGTGGACCTGAGCTGGTCCGACGCCGCCGCCGTCGGGCTGGAAGCCGGACAGACCCACACGGAAGGGATCCCCCCGACCGCAGAAAATCCGGACCGCAGCGGTCCGGTCTAACTGGAGGATAAACAATGCACGACAGACAGTACATGCGCGAGACCGCAGCGGACGCCGCAGCGGCGTTCAGGGAAGGCCGGATGGACCGGCGTACGTTCCTGGCGTTTTGCGGCATCGCGGGAATCGCCACGCAGGCCGTCCTGGCAGGCGACGCGGAAGCGGCCGCCCAGGAAATCGTCATGTGGAACTGGGGAGGCCAGTCCGAGGAGTGCCACGGCAAGGCCATCGGCGAGCCGTTCACCGCCATGACCGGCCTGCCGCTCAAGTTCGACACGTCCGGACCGCTGCAGGGCAAGATCAAGGAGATGGTCGACAGCGGCAATGTCACCGCCGACGTCTGCGACGCGGACCTGTTCGACGCCGTCGCCCTTGGCCCTACCGGCCATCTGGAGGCCATCGACTACGGCGTCGTGTCGCGAAGCCGCACCCTTCCGCAGTACGCCCTGGAGCATGGCGTCTCGATCATCCTCTACGGCTACGCGTACGTCTATGACACCGAAGCCTACGGAAGCAATCCGCCCAGCGGCTGGGCCGACTTTTTCGACACCGCCAGATTTCCCGGCAAGCGCTCGCTCTACAAGTGGGCCAACGGGGCCCTGGAGGGCGCCCTGCTGGCGGACGGCGTGCCGAAAAGCCAGCTGTATCCGCTCGACATGGACCGGGCGCTGGCCAAGATCAAGTCGATCAAGGACGACAGCCTCTACTGGGGATCCGGCTCGGAAGCGCACTCGATGGTGGTCAACGGCGAGGTTTCCC
This sequence comes from uncultured Rhodobacterales bacterium, assembly GCA_964586735.1. Taxonomy (GTDB): domain Bacteria; phylum Pseudomonadota; class Alphaproteobacteria; order Rhodobacterales; family CAZPXZ01; genus CAZPXZ01. The sequence continues at coordinate 17,788 of CAZPIN010000124.1, read as the reverse complement.
TGGGCATGGTCTGGCAGAACCGCGGGCGCAACATCGAGAAGGACACCGACGGGCGCTACAGGCTGGCGATGAACGAGGCCCTCGCCATGCCCGGCGCCTACATTGTGCCCAAGGGCAATCCCGCCGGCCGCGACTCGGTGATGAAGTTCATCGCCACGGCGCAGGAGGTGCCGGCGCAGCTGACGCTGCTCGACTGCCTTGGCATGACGCCGTCCAATCCGGAGGCGTTCGCGCAGATCCCCGACCATCAGCAGCCCTACGCGATCACCTCGGCGATGAACATCGATCAAATCGTCTACAACGACCCGAACTGGTGGGGCGTCAATTCGGGCGACGCCGTAAACGCCTTTCTCGAGGCGATCAGCTGACGCTGCCCGCGGGTGCGCGTTCCGCCTGCCCCCTGAACCGGGGCGGAGCCTGCAGCGGCTCCGCCCCGGCCGGCGGCGGCCGGCGCTAGGCGATCATGGAAGGCACGGCTATCGGGCGCCGGCTTGGCGGCTGGCTTTACGTGCTGCCGCTGCTGGCAATGGTGGTGGTCCTGTTTCTGGGGCCCATCGTCCGCATTCTGTGGCTGAGCTTCACTGACCCGCAGCCGGGTTTCGGCAACTACGAAGCCCTCGTCACAACCGACCATCTCATCGGCATCGTCGGGACGACGCTTCGTATCTGCGCCATTACGACGGCGTTTTCGGTCGTGCTCGGCTACTGCATCGCATATGCGATGATTTTCGTGGCGCGGGGCAGCCGCAACTGGATGCTCAGCCTGCTGCTGGTGTCCTTCTGGCTGTCGGTACTCGTCCGCACCTTTTCCTGGCTGATGCTTCTGGGACGCAGGGGCCTGGTCAACGAGACTCTGGACGCCATTGGCCTCATCAGCGAGCCCGTCGCCTTCATGCGCAACGAGCTGGGCGTGCTGATCGGCATGGTCCACTACATGATCCCCTACGCGGTGCTGCCGCTTCTGGCGTCGATGCATTCCATCGACCGCCGCGTGCTCTCCGCATCGCGCAGTCTCGGGGCCAGCGGCGCGCAGACCTTCTGGCGCGTCTACCTGCCGCTGACCAAGCCCGGCCTGGTCGCCGCCTCGCTTCTGGTGTTCATCCTCTCGCTGGGCTTTTTCGTGACGCCGGCGATTCTCGGCGGAGGCAAAGTGCTGATGGTGGCGGAGTACATCTCGGTGCAGATTCTGGTGACTCTGCGCTGGGGCACTGCGGCCATGCTGGCGGCGGTCATGCTGTTTGGCGTGCTGTCCATGCTGTTTGTCATGTCGCGCTTCATGCGGCTTTCGACGGTATTCGGGGGAGCGCGAACATGAGAAAGAGTCTGGCGGAGCGCATCAACCGCTACTGGGCCTGGGGGCTGCTGCTGTTTCTGGTGGCGCCCGCGCTGATCACCATACCGGTATCGCTGACGCCCAAGCGGTTTCTGTCGATGCCGAAGGGGGAGTACTCGCTGCGCCACTTCGAGAAGCTGTTCGGCAGCGAGGAGTGGATGTCGAGCTTCTGGCAGAGCGGCGTGATTGGCGTGGCCTCGGCCGGGCTTGCCACCGCGCTTGGCACGCTGTGCGCCATTGGCCTGTGGCGAATCGCCTCGCGCTGGGCGGAGGCAACAAGGGCATTTCTGCTTCTGCCGCTGGTTGTGCCGCCCATCATCTCGGCGATGGCGTTTTACCGGCTGCTGGTGCCGCTTGGCCTCGTCGACACCTACGCCGGTCTGATACTCGCGCACACGGTGCTGGCGGCGCCTCTGGTGATCATCACGGTCTCGGCGGCGCTGGCCGGCTTCGACCCCCGCCTTGAGCAGGCGTCGCGCAGCCTCGGCGCCTCGGCCTGGACGACCATGCGGCGAGTGATTTTGCCGTCGGTGCGGCCCGGCGTGCTGGCGGGCGCGATCTTTGCCTTTATCGCCTCATGGGACGAGATCGTCGTGACGCTGTTTCTTTCCAAATTCAGCGTCTATACGCTGCCGCGCCGCATGTGGAACGGAATCCGCGAGAACACCGACCCCACCGTAGCCGCCGCCGCCGTGGTACTGATCGCCGTCACGGTCGCATTCTTCGCGACTCAGGCGATCATCGCCTACCGCGGCCGAAAATACGCCGCCTTAGGAGAGTCATGATGGACGCCAGCGATTCCCACGAGCATGATCTCCTGCTGGCGACGGTCCGCGCCTTTATGGAGGCGGAGCTGTATCCCCACGAGGAGGAAGTCGACCGCGTCGGCGAAGTGCCCGAGGAGCTTGGGCTTCAAATTGAGCGGCGGGCGCTGGAGGCAGGGCTGTATTCGGCCAACCTGCCCGAGGAGGTTGGCGGCGGCGGCCTGTCAAAGCGGGCGATGATGCTGGTCGAGAGGGAATACGGCAAGACAAGCCACGCCCTGCACTCCTGGGTGGGGCGGCCAACCGAGATACTGCTGGCCTGCGAAGGCGACCAGCGCGACGCCTATCTGCTGCCCTGCGTCCGCGGCGAGAAGCGCGAGCTTTTTGCCTTGACCGAGCCGGAGGCCGGATCCGACGTGATGGGCATGAAGACCAACGCCCGGCGCGATGGAGACGACTGGATACTCAACGGGTCGAAGCACTTCATCTCCGGCCCCCGCATGCCGGAGTTTGCCATCGTCTTCGCGGCCACCGGCGAGGACGAAACCGAGCGCGGTACGCGCCGGCGGATCACCGCCTTTCTCGTCGATGTCGGTGTCAAGGGGTTTGACATTCGCGAGGGTACGCGGTGCGTCAGCTACCGCGGCTACAAGACCTTCCAGCTGGCGTTTGACGACGTGCGCCTGACGGACGCGCAGGTGCTCGGCGAGGAAGGGCGCGGCCTGGATCTGGCGGGGCAATGGCTTGGCATGGGACGCGTCTGGGTAGGCGCCAGCTGCTGCGGCAAAGCCGAGCGCCTGATCGCCCTGTCTACGGAGTGGGCGGCCAGCCGCCGGCAGTTTGGGCAGCCCATCGGCCGCTTTCAGGGGACGGGGTTTCGCCTTGCCGACATGGCCGTGGGCCTGCGCACCGCCGACCTGCTGGTAGCCGACGCCGTTTCGCGGGCCGAGGCCGGGCAGATGGAGGATGCCGACGCGGCGATGGTCAAGGTCTACTGCTCGGAAATGCTGTCCCGGGTGGCCGACGACGCCGTGCAGATTCACGGCGGCATGGGCCTGATGGAGGAAATGCCGATTCAGCGGCTGTGGCGCGACGCGCGGCTCGAGCGAATCTGGGACGGAACGTCGGAAATCCAGCGCCACATCATCACCCGCTCGATTCTGCGGCCGCTTGGAGCATGACTCCCGAACGACGAGCGAACCTGGACCGGCTGCTCGTCCCGCGGCACATCGCGTTTCTTGGCGGACGCGACGCCGAGGTGGCGATTCGGGAGGCCGAGCGGGCGGGATACCGCGGCCAGATCTGGGCCGTCAATCCCCGCAGGGAGACGCTCGGCGGCTATCCGTGCATGCCAGATCTCGCCGCCCTGCCCGACTCTCCCGACGCCGCGTATCTCGCCGTGCCCGCCGCGGCCGCCGTGGAAGCGACGGCTGCGCTGGCGGCCATGGGCGCGGGCGGAATCGTCTGCTACTCGGCTGGCTTCCGCGAATCGGGAACAGAGGGAGCGGAGCTGGAGCGGCGGCTGGTCGAGGCGGCCGGCGACCTCGCCCTGGTAGGCCCGAACTGCTACGGCATCATCAACTATCTCGACCGCGTCGCGCTGTGGCCATTTGCCCACGGAGGCGCCACGCCGGGCTGGGGCGCCGCGATCATTACCCAGTCCGGCATGCTGTCCTCGGATCTCACCATGTCACAGCGGTCGGTACCGCTGACGCATATGGTGTCCGGCGGCAATCAGGCGGTGCTGGCAGTCGAGGACTTCATCGACCATCTCGCCGGAAACCCGGCCGTCCGCGCCATCGGCCTCCACATCGAGGGACTGCGCGACGCGCGGGAGTTTGAGCGGGCGTGCCTCAAAGCCGCCGGGCTTGGCGTGCCGGTGGTGGCGCTGAAAACCGGGTCGTCAAGAACCGGCGCGAGTCTCGCGGTGAGCCATACCGGATCGCTTTCAGGCGACGATGACCTCCATAACGCCCTGTTTGAGCGATGCGGCGTCGTGCGGGTGGAGTCGCCGGCGGAGCTTCTTGAGACGCTCAAGTTTCTGTGCGTAAGCGGCGCGCCGCTGGGACGGCGTCTGGTGGGCTTCACCTGCTCGGGCGGAGGAGCGGCAATGATGGCGGACCATGCCGCGAAAATCGGTCTTGAGCTGCCCGCCCACAGCGCCAATGCGGCAGAGGAACTGGCTGGCCTGCTTCCGCCGGTAGCCACCGTCTCCAACCCGCTGGACTACACGACACCGATTTGGGGCCAGCCGGAGCGCACTGCTCCGGTGTTTGACCGGGCGATGGCGCAGGCGGGAGCGGACGCGACGGTGCTGGTGCAGGACTATCCGGCATCGGGCCTGGACGAGTCAAAGCCGTACTACCAGGCGGATGCCAAGGCGTTTGTCGAAGCCGCCCGCAGCAACGGCCTTCCCGCCGCCATATGCTCGACTCTGCCGGAGAATCTGGATGCCGAAACGCGTGAAACCCTGATCAGCCTGGGAGTCGCGCCGATGCAGGGGCTGCATGAAGCGCTTGGCGCAATGCGGGCGGGCGTTTTATGGAACGAGCGGCGGAATCGAGTATTTGCTGGAGACCGGCGGCCTCTTCTCCCCGCGGTAAATGGCGCAGACTCCAGACTGCTGGACGAGGCGGAGGGCAAGCGCCGTGTTGCGGAGATGGGGATACCGGTGCCAGCGGGTCGAGTCGCCAGTGGTGACGACACACCAGCTGCGGCCGAGGAAATTGGATATCCGGTGGTGCTGAAGATGCTCGGGCCGCGCCTGACCCACAAGACCGAGGCCGGAGCTGTCGCCATAGGACTTCAGTCGGCGGGTGCGGTCAAGGAAGCTGTCGATGCCATGCGCGCAAGCGTGGAGGCCCATGATCCTTTGGCCGTTACGGACCGGTTTCTGGTCGAGGCTATGGAGAACGAACCGGTTGCCGAGCTGATTCTCTCCATCCGCAGCGACCCGCAGTTTGGCCTTGCGATGACCATTGGCGCGGGAGGCGTGCTGGCGGAGCTGATCAACGATGCTGCAACCCTGCTGCTGCCGGCAGACACCGAGGAGATTGCGAGTGCAATGCGCGGACTCAGGGTAGCTTCGCTGATCTCCGGTTTCCGCGGCAAGCCGGGCGCAGATCTGGAAGAAGCGGCGCGGAAGATTGCAGGATTTGCGGCGGCAGCCGCGAACCGTGCACAGACAATTGCGGAAGTGGAGATCAATCCGCTGTTTGTGCACAAGTATGGTCTTGTCGCAGTTGACGTCCTCATGCAGGAGTGGACCGAAACATGAGCGAAGCGAAGTGGATGGCCAACGACGACCTGACGGTCGGCGACGACGGCCTGCCCGGCTGGAATCAGCCTGCGCGCCGCCGAATCGGATTCCACCAAGCGCATTCCCGCTGGCGCCGCGTCGCCATGATTCGTTCTCGAAAGACGCTTGTCCTCAGGGATGAACCCGATGCGGCCGTGGCGGCTGCCGTCGAGGCGACGGGGCTAACAAGACATTCGGCGTTTTCGGCGCTGGTCGTGGCGGAGGGAGACCGGGTCCTCCATGAGGCGCATGCTGAAGACTTTTCCACCAGCCAGCCACACTCCATACAGTCGATCACCAAGCTTCACGCGCATCTGATTTTTGGCGAGCTGGTCGCGGCTGGCCGGGTGGATCTGGCAGATCCCGTATCGCACTACCTGCCATGGATGGGAACCGCGTATGCCACGTCAAGCCTGGGCGATGTCCTTGACATGAAGGTGGTCAACGACTTCACCGAGGACTACGAAGACCTGAATTCTGACTGCTACACGGAGGAGGAGGCATTGGGATGGCGCCTGCCAGCAGAGAATTGTCCCGAGACGACCATGCGGAACTTCGTAGCTTCCCTGACGGGCGATGGCAAGACTGTCAGCACAGGATTTGCTGATTACAAGTCTGCCAATACCGACGTGCTGACACTTATCGCGGCGGCAGCGGGCGTGGAGCATCCGCTGCGACGGCTGGAAGCTATTGCCGACGCGGCTGGTTACGAGGGGGGCTTCTACATCTCCCTTAGTCTTGACTTGCTGCCAGCACTATCAGGCGGTGTTTGCCTGTCTGCGCGGGACCTGGCACGGTTTGGCCTGCTGCTGGCACGCCAAGGTGTAAGTACTGAAAGCGATGAACAGGTAGGAGACGCAGCGTTTACCGAGTTGTCCCGAACACGACAGGCTCCTGCATTAGGGCTTGCACGACACTGGATCCGATACTCCAATCATCTCATGACTGATGGACGCTGGATTGGGCATTCGGGATATGGCGGTCAGTTTCTTATGGTAAATATCGGTAACGGCCGGGCTGCATCCTATCTGAGCGTTTTGGAGAATTCGTCTGGGCATGACGAGAGCTACATGACGGAGGTCATCCGATCTCTTGAGTGTTTGCTGGAAGCAGATGGGCCCAAACAACATATTGCCTGAACCATACTCTTTTGGCGGTGGTGATACAAATCTACCAGTACACGTACTTCACTCTTAGATCATGCTGATCCACTTCGTGAAGGCGGTTAACATCGCAATTTCACTTTTTAAGTGTGAAGGTATTGTCCTTCAGGTCTATAATCTACTTTTCTCATTCATCTATTACTCCTGTGTTCCAACTACTGGATCGGATTCTAGCTCCCCTGCAGCGAGTATGTTGCAATAGGCTAGGGCCAGATCTCGTGAAATATAATGGCCATGATTCTTTATCTCCTCCCTCTCAACAACAGGAAATGTCGAATAAATATAGGTAATATCTTCTCTGCTTCTCTTAATATCTTTGGGGTTGTACACTCCATAGAGATGGAAATATACTGCATCAAGTTTCGCTCTAAGTTTAATTCTCCTTTCTTCATTCCAAACGAACGGCTTATGCACTTTACCTTCATTATTGACATATCCCAGATCTTCGGCAAAGGGTGCCATATCATGTGCTGTGTACGTGAGCTCCAACACCGCTTCCTCTACTATTTCGCTTGCTGACCTCTCCCCAAACTTTGTTTCGTCATACATTGTCCGTGGTACTACCGGAAGCTGTTCAACAATGAACCAATTCAAATTTGTACTGTGCACTTTTTGTCTTGTGACATAATCAAATACTATAGAATTTAAGTTACCCAGCAACAAATGCAAATCGTGAACAGACTCCTTCTCTGACACTGGAACCAACAGTGGAGCTTTATTGTTAACGGGTGTTCTGGGAATCGCCGAAGCTATCATGGTCCTCGAATCTGTAACACGTGCGATGTCCCGAAAAACGAGAAACCACAGTGAATTGGGTGCAACTACAACATCATTCTTTTTTACCCAGTACTGCGGGGTTGGAGAATACTTTGCATTCATCTTTTCTTTACTACCGACGATATTGCTAACGGCGGGGTTGTGTACGTTTTCCTCATTGACGTTAACTGACGCCGCACGGTGGTCGAACTGATGAAACATCTTACCTACATAAAGTGGTAACCATGTTCCGGTGGCGCTCTGCCAAACATTCTTCCCAGTTCGCCATGCCCCCTCCTCATTTTCCAACTGTTTCACGGTTCGAAATTTATCGCTATCGTTAGTCATATCAAACATTCTGCATTGCTTTACTGGCCATGCATGAACCACGCGACTTCCAAAATGTCTTACCAATACAGGCAGCCGATTGTAAATCAATCGTGTAATCTCCAGGTCTCGATTTGATTTAAATACTGGCATCGTGTGTGTGTTTGGGTTAAAGAGCTTGTAATCTGTTTTTCGCAAATTCATGACATTTTTTGTCTGTGCCAGTTCTTTTGTCTTTTGTAAAAAGAACGCACACTTTGTATTCTTGAACTTCCTTGTTCGTGATGCAATGAATGTACAAAACTTGAACTGTGACGTAACGTCTGGGAAAAATTGGCCTTTGTTGGTGAAATCGTAAAACGCCATGAGCCGACCATCCGATGACTGCATCCTGAAGAACTTTGAAGCGGTTTTGTCAGAAGCAATGCCTGATGGTGTAAGCAGTCCGACAATTCCTCTCTCATTCAACAACGACAAGCTTCGTTCAACAAATAATGAATACAGATTAATGTCTCCGCATGACAAAAGAGGATATGTACCGCCTTCCCGGGCGACTCTTGACATTGTCTGGGCTCTGCTATTTGCGGCCTCCCAGGCGTGGGCTAACTCCGAATCCTTTTCCATCAACTCCTTTGAATGCTTCTTCCGTTCACTCGCATTTGCAATCTTTGCGATATTAGGTACTCTTGCAGCCAACCACTCAACTTGCTGAAACTTTATTCTATCCCATGGCGGGTTTCCAATGACCGCGTCAAAGCCTCCTGTATGGTTCTCCTCCCAGTTACCCCAAGTACCAGGATACGCTACTTCCCAGTTAAAGAATTTTTCCGTCTCCGCGATTTTTAGGGCCTCCTCAAGCAGCGTTCTTAGCCGTCTTCGTTCATCCGTCGCTTCAGGTTGTTTCATGTCTTTCATCAACTTTAACTCCGACTCGCTAATTCCTCTACCTTCGTATTCTTCCCATGGAAGTAGCTGTAATTCTCCCATAAGTATTCTGAGAGGATCGCCGAATTGCTTATCAAGCCATTTATCAATCGCTGTTTTGTCCCCATTGTCGTCCAGATTCATCCACTTTAATGCATGAACTACATGCATAATCTTGTCTAACGGTTCCGTATTATCCAACACTTCATCAAACCAATGCGCTGAATTTGCTGTTTCCGCGATATTTATGTCATTCACCCGGTCAATCATCTGCATTTTCTCTGCCTTGCTGCTTGCTAATTTAAGCGCGGGTCCGATAAATAACTTATGCTTGGACAATCGGTCAAGTGTCCCTTCAACCCATTCTCCAAACAAACTATCCCCACACCTTAGGTGATGATCGATAAATGACAATGGTGCTCCCACGGTAAAGGAGTGCAACCACAACGACACCTTGGCAAGCTCTACGGCCATTTCATTTTTGTCAACCCCATATACGCACCTCTTTAGCACCATTCTCCGCACGATTCTATACTCGGTTAGCTGATCTTCTGCAATTTTCCAATTATACTTCGCAGCGTTTTCCTCTATTTGTTCTTTTGTATCTTCAACAAATCTGTGTAGTGGCGATTCGTAACAGCCTCTGTCTCCCAAATTAACCATATGCTGCGCTTCTGCCATAGCAGTTGTGATCTGGTTTGTAATATAATCAACAGCCTGAACAAGGAATGGTCCTGACCCCATTGCGGGATCGCATACTTTAATGTTCATGATTGCACATGCCGGATCTACTTTATGCAACCTCCTTTCGTCTTTCTTATTAATGCTGTCATCCGTAATGGTTTCAAGCATGTTATAAAATTTTTCTTTACAATCCTGCACTATAGGACCAAGCGTTTCGGAAATAACTAGATTGATCAAGTCATCCGGCGTATAGTAGGACCCTGAAGATTTTCTTGCGTATTGATTTGGTCGGAGTGTCAATCCGTTTTCACTATCGTCATGAAGCTCATACTCAAGCAGGCGCTCGTAAATGGATCCAAGATGCTGAACAGACAGATCCATATAGTTGATATACCGCCTCTCACCCTTGACAATGTCGAACGATAAAACATCAACAATCTCAGCAAGCACGTTGTCTGGAATTTTGATTTGTGATAGTAATGGCGTTTTTTCTCTGTCAAAAAGTCCTCCGTTGTACGGTGGCAACCCTATGGCAGAATCACCTTCGCTTACAATTTGCGAGAGCGAATCCACTACCGACCAATACTTTCCAACAGTTTTCGAGAACACGTCATTGATGTTCATCCTTCGCCTAATATCCATTCGAACATTTTCGCGAAGGCCATAGTCTATATAGCGGGTGTCGTCGACGGGAAGATACTTTCGGTCTTCCGCAAAGAACAAAAAGAGCAGACGGTACATCAATGTAAGTGCGGCGTCCCGCACTTCGTTCAACGTAGAATCTGGCGCCGCTTTCTGTATTGCATTGGCCAAAGCTGGAAATACCGTTGTGAACACCTTGTCTGAGATGTTCTTGGAGACACGTGATTCGTAGAACTTTCCAGCCTCCTGTGCTCTGTGATGAAACGTAGCTAGTTCAGACGTTGACGGCACAAAAGCCTTACGCCTAAACACTACTCCAAATACCCGAAGCAGGCGCATGTTCTCCGCAATTTCCTCCGGAGAGTACTCCACATTTGTTGACCCTTGATAGTCAAATCCCAGCAAAGGCGCCAAATTTATCTGAAAGTACTGTTCCGCTATTGACCTCGCGCCTTGCCAATACAAACGCCACACCATACCGTCAGTCAAAATTCCATATTGGAGACTGCCCTCCGTCAGCACGTCCGCGCGCCGCAAGTAGTACAGCATCTGTGTCGCAGCGGCTACCCCACCAAATTTCTGCCCCTGACCATGATCCAGTTCCTCGTCCCCACTCCACCGCTTTGATTCCACCAACGCCATGCCAAACTTGTATCGCTGGTTTTCCTTCTGGTATATATTTGCTTGATCCATTGCTTCCTTGTCAACAAACAGCAATCCGTCTGGCCGCAGACTACGTTTCGAATCCTCTAGATTCTGCTGCCGTAGGTACGATGTCCAGCCGAGTGCTTCCAGTACTGGCCAGATCAGCTTGTCTTCCGTGGTGCTCTCATTGGGATTCGAGGCCATCGGGAACTCTTCGTATATGGGCCGAAGCTTCGCTGCCAGTTCTTCTGGCGACACCTCTTTCCAATCGGGATCGTCTCGGATTCCGACATCCAGATAGTCCTGAGTGAACAGCGTCCCGTACGCATGGTTGTTCTTGGCCATGATGCCCGACCTTCACCGCGGTTCCTCAAGCTAGTAGAGCAACCCGCCGATGTTCCTTCTGATTGCCTGCCGCCTTCCCTAGTCCGCTAGTGGCGAATCTGGAGACGGCAAGCCTGCCCGATAGACCAGCCCATCTGCCAGCCTGCCAACACCATGCCCTGCTGGTCACCCCATGTCAAGGCACACAGGCCGACGCCCGCACCTCACCCTTCTCCGCTGCCGAACTCCTGCTCGATTCGCTCCCACAGCCCATCACGCAGCGCCCGATAGGCGTCAAGGCGCTGATCGCGGGACCCCTCGACGATGGAGGGGTCCATCGTCGGCCAGTAGACGACCTCCAGCGCCGAGCTGCGCGTGTACTCGATGCCGCGCCGTTGCGCGGCAGGGGTGAAGGACACCATCAGTTCGTACGAGCTGAAGTCCTCGCCGTAAGCCTCCATCTCCTCGAAACTTCGCGGCTTGTGACTTGAGATGTCGATGCCAACCTCGCACAGCGCCGCGACCGCGAAGCCATCCACCTCGTCGCTGCCATGCACCCCCGCCGACTGCACGAACACCCTGCTCCCGTACAGGTGCTTCATGATTCCCTCGGCCATCGGCGAGCGAATCGAGTTCAGGTCGCAGGCAAACACCATGCTGGAGGGCCGGAGGGCCTCGGCGGACACGATTCACCCCCGAAAGTGCAGCACGCAGACCAGGGTGAACAACCGCCGCGCCGTGGCCTTGTCGATGCGGATGCGGCTTGCCAGCCGCTCCTGCAGCAGCGACGCGCCCTCTTCGTGGATGCCCCGCCTTCCCATGTCGATGGCCTCGATCTGGTGGGCCGGCAGCCGCCGGATGGCGTCGAAGTAGCTCTCGCAGATCGCAAAGTAATCGCGCACCACGCCGCGAAACGGCGACAGCGCCAGATGCAGGTCCACGGCGGGCTTGCCGTCCTCGGTTTCTACGGACACCACCAGATGCCGCTCTCGCACGGCGAGATTGAGGACGTAGGGCCCGGCTGGCGGCTTCGCCCCTTCCCGCTCCTCCAGCGCGAAGCTGTTCTCCTCGATCAGGTCGAAGATCGCCACCCGGCGTTCCTGCTCGATCTCCGCCGTCGGCGTCGGCAGGCCCTCGGTATCGAGGTTCACAGCCGCCAGGCGGTCCGTCGACTGCGCCGTCTTGGAGTCCGTCATGGCGCCCGCCGCCGCGCCGCCAGCGACCGTGCATGCGCTTCGAGTCCCTCGGACCTCGCCAGCGTCTCGGCGGCCGCCAGCAGCTCGCCGTCCATCTCCCCCTCGCAGCCCATGAGCGTGGTGCGCCTTAGAAACGACATCACCGACAGCCCGGACGCGAAGCGCGCCGAGCGCGCAGTCGGCAGGACGTGGCTGGGTCCGGCGACATAGTCGCCCACCGCCTCCGGCGTTTCGGCCCCTACAAACACCGCCCCCGCGCAGCGCACCGCCTGAGCATGCTTCCAGGCGTCCCGAGCGCACACCTGCAAATGCTCGGGCGCCAGGCGGTCGACCAGCGGCAGCGCCGCATCCAAGGACGCCACCAGCACGATGGCTCCCTGCGTTTCCCAGCTTTCGCGCGCCACGCCGGGGCTGGCAAGCTGGTCAAGGCCGCGCTCCACTTCGCGTACGACCGCATCGGCCAATTCGGCGTCGTCCGTAATCAGCACGCTGCGGGCCAGCGGGTCGTGCTCAGCCTGGGCAAGCAGATCCCAGGCGACGCGACTCGGCTCGGCCGAGGAGTCCGCCAGCACCACCACTTCGGAGGGGCCAGCCACGGCCTCAATGCCGACGTCGCCAAAGACCTGCCGCTTGGCCTCAGCGACGTAGGCGTTGCCCGGCCCCACCACCATGTCCACCGCCGGCACGGTCTCGGTACCGTAGGCCATGGCCGCTACGGCCTGGGCGCCACCGATTCGGTACACCCGGTCCACGCCAGCGAGACGCGCCGCCAGCAGCACCGCCGCGTCCACCAGCCCGTCTGCTGCTGGCGGCGTGCAAAGCACGATTTCCTCCACGCCGGCAACGCGAGCCGGCACCGCCGCCATCTGCACCGAGGAGGGATAGGTAGCCCGCCCGCCAGGGGCATAGACGCCCACGCGGCCGACGGGCGTCCATTTCCACCCAAGGTCCAGTCCGGTCTCATCGCGCCAAAGCCGGTACTCGGGACGCTCGGCCTCGTGAAACCTCCGCACGCGCCCGGCCGCCGTCTCCAGCGCGGCTTTCAGGCCGCTCTCCACCCCGTCAGCGGCGGCATCCCAGTCCCTGCGCGCCAGCTCGAACGTCCCGTCCTCCGCCCAGTCGCCAAACTCGGCCGCGTAGGCCCGTACGGCCTGGTCTCCGCCTCTGCGGACATCGTCGACGATCCTGCGTACGGCTCTGGCGACTGTGGAGTCGGCCGCGCCCCGCGGCGCCAGCAGCCGGCCAAAGCGCTCCTCGAAGCCGGGAGCCTGCGCATCGAGCCGAAGCGCCACCTCTAGGACTCGCCGGGATGGGTGGGACGCGCCTCGGCAGTCCACGGCTCCGACACGTCGGCGATGCGCATTTCGATGCACTCGATGTCAACCTCAATCTCGTCGCCGCCGGCGAACAGCAGGCGCACCCGGCCGCCGCAGGAGGAGTCCCCGGCCTCCTCGTACTGCATCCGCAGCAGGTAGGCCGCCTGGCTGCGGCTGCCCTGTATGATGCCCCGCGAGCGCACCCGAGTCGCGCAGTCGATGCACAGCGAGCAGGCGACCCGCTCGCCCTTGGCGCCGTCTCCCTCGGCGGCCGCCTTCTCCCACCGATAGCGCTGCAGATTGATGCCCAGGCTGCACTTGTCCCTGCTCCAGGCGATGTCGCTGACAAACACCAGCGAGTCCTGCAGGATGGCCGAGAGGATGTCCACCTCCTCGGCGGACTGGGCAAGCAGGCGAAGCTGCTCCGACCCCGGCGTCTCGGTCTTCGGCGTCCCGTCGCCGCTTGCCTGCGTACCGTCGCTGCTCATGGCGCTTCGCTCCTGACTGCCTTGCTCTTGATCGCTCATGGGAGGCTCTTGGGAAGCTCTTGATGGCGCTACTCGGCGACGCGCCGGATCCGCGCGCCGCAGGCGGCAAGCTTGTCGACCAGGCGCTCGTAGCCGCGGTCAAGATGATAGACCCGCCGCACCTCGGTGCATCCCTCGGCCGCCAGGCCCGCCAGCACCAGGCACATGGAGGCCCGCAGGTCCGTTGCCATCACCGGCGCGCCGCGCAGCCGCTCCACGCCGCGTATGGTGGCGCGGGGGCCGCTGACGTGGATATCCGCACCCATCCGCGCCAGCTCCGGGACGTGCATGAAGCGGTGCTCGAACACCCGCTCCTCGATGACGCTTTCGCCCTCGGCCAGCGCCAGCAGCGCCATCATCTGCGCCTGCAGGTCGGTGCTGAACGACGGATAGGGACCGGTCGCCAGATGCATGGGCCGCAGCGGCCCGGCGCTGACGCGGATCCCCTTCCCCGTCTCCTCGATATGGACGCCGGCGGCGCGCATGGCGTCGACGGTGGCGGCGGCGTGGTCGAGGCGCCCGCCCTCGATGTCGAGTGCGCCTCCCGTCACCGCCGCCGCCGCCATGAAGCTACCCAGTTCGATGCGGTCCGGTATCACCTCGACCTCGGCGCCCTCCAGGCTGTCCGCCCCCTGTATCCGCAGCGTGGAGTCGCCCGCCCCCTCCACCGTCGCGCCCATGGCCGCCAGCAGGTCCGCCAGGGCGACGATCTCGGGCTCGCGGGCGGCGTTGTGGATTTCGGTCTCGCCTGTGGCGAGGGCGGCCGCCATCATCGCGTTTTCGGTGGCCCCCACCGACACGTACGGAAGCGACACGAGGGCGCCAGTCAGGCCGCGCGGCGCCCGCGCCTCGACATAGCCGTCCCGCAGGTCGATTTCGGCGCCCAGAGCCGCCAGCGCCTCGAGATGCAGGTTGACGCCGCGCTCGCCGATGGCGCAGCCACCCGGCAGCGACACCTCGGCTCGCCCCAGCCGCGCCAGCAGCGGTCCCAGCACCAGAAAGCTCGCCCGCATCTTGCGCACGATGTGATAGTCGGCCCTGCATCCGGTCAGGGTTTCGGCCGATACCGATACCGAGTCGCCGCTGCGCTCGGCCTCCACGCCCAGGCTGGCCAGCAGCAGCAGCATGCTGTCAACGTCGGTGAGGTCGGGGACGTTGCGCAGGCGCACCGGGCGGCCGGTCAGGATGGCGGCAGGCAGCTGAGCCAGGCAGGCGTTTTTGGCCCCGGCGATTCGCACGGCGCCGGCCAGCGGTACGCCGCCCTCGATTTCAATCCGGTCCATCGCCGTCCCCGCCGCCAGCCTGCTTGGAGCGACCGCGCGCCTGGCTCTTGCGGCGCCTGAGGTTGGCGCGCAGCGCGGCCTTGAGCCGGTCCTGGCGGGAATCCCGCGCAGCCCTCGCGTCCGCCCTGCCCGCCTCCGGCTCGTCGCCGCGGCCGCTGTCCGCCCTGTCTGCGCCTGTCATCTCCGCGCCCCGCACTCCCCGTCTGCCGCCAGAGTTAATGCCGCCAGCGGCGGGCGACAAGATAGCGGTTGCCTTCGCCGCCCGATGCGCTACTCTATAGGGCAGTGCCGCCGTAGCTCAGTGGCAGAGCACACCCTTGGTATGCCTTGCCCCCCCGTTGGGAAACCTTCGGGTGCGAACCGTTCAAATTCGGGGAACGCTTCGGGCCGTGGGCCCATGCCAATCCCGAGCCAAGCCCGGCCAAGCCGGGAAGGTGTAGAGGCCAGACGGACGGGACCTTCGCCGCCTTCGGCGGCATGGTCAAGGGATGGTCCAGACCGCAAACCTCGCAAGAGGACCGCGAAAGCGGCAGCGGCAGGAAGGGTGGGGTCGCGAGTCCGATTCTCGCCGGCGGCACCACAGACGCAGGAAGGGACCAGGGTGGGTACCGCCATGGCGCAGTCCAGTTTCTCGTTCGACGAGCTGCTCTCCTGCGCCAAGGGGGAGCTGTTTGGCCCGGGCAACGCCCAGCTGCCGGCGCCGCCGATGCTGATGATGGACCGCATCACCCACATCTCGGAAACTGGCGGCGCCCATGGCGTCGGCGAGGTGGTGGCGGAGTACGACGTCAAGCCGGACCGCTGGTTCTTCGACTGCCACTTCCCCAACGACCCGGTCATGCCCGGCTGCCTCGGCCTCGACGCGCTGTGGCAGATGACCGGCTTTTTTCTGGGATGGCTGGGCGAAAAGGGCCGCGGCCGCGCCCTGGGCGTGGGCCAGGTCAAGTTCTCGGGCATGATCACCCCGGCGGTGAAGCTGGTGCGCTACATCGTCGACGTGCGCAAGGTGCGGCGCGGACGCGTGGTGCTGGCCGTGGCCGACGGCGCGCTGGAGGCGGACGGCGAGCGGGTGTTCTCGTCGAGCGACATGCGCGTCGGCCTCTTTCAGGCCGCCTGACCGCCGGTACGGGGTTCAGCGGAGACTTCCATGCGGCGGGTGGTCGTTACGGGCATTGGCATCGTCGCGGCCATCGGCGACGACGCCGGACAGGTGGACCGCTCGCTGCGCGAGGGGCGCTCGGGCATCGTCTTCGCCGAGGACTATGCCGAGATGGGCTTCCGCAGCCAAGTCAAAGGCCAGCCGTCGGTGGATCCCGAGGAGGCGGTGGACCGCCGCCGCCGCCGCTTCATGGGGGACGGAGCCGCCTGGAACTGCGTGGCCATGGAGGAGGCCATCGCCGACAGCGGCCTGGAGGAGAACGAGGTATCCAACGAGCGCACCGCCATGATCATGGGGTCGGGCGGACCCTCGACCAAGAACCAGCTGGCCGCCTACGACATCGCCCGCGAGAAGGGCGTCCGCAAAGTAGGGCCGTTTATGGTGCCGCGGGTCATGTCGTCGACCAACTCTGCCACGCTGGCGACGACGTTCAAAATCCGCGGCGCCAGCTACTCAATCTCCTCGGCCTGCGCGACGTCCGCCCACTGCATCGGCAACGCCGCCGAGCTCATCCAGTGGGGCAAGCAGGACATCGCCTTCGCCGGCGGCGGCGAGGAGCTGGACTGGACCCTGTCGCACCTGTTCGACGCGATGGGCGCGCTTTCCTCGGCCTTCAACGACCGCCCGTCGGTGGCGTCGCGGGCCTTCTGCGCCCACCGCGACGGTTTCGTGATCGCCGGCGGCGCCGGAGTCCTGGTGCTGGAGGAGGCGGAGCACGCCAAGGCGCGCGGGGCGAAAGTCTACGCCGAGGTCACAGGCTACGGCGCAACGTCGGACGGCTTCGACATGGTGCAGCCATCGGGCGAGGGAGCGGTGCGATGCATGAGGCGCGCCATCGAAACGCTGGACGGACGGCGTGTCGACTACGTCAACGCCCACGGCACGTCGACGCCAGTGGGCGACGAGAAGGAACTGGAGGCGCTGCGGGAGGTGTTTGGCGACGACCAGCCGCATCTGAGCTCCACCAAGTCCCTCACCGGCCATTCGCTGGGCGCGGCGGGCGTGCAGGAGGCCATCTACAGCCTGCTGATGCTGCGGGGCGACTATGTAGCCGCCTCCGCCCACATCGAGGAGCTGATGCCGGAGGCCGAGGGTATGCGGGTGGCGCGGGAGCGCATCGACGGCGCGGGACTCGATACGGTGATGTCCAACAGTTTCGGATTTGGCGGCACCAACGCGACACTGGTGTTTTCGCGGTACGACAGATAGCGGGACCGCCATGTCGAACGTCATGGAAGGCCGCCGCGGCTTGATCATCGGCGTCGCCAACGACCACTCCATCGCCTGGGGCATCGCCCGGACTCTGGCCGCGCAGGGCGCCGAGCTTGCGTTCACCTATCAGGGCGAGGCGTTTGGGCGGAGAGTACGGCCTCTGGCGGAGGGCGTCGGCTCCAGCATCGTGGTCGACGCCGACATGGAGGACGGCGATTCGCTGGACGCCGCGTTC
>CAZPIN010000123.1:0-8760 GCA_964586735.1 uncultured Rhodobacterales bacterium | reverse complement strand
GTCCGGGTTGGGCCGCGCCGCTTCTTCTGCTAAACTCTGAAACGCTACCCGATTGACTGCTGGATAGTCCGGGTTGGGCCGCGCCGCTTCTTCTGCTAAACTAGCGGATTCGATGACAAACACCGCCTCCAGGTCCGGGTTGGGCCGCGCCGCTTCTTCTGCTAAACTAATCCCGTGCTCGATGGCAGCGCGCTCCTGGTCCGGGTTGGGCCGCGCCGCTTCTTCTGCTAAACTAGGCCCCGCGTAACTCCTTGTTACGCGGGGCTTTTTCCTGATTCTGGCCAAGAAAAACCGCGCCTCTGCGCCCTGATATCAGTGAAGATTCCACGGAATTTTCCCGCGCGATGAAGCAGAAACAGCAGCCGTACTTCCGACTCATGCTGCCGCCAGCTGCTCGTCCAGCCGCTCCGCCACTGCGTCGATGAACGCCTCAGTGTCAAGCCACTTGGCGTCTGGTCCGACCAGCAGGGCGAGGTCCTTGGTCATGGAACCGCCTTCGATGGCAGAGACAGTCGCCTGCTCTAGAAGGTTAGCGTACTTGGCCAGCGCATCGTTGCCGTCCAGCTTGGCGCGGTGGGCGAATGCCCGCGACCAGGCGAAGATGGAGGCGGTAGAGTTGGTCGACGTCGCCTGGCCCTTCTGATGCTGGCGGTAGTGGCGCGTGACCGTACCGTGCGCGGCCTCCGCCAGTACCACGCTGCCGTCTGGCGTAAGCAGCACGGACGTCATGAGACCTAGCGACCCGAAGCCCTGCGCCACAGTGTCGGACTGCACGTCGCCGTCGTAGTTCTTGCAGGCCCAGACGAACCCGCCCGACCACTTGAGCGCAGCCGCCACCATGTCGTCGATGAGGCGATGCTCGTAGGAGATGCCCGCTTCGGCGAACCGCTCCTTGAACTCCCCCAGAAACACCTCCTCGAAGACGTCCTTGAAACGGCCGTCATAGGCTTTGAGGATGGTGTTCTTGGTCGACAGGTACACTGGGTAGCCTCTCATCAGGCCATAGTTCATGGAGGCGCGGGCGAAGTCCCGAATGGACGCGTCCGTGTTGTACATCCCCAGCGCTACTCCTGCCCCCTTGAAGTCGTTGACGGTGCGGGTCACTGCCTGGCCGCCATCGGCGGGCTGATACGTCACGGTCAAGGTGCCGGGTCCCGGCACCAGAAAGTCGGTAGCTTTGTACTGGTCGCCGTGGGCGTGGCGGCCGATGACGATGGGCTGGGTCCATCCGGGGACCAGCCTGGGGACGTTGGTGCAGATAATGGGCTCGCGGAAGATCACGCCGCCGAGGATGTTGCGGATGGTGCCGTTGGGGCTGCGCCACATCTTCTTGAGGCCAAACTCCTCGACCCGCGCCTCGTCGGGCGTGATGGTGGCGCACTTCACGCCCACGCCGGTCTCGCGAATCGCTTCGGCTGCCTCCACCGTGATCCGGTCCTCGGTCTCGTCGCGGGACTGGACGGAGAGATCGAAGCTGAGCAGCTCGACTTCCAGATGCGGCTGGATCAGCTTCTCCTGAATCATGCCCCAGATGATTCGGGTCATCTCGTCGCCGTTGAGGTCGACGACCTTGCCTTCTACGGAAATTTTGCCCACGGCGGTTCTCCTCTGCGGCTGCGCTTCTGTCGCTTCATAGCAGCTGCTGCGTACAAGGCAAGACAGGGCTGCGCCGATGGTACGCCGCGGCGCCATCTCTGGCTGCAACCTATATGGTAGGGGAGGAGACAGTGGCGGAAGGGCCCAGGTATTGACCAGCGCAGAAGCCGCCCCCGACGGCCCGGCGATAATTCTCGTCGAGCCCCAGATGGGTGAGAACATCGGAGCCGTGGCCCGCGCCATGGGCAACTTCGGGTTGCGGGAGCTGCGGCTGGTGGCGCCACGCGACGGCTGGCCCAACCCGCGCGCCGAGGCGATGGCGTCGGGCGCCGACGGCGTGCTGGAGGCCGCCCGGTTGTACGACGACACGCCGTCAGCGGTGACCGATCTTCAGGCGGTGTTCGCCACTACGGCCCGCAGCCGCGACCTTCCCAAGCCCGTGCTCACGCCCAGACAGTGTGCAAGGGAGCTTCGCAGCCTCGTGGGCAGCGGCACCCGCGTCGGCCTGCTGTTCGGCCCCGAGCGCACGGGTCTCGACAACGAGACCATGAACCTCGCCGGTGCCCTTGTGGAGATTCCCGCCAATCCCG
This sequence comes from uncultured Rhodobacterales bacterium, assembly GCA_964586735.1. GTDB lineage: Bacteria > Pseudomonadota > Alphaproteobacteria > Rhodobacterales > CAZPXZ01 > CAZPXZ01. Next base: position 6,574 of record CAZPIN010000123.1, on the reverse strand, counting down.
AGTTCCGCTCCCTCAATCTCGCCCAAGCCGCTGTCGTGCTGTGTTACGAGTGGTGGAGGGAAGCCGACGAAACCCCCGACGTTCAGCCAGTGGAGGCGCCCGCCAGCCGCGATGAGATCGGGTACCTCTACGGACATCTGGTGGAGGAGCTGGAGAGCGCGGGATTCTTCCACCCGCCCGACAAGGCCCCGGCTACCAAGGCGGTGCTGCGCAACCTGCTGCATCGGGCGCCCTGGACATCTTCGGAGGTGCGCTTGCTGCGCGGCGTCGTACATGCGCTGGCGCGGCGGGAGACGCGGCCGTGATACCGCGCTGGGTCGAGGGCTGGCTCTACTTCGTCGCCCTGCTGGTTGCGGGCATGGTGACGCTTGGCGGTATCACCCGCATCACCGGCTCGGGCTTGTCCATCGTCGACTGGGACCTTCTCACTGGCATCCTGCCGCCTCTGGGCGACATCGCCTGGGAGAAGGCGTTTGAAGCGTATCAGCGGACTCCCCAGTACCAGCAGGTCAATGCCTGGATGGAGATTGGCGACTTCCGCACCATCTACTGGTGGGAATGGCTGCACCGATTCGCTGGCCGACTCGTCGGCGTGGTCTACGCCGTGCCGCTGGCGTATCTGCTGCTACGCCGCGCCCTGTCGCCGAAACTCGCCAGCCGCCTGCTGCTGCTGTTTGCCCTGGGCGCACTGCAGGGCGCCGTCGGCTGGTGGATGGTGAGGTCGGGCCTGGTCGACCGGGTTTCGGTGGCGCCGCTGCGGCTGGCGGTGCACCTTACGCTGGCGTTCGCGATTCTTGGACTGCTTCTCGATACCGCGCTGCTGCTGCGGCTGCCCCGGCAGCAAAGCGGACCGCGGCACTCCTGCGGACTGCTCGTGCTGCTGTTGCTGCTGCAGATAGCGGGCGGTGCTCTCGTAGCGGGCAGCGGCGCAGGCCGCGTCTACACCGACTGGCCGATGTTCAACGGCGCCTGGCTGCCGCCTCTTTCGCTGACCCTCGACTCCTGGTTGTCGGACCACGCCCTAATCCAGCTGCAGCATCGTTTGCTGGGCTATCTGACGTTGCTGGTTGCGGCATGGGTCGGTTTGGCGGGCTTGCTGCGCGCCGAAGGCGGTACTCGCATTGTGCTACTGCTGCTGGCGCTGGCGGTTTGGGGACAGGCTGCCCTCGGCATCGTCACCTTGATGGATGCCGCGCCGCAGCACCTGGCGCTGGTACATCAGGCGGGGGCGGTAGTGGCGTTCAGTCTGGCAGTGGCGGCGCGTCGGTGGCTTGCCGACACGCCGGCGGGGTATGGCAGGTCGTCAAGTTACATCGGTATCTGACCGCCAACGGGAATCTGGCGTTTGCGGCCGGGTGGCGCTCAGCCGTCGTCACATTGGCTTGGTTGGGCCGACCGCCGTCTGTCGTGATGCACCTCGACAACCTCCGCCGCGTCTTGGTCGAGCTCCGGGGGCTGCACGGTGCAGAAGAAGGGAAGATCTGTGCAACGGTTCGGCGGGATGGTTGCGGTTGGTCATACCGTCGCCAAGACGGCGCAATCTAAGTGGGAGTTGCTTGAGGATGGTTGCGATCGGATCGATACTATCGCATAGACTGTTGCTAACCTGACTTCGAGACGCTCGAATCAGTTGCTGTACGCCGTTTGCGAGGACTGCTTATAATTTTAAGCGGGAGTACGATGGTCCCGAAACTTTTTGTATGAACAGTATAATCATCGCGATCCACGATATCGATCAGAGCAGATAGGCTAACACTGCATTGCAAGCGGCGCTGTGTCTTGGAATCAACCTTTGGATTGAGTCGTACTAGGCCAAGCCTTTCCTTAAGTTCGTTGTTGCGACGCGTATGCCACTCTCTTGCCTCTGCGTGGCGTCCCTTCTCGAACTTCCTCAATCCTTCGTGAAAGTCCACGATTTCTGCCAAGTCAACATCTCCAAGAAGCTCGTGACGGTATTTGGATCGAATAACAAAACCGTGAATAATGTTGAATTTCTTTATGTCCTTTTCCTGTAAGTATCGACCAACCAGCATCCGGTAAGGGGCTAGGTCAAATGTTCCCCAAAACCGCCGGGCATCGGACAATGGAATGCTGTCACTGCCTGTAGACTTGATGGACGTTGGAATCCCGCGATCCAGGTCCTCCTCTGCGCTGATGTCAAAGAGATCGTTGGGGCTTCTCTTCCTGTCTGCGGCCGCGTACGAAAATATCCCGTTGTTTGCGGCCTTCAGGTGGTTTTCGAAGCTCTTTCCGTGCATTTGACTAGATGGCATGCCCAAGCTCCCCAAGCTTGAAAGCGATTTCCCGCTTTGACAGGGAACGGGATCCGGCAGTCTGGGTTGTATACTCAAGCCAATCTATGCTATCCAATATGTCAATCACCCCTTCCTGTACCTCGCGAAGGAAATAGTGTGTCGTCAATGAAAGCCAAGCAATGTTCTCTTGGATCACTCTTCCTGCATAGAAACCAACCCGGCGCATGGCAAAGTCGGCAAAGGCTGGTTTCGTGTACTCGATCAGATGATCCACCGATGGCGTCTCCGGCATCTTCCGCTCTTTCTCTCTGTGCTCCCATATTTGCCATGCGCAGGGGACATCATGCATGTGTCCGTCAATTAGAAAGGCGTAGTCCATTACGTTCTTGTCTTTGACCAGATGGAAGTGCGGATTAAGCCTTGCTTGAAGACTCATCTTGCGAAACGTTCGAGGTACAATGAAGGCGATGCCGTCTGCGTCCAGCGCGGCGCGATTGAAGAAGCGAGTTGCAAGGCTAGCGTTCTTGCCGAAGGGGGGGTTGCCAATCACGATGATCTTTGAGTGCCGGCCACGGTATAGCTCATGCTGCTCAAAGAAGTCCCCCCGCACGATGCCCCTAGCCTTTGGGGCAATGTCCATTGCCCGTACCTTGCGTCCAGCAGCTTTGAGGGGCTGGACAAACGCGCCGTCTCCAGCCGAAGGCTCTACGAAGAGGGTATCCGGGTCCGGCCAACGGGCGGAGATTTCTTCCGCATAGACGCGGGCCAGATCAGGGTGCGTGTAGAATTGGTCCAATCCCACAGCGTCTAGCTGTAACAACGGCTGAGTCCCCCGCCTGCTGATGCCAGCAACGGCCCGCTTACCCTGCGTGCGCGGGGCTGCAAGCGATCTGGCTTTCGCCTTTGGCGTCTTCTTGCCGGTTGGTCTGCTGGGTGTGTTCATGGTCGGCTCGCGGTACCGACAGCATAGTGATACCTAGCTGCATTCGCAAATTGCAAATGACTAGATGAGCAGGGTGGGCTGCACCGACATCCCAATGCGGGTTCCGGGCCACAGCGAGAAAGTCGGGGCCATCTTCCACCGGCCAGTCTCCATGCCTGTTACTGCACCAGAGTGTACGGAGTTCCAGGTTGGGTCGAGGATGCCAAGTAGCCCGCGCCAGTCGTTGGGAGAGGCTGTTGTGGGGTCAGTCTGGCAGTGGCAGTACGGCGGCAGTACGTCGGTGGCATGCCGACGCTGCGGGAGGGCAGGGCAGGTCGGCGGGCTGTTACGGTATCTGAGGCCAGCGGCTCGTCCGGCGTCTGCTGTCTGGCGGCGCTCAGCCGTTGTCCCGATGGCTTGGCCAGGCCGGCTCCCGCTTGTCGAGAAACGCCTCAATGCCCTCCACCGCGTCCTGGTCCATCATGTTCTCCACCATGATTCGGCCGGTATGGGCGTAAGCCTCTTCCAGCGACATTTCCAGCTGCTCGGCGAAGGCGCGCTTGCCGTGGCGAATCGCCCCCGACGACCGGGCGGCAATTCGCTGTGCCAGATCAATCGTCTCGCGTTCCAGGTTGGCGGCGGCCGCCACCTGGCTGGCCAGTCCGTACTCCAGCGCCTGGCGGGCGTCGATGGGGTCGCCCGTGAGCAGCATCTGCATGGCGCGCTTGCGCCCCACATTGCGGCTCAGCGCAACCATCGGCGTCGAGCAGAATAGCCCAATCTGTACGCCCGGCGTTGCGAAGCGCGCCTCCTCGGACGCCACCGCAAGGTCGCATGACGCCACCAGCTGGCAGCCGGCGGCAAAGGCCGGCCCCTGCACCTGGGCGATGACGGGCTTGGGGTGGCGGACGATGCCCATCATCAGGGCCGTGCACTGGTCAAACAGCCCGGTGAGAGCCTCTCTGCCGCCGTCCTCCTCCTGACGCATGGCGGCCATCTCCCGCAGGTCGTGGCCGGCGCAGTACGCGGGACCATTAGCGCGCAGGACAATGACGCGGACGGCGGGGTCCTCGGCAAGACGCTGCAGACTGGACGTCAGCGCCGCGATCATCTCGCTGGAAAGGGCGTTGCGGCGGGCGGGCTGGTTGAGCGTCAGCAGCGCCACTGCGCCGTCGCGCTCCTCGGCCACGGGCGGCCTCTCAAGGTCTGGCTGGTTCATCGCTGCATTGTCTGCGCCAATCGCCGCACCATATCTGCTTGTAACATACGGTGCGCTAATCGGCGAATCGCCATTGTATCGCCATTATCGGCGGCATACTGCGGCTTGGAGGCGGCAGGACTCAAATGCGCAGGTGGATTCTGTACATCGCGGTGGCGTCGCTGGCGCTGGCGGTCGCAGGGGGCGGCAGCCTCGCCGCGGCTGTCTGGTGGCTGTCCCGCGACCTGCCGGACTACGAGGGCCTGCAGGCGTATTCGCCGCCGGTGCTCAGCCGGGTGCACGCCGGGGACGGCTCGACGCTGGCGACGTTCGCCCGCGAAAACCGGGTGTTCGTGCCCATCGAGGAAATTCCGGACGTCGTCAAGCAAGCCTTCATCAGCGCCGAGGACCGCAACTTCTACCAGCACGGCGGCGTCGACTGGAGGGGCGTCGCCCGCGCCGCGGCGCAGAACGTCCTCCATGTACTGTCAGGGCGGCGGCTGGTGGGCGCCTCGACCATCACCCAGCAGGTCGCCAAGAACATGCTGCTCAGCGGCGAGCTCAGCATCCGCCGCAAGATCCGCGAGGGGATCCTGGCGGTGCGGCTGGATGAGGTGATGGACAAGGACCGCGTGCTCGAGCTGTATCTCAACGAGATTTTCCTCGGCCTGCGCAGCTACGGCGTCGCCGCCGCCGCCGCCACCTACTACGGCAAGTCGCTGGACGACCTCGAGCTGCACGAGGCGGCGTTCCTGGCGGCGCTGCCCAAGGGCCCCAACAACTACCATCCGGTGCGCCAGCCCGGCCGCGCCATCGTCCGCCGCAGCTACGTGCTGGGGCAGATGCTGCGCAACGGCTACATCGACGAGGACGAGGCGCGCTACGCCAGGGCGCGGCCTCTGGGCACGGTGCTGGAGCGGCCCTGGAGCGAGGGGCAGCGGGTGCGGGCGCGCTACTTCGTCGAGGAGGTGCGGCGCGAGCTGGTGGACCGCCTCGGCGAGGACGCGGTGTACGAGGGCGGCCTGTCGATACGCACGACGCTGTCCCGCGCCATGCAGGTGCACGCGTCGCGGGTGCTGCGCGACGGGCTCGAGTCGTTCGACCGGCAGCGCGGCTACGCGGGGCCCGTGGCGCGGATCGAGGGCGCCGGCGAGATGGACGAGCCGGACTGGCAGCGCCGCCTCGCCGCCGTCGACGCGGTGCGCGACGTGCCGGACTGGCGGCTGGCGGTGGTGCTGGAGGTGGACCGCGAAAACGCCTGGATCGGCGTCGAGGAGCTTGGCGGCAGGCACCGCATCCCCTTCGAGGAGCTGATCTGGGCCCGCCGCCGCCTCCGCCTTGGCGAGCAAACCGGCGCATCGTCGCGGGCGGTGCGGGAGGTGCTGGAGCTGGGCGCCCGGCCCTCGGCGCCTTCCGACGTGCTGGCGGCGGGGGACGTGGTGTACGTGGAGCCGCTGGAGGGCGGGGTGTTCCGCGGCCTCTGGTCGCTGCGCCAAGTGCCGGCGGTGCAGGGGGCGTTTCTGGCCATGGACCCGCGCACCGGGCGCGTCCTGGCGATGCAGGGCGGCTTTTCCTTCGAGGCCAGCGCCTTCAACCGCGCCACCCAGGCCAGCCGCCAGCCCGGCTCCTCGATCAAGCCGCTGGTGTACGCCGCGGCTCTCGATAGCGGCATCCAGCCCAACGCGCTTGTGCTTGACGCTCCGCTGGCGCTGGAGCAGGGAGGCAATCTGGACCTCTGGCGCCCGCGCAATTTCAGCGACCGGCACATCGGCCCGGCGCCCCTGCGGCGGGGCCTGGAGGAGTCGCGCAACCTGATGACGGTGCGCGTCGCCCTGGCGGTGGGACTGGAGACGGTGGCCGACTACACGCAGCGCCTTGGCGTGTACGACAGCATGCCGCTGCTGCCGGCCTACGCTCTTGGCGCCGGCGAAACCACGCTGCTGCGGCTGGTGCGGGCCTATGCGGCGTTCGCCAACGGCGGCCAGCGGGTCGCCCCTACACTGATCGACCGCATCCAGGACCGCCGCGGCAACACCATCGAGCGCCACGACGACCGGCGGTGCCTGCGGTGCCGCGCGGAGACGTGGCTGGGGCAGGAGGAGCCCTACGTGCCCAGCGAGGGCGAGAGCGTGCTGGATCCGGTCACCGCCTACCAGATGGCGTCGCTGCTGGAGGGGGTGGTCGAGCGGGGCACCGGGC
>CAZPIN010000122.1:0-7287 GCA_964586735.1 uncultured Rhodobacterales bacterium | reverse complement strand
CGACTGTGCGGTCGTCCAGTCCCAGCCGCAAGGCGATCTTCCGGTTGCTCGTTCCATCCGCGCAGTACAGAACGATGCGGTAGCGAGTGGCCATGCCATGCGGGGTTTTCCTGCAGCGAATCGCCGCCTGCAGAAACTGGCTTTCCTCTTCGCTCAGTACCACGGGCGGGGTTTTGGGGCCTGTCCGGTTTGCCATTGCGCTGAACTCCTGTTACGCTTGGGGGAGGGAATCTGCAACATAGCAGATTTTTCAATGACGGGAAACTAGGAGGTTACCGTTTCATTTCCTGTGGAAATTCGGCTGAAGGAAGCAGACGGCAGGCTGGGTTAGCAGGGTGTGAGGCACTGTCCGGCGGCCTATCGCATCAGGCCCCTTGCTTGACACGGTATCCGGAAGTATATAGAATTCGATATACAGGCCGTCCGCCAATGCCAAGGAGCGGGTCCGATGACCTACTACACTGAAGACATCTGTTACAAGCTGCAGAAGACGCGGCAGAGAGCGGCCCTTACCCAAAAAGCGCTGGGGTCTCTTGCAGGGCTTCCCCAGTCCCACATATCCAAGGTCGAAAGCAACGACGTCGACCTGCGAGTCTCCAGCTTGGCGGCTATTGCGCACGCTTTGGGGCTGGAACTGTTCCTGGTTCCCAGAAGGGCCGTTTTGGCAGTGCGGGCGACGCTGCGCAAGATAGGGCAGCAGAAGTCTTCGTCTTCCGCCTCCGACATAGTCGAAACACACCCCAGAGGCACATCGGGCGAAACGAGCAGTGAACGCAGCGGAAATCAGGATGCCGAGGCCAGCGCAGTGGATACAGCCGCGCAGAATATGCTTGAATATCAGATTCGCCGATTGGAGGCAGTTGCGAGTCTTGTGGCTACGCGGCACGAATTGCAAGGGCAATCCGCCGTGCACCAGAGGCTTTCCCTGAAGCTCCGTGAGTTTTCCGACTGTATGGAGCGTGCGACCAAAGTCGGAGACCAGATTGTCGGGATTCTGCATCGCGAGAAGCGTGCCTCCGGTCATCGGTCTTCTCGCACGGCGAGTAGCAGCGATGCCTAAGGAAAAGACACTCGAAGTCTTGCTTTACGGCGAATGCATTGGCTGCATCGTCCAAAGCCACGGCTCCAGAACGCAGTTTAACTTTCTAGATTCCTACGTATCCTCCAGCTCAAGGCCAACTCTCGGAATCGGGCTGGTGGACGAATACGGGTCTCCAAAGGCCAAGTATCGGCCATACAGCGGCCGGGTGATGCCGTTCTTCTCCAACCTTCTGCCCGAAGGCGTGCTCCTCAGGTACCTTGCTGGATGGGCAAACGTGCGTAGCGGCAATGAGTTTGCACTATTGTGGGCATTGGGAGAGGACCTCCCCGGCGCTGTTGCTGTGCGGTCCGCTGATGGCGACTTGCCCGGGCGTGGGGAAGTGGGGGACCAAGTTGAGCACAAGAATGGCAAGGGCGAAGCTGAAAGAGCTTTGCGCTTCTCGCTGTCGGGAGTGCAGCTTAAGTTTTCGGCGATCTTGGATCCGCAAGGGGGCTTAACGATACCCGCAAAAGGCGTTGGCGGCTCATGGATCGTAAAGCTGCCATCTGCGCACTTTAAGGGTGTTCCGGAGAACGAGTACTCCATGATGACTCTGGCGAAGACCGTTGGAATCGAAGTTCCCAAAATTTCGCTGGTGCGCGTGGATGAAATCGGCGGCCTGCCTGTTGGAGTGAACGGAGTTGGCGAACATGCCTTTGCCATTGAACGCTTTGACAGGACACCAGAAGGAGGCTTGGTTCACGTCGAGGACTTCGCCCAGGTCTTTGGCGTGTTTCCTGAAAGAAAGTACGAAGGGGCGAAGATGCGCCGAATTGCCCGCATCCTTGCAACACATGGCAGTGACAACGATATGCTGGACTTGGTGCGGCGTCTTGCGTTCAACGCACTCATTGGCAACGGCGACATGCACTTGAAAAACTGGTCCCTAATTTACAGGGACCGCCGAACGCCATCTCTCGCTCCCGCTTACGACTACGTTTCGACGGTGCCGTACATTCTGAATGACGATATGGCCCTGTACGTAAGCCGCACGAAGAAGTTTCAAAGGCTGAACAGGGACGAATTCGTGCACTTGGCGGCCAAGGTCGCGTTTCCGAAGAAGCCCGTTTTGGACGCTGTCGATGAAACCGTAGAGCGCTTTCACGCAGCCTGGGCAGCGGAGAAGCGTCACCTGCCCATGACCCGCGAGGTGCTGGACGCGATCGAATCGCACATCAAGTCGGTTCCGCTTGCCTGGTCCGGTGACTAGGCTACACTCTGCCAAGGGGGGAGCGACAGTGCGTTGAAGCGCGGGACGAAGACCTTGGTGGCGAGAGCCCGGACTGCTGCAGGGCGTCCCGGCCGGGATCATTCTAAATGTACCGGTACAGGTCCATGCCTTAGCCTATCTGCCAGCTGCGCAAACTCTCAGAAGAAAGCGGGATTTGGCAGAGCTTTACAGTCCAAGCCGTACTTCCAGCATAATCGAGTCGTTCGGGCCTGACGCCTGCCCATCCTCATGTTCGCCGTAGACGTCGAGTCTCAGCCGCTCGAGCGGATCCGCCAGACCGCGAATCTCGGCCCCCAGCCGCAGCCTCCGGCTGTCATCGCCGGACTCTGTCTCGCCGTATAGCGTCGCCAGCGTCTGATCCCGCAATGTTCCCGCGCCATAGCCAAAACGCGCCTTCATCGCCGCGCCGGCATCCGAGGCGGCGTAGCCGCCGAGGTCCTGCGACCCCCACATGGACTCCGCCACGCCAGTGCGGGGGACGTTCCAGAGCGGCTCAAGCGACAGGCTGACGCCGCGACCATTGCTGCCCGTCGAGTAGGCGACGCCAAGCCCGGCTCCCCACTCGCTGAAACCTTCCTGCGAGTGCAGCAGAAGCGAGCTCAGGCGCGCACTCACCTCCAGACCGCTCAGCGCCGCGTAGCGAATCTCCGCCGCCACGTCCGCTCCTGCTCCCTCCTCGCCGTCGCCGCTGTCCATCCGCGCCCCCAGCTCCAGACGATTTGACGATACCGCGCCGCTGTCCATCGTTCTGGCCGAAACCCTCTCCAGCGCCACGCGAATCCGCGAAGCCTCCGCCGAGAGCTCGCTGAAGTCAGCGCTGCTGTCCGCTGTTATCGCCGTCCTGAAAACATCCGCCCGTATGGAGATTTCGCCTTTGCCTCTCCGCATGGAGTTGCCCTTCACGCCGGCGGCCAGCATTGTCATGCCTACATCCGTCTCCGACGCGCTGCCGTCGACGGTCGTTTCAAGACTGCCCGATCCGATGCCGAGGCTTCCCCAGAAGCTTCTTCCCGTTGCACCCGTCCAGTGCACAAACGGAGCAAAGGTCGTGAGGCTGGTTTCGGCGGTACCGGCGGTGGCGGTGGCCGTGGAAGCGTCCCTGTAGTCCGACTCGCCAGAAGAACGGCTGATCACAAGGCCATACAGGACATTGTCTCTGCCCGGAAGGTCGAAACCCAGCAGCATGTTGGACGATTCGGTCTCAACGCTGGACCCTTCCCCCGGCTCGCTTTCGCGAGCCGCCGTGGAAAGCTCGCCCCAGAAGGCAGCCTTGTCCTTTCCCGCCCCGTTTCCAGCGGTTAGTGCGAAGCTGCTCTGGCTGGCTAGGCGGTTGCGGTCCGGTATGTCCGCCCATTCGCGGTAGTAGTCGATGCCTCCGCCATGGCCACCTTCCAGTCCGCTGTATGGTCCGTCGGGCTCTGTCGCCTCGAGGCCGAACAGGTTGGCAGCCTCCCGCACAGCCTGGCCCGCGTCTCTGCTGGAAAGCGTCTGGGCGACAAGCGTCTTCCCGCCTAGCGTCACCCGCGAGTCCAGACTCCCAGTTTGGCGGGCGGCGGCACGGTCCCAAATTCCATCGACGATGCCGGCGGCGACGGAGTGGCCGAAGCCAGCAACCGCGTGAGCCAGCGCACCTGGATAAGCCGCGCCTCCCTCGCCGGGGGCAAGTCCAGACGCGTCAGCGGGAACTACCGTTTCGGAGCCCCTTGGATACGGGGCGCTCGGCAATTCTTCAAGGTTGCCACGGGCGTCAGGGAACGCGACTTTGACCCGGACCTTCATTCCCTCGTCAGCTGCCGTCAAGGTGTACGTAGACGAGGTTTCGCCACGGATGTTGCTCCAGGCAATGACCGCGCCAGGCACTCCGCGCTGCCACTGATAGGCATAGCTGGGACTGCCCAGGCCGTCTTCGTCGTCAATGACGTCTTGCGTCGCAGCCTGCAGCATCTGGCCTACCCTGGCTGGGCCGCCAACCTCGGGCGCGCCCATGGCGAGATTGTTGGCGGCGGCCGTGATGGGCGCAGTGGCGTCGCTGGTTACGGATTCCGGGTAGCCGTCGTCGTCGGCAAACGACACCTGTACGCGAAGCCGCATGCCGATATCCGCTGCAGCCGCCGTGTAGGTTGAGGACGTTGTGGTGCCGATATCCGCCCATGCGCCGACGGCGCTTTGCCGCTGCCATTGGTAAGTGAATGTCGCTCCGCTCGTGCCGTTGGCGTCGGCAACGGCTGTCGCGTCGGCTGACAGGGACTCGCCTGCCTTGACCGTCCCGCTGACGGTCAGTGCTCCGGTGGCGGCGGAGTTGGCGCGCCTCGTTACCGCGCTGGTCCAGGCGCTGGTCTTGGTTTCCCCGTAGCCGTCGTCGTCCGTAAACGTCACCACCACGCGAAGGAACTTGCCCTGGTCGTCTGCCTTTGTCGGCGTGTAGGTCTGGGAAGTCTCGTCGTCGATGTCTGCCTCTCCCGTTCCAGCCGCGTCGTCGGCCCGCTGCCATTGATAGGTGTAGCCAGGCGCGGTCAGGCCGTTTGCCGGGTCGTCGATTGCCGATGTATCCGCGGTGAGCTCGATGTCCACCTGCGCCGTTGTGCCGTCATCGATGGTCACGTCGCCCGTTGCAGGTGCGGGGCCTGCCTTTCCTACCGCTGCGGTCCAGTCGCTGGTCTTGGTTTCATCGTTGCCATCGTCGTCCATGAACGTCACCGACACGCGGATGAATTTGTCCTGGTCATCTGCCTTGGTCAGCGTGTAGGTCTGGGAAGTTGCGCCGTCGATGTCTGCCTCTCCCGTTCCAGCCGCATCGTCCGCGCGCTGCCACTGGTAGATGTAGGCCACCGAGGTCAGCCCGTTGGGGTCCATGATGCCCGCCGTGTCCGCCGTCAGCTCCGCGCCTGCCACGACCGTGCCCGTGATCGCCAGCTGGCCAGTCGAAAGGGCGCTGACAGTGCCTGTGGACGGATAGGCGTCGCTCAGCAGCGCCTCGGTGCCGCCCAGACTGTCCGTGAAACTGACCCTGACACGAATCCTTTTTCCTCCGTCGTCTCCCACGAGGGTGTAGGATGAGCCGTCGGCATTGGCTGCTATGTCAGTTTGATTGCTTCCATCCCTGTCTTCCCGCACCCACTGGTAGGTGTAGGCACTCGCTGCGGGCAGACCGTCAGCATCCGCAAAATCGACGGCAATATCGGCGGGGTCAGTCAGCGCCATCAAAGTCTCGCCTACGCTGGCGACGCCTGAAATCTCCGGCGTGCCCGTGGAGGGAGTGTTTGCAGAGATGGTCCCGCTCATCGGAAAAGGGTCGCTTTCGCGGCTCTCTTCGTTGGTGTTGTCGTCGGCAAAGCTTGCGATGACCACGATCTGCTTACCAACGTCGGCCGCCACGAGGAGGTAGCTGTTGCCAGTGTGGATTGCGCTGGCGGACCGGTTGCTTCCATCGGTGTCCTGCCTGTACCATTCATACGTGTACGTTGCCCCGCTCAGTCCGTTGCCGTCGGCGATGCCGCTTGGCGGGGCCCCGGGCGACGCCGTCAAGGCTTGCCCCACGGAAGCGAATCCGGAGATTGCCGGCTTGCCTGTGGCGGGCACGTTGGCGGCGACCGTACCGCCCATAGGGTAGGGGGAGCTTTCGCGGCTTTCAGGGAACCCAGCGTCGTCCGTGAAACTCACCACGACAACAATCTGCTTGTCCGCGTCGGCCATAACAAGTCTGTAACTGGTGCCCATATGGATTGCGTTGGCGGACCGGTTGGTTCCATCGGCATCCTGCCTGTACCAGGTATAGGTGTACGTTGTTCCGGTCAGACCGTCGCCATCGGTAATGTTTCCAGGCGCGGCCATCAGCGTCACGCCCTCCTCGGCGGCGCCGGTGATTGCTGGTTCGCCAGTGGCTGGATTGGGCGGCGCGGTGACGGTTACCGTCGCCACGTTGCCGGGCGCGGTGGCGACCGCATAGGTGTTATCGCCGGGGTCATTGACCGTCAGCGTTATGTCGAAACTGGTACCGGCCGCCTGCGGGGTGGTACGAACCGCCACTTCCACGGAGTCTTGATTGGCAGGAATGGAGGCCATTCCGGATGAACCGTGGTCGCCGGGGGTGGCGTATGCGCTGCTGTCGCCACCCAAGGTGTAGTCCACCTCCAGCGCGGCGGCCGTGGAGTGCGGGCGGCTCAGGACGAATACCGCGTCGTCGCCTATGCTGCCGCTTCCGCCAACCACGCTCTCGCCTCCAGTCTTGGCCGCGACCGTGACCTCGTTGAGGCTGCCCATGATCTGAAACTCAAATCTCCGGGAGGCCGCTAGAGTTGCTAACGCTCCCCAACTACCGCTGGTCAGACGCTTTCCTGCACCCGGAATGCCCCAGCCAGACGCGACCCCGTTGTCCACGCCAGACTTTGACGTTGTTCGCCAATTGAATCCCGTCCTACTGCCGGTTAGTTCGGAGGTCCATCGCACAACAACGTGATAGGTAGTTTCAGAGGCAAGTAGTGCTCCACCAGGTGTAGATACGGCGAAACGCTGGTTACCTCTACCACTTGGAATTTCTCCTAGTGTGTCAGGACTTGTAAGGGTGGCGGCAGCTGTTCCGCTGGGGCTACCGCTGCCGTCATCCGTCTCGATTGTCGCAGCAATATGCTCATGATAAGAGTTAGTATACACAGCACTGTGAATAATAACCTCCGTAATGATGTAGCCGGCATCAAAGTCTCCAGTCTCAAATGCCTGCGAGAGCCCCGGAAAGAGTGTCGTACCTTCAGGTCCGACTGCAAAAGAACCTAGATCGCTGCCTCCAGTGTTGCTAATAAACGTCGTCTGCGCATAGGCGGGTTCAGGCGCCAGCAGCGTCGCCATTGACAGCAGAAGGCCCGCTGCCCAGATGCAACCCGTCTGCGTTCCATGCAGAAATCCATGATTTGGCTGGGTTACTGCGCACGGGTTTCCGCTAGCGCGCAGGCTTTGGAAATTAAGGGTGTGTCCACAAACC
>CAZPIN010000121.1:0-19545 GCA_964586735.1 uncultured Rhodobacterales bacterium | reverse complement strand
GTTCGCGATCGCCTGGATCCGCTGGCGCTACATGGACACGCCGTTCCTGTCGGCGACGTTCCAGATCGTGTTCGGAGGCGCGCTGGTGTTCGCCGCCGGCATCCTGATCGGCAGCGCTTGAGGGAAGGCGCATGAAGGGAGGTGGTGGAGGCTTCTGTTGCGAGGCGCCTCCGGGCCCCACCCGGGCATGCAAGATCCCGGGAAAAACGTTTCCGACTGCTGTCAGCTGCCCTTAGGCTGCGACTGCAAGCGGAGCACGATTGTCGTTGGCAATTGTGCTTGTGATTCGATAACGGCGAATCCCACCGGGCGAAAGGTGCACCTTTACACGCTCGTCGATCCTGTTTCGGCCCCATGAACGCGCCCTTGCAAGGCGGGTTTGGTGGAGCCGCCGGGTACCGCCCCCGGGTCCGAGTCGTTTATTCCGTGTCCGTTTATCGCCATAGCCGTCCGCCCGAAGGCGAGTGGCAGCGCGTATGTAGCGCAGGTGGCAAGAGATGTCAAGGGGGTTGTCAAGGGGGCTGTCAAGGGCTGGTCCTCGGTTAGAGGAATCATGGACCGCAGCGCCACTCGGCAGCTGCCAGATACCGACGAAGGAAGTCCTGTGGCCCGGCCAGCATCGGCCGGCCGCCTGCCACTTGAGTCCCTTGTGGTCACAGCGGAGGGAACATGGCCGCCCATCGTGCTTCTTGGGCAGACCGCGAGACAGGGGCACAGAGGGATGGCGGCCCCGGTGCTGGGATGCTGGAGACGGGAACGGGGCTTCGCCCCTGCGTGGCAAGTGGAGCGGCATGCAGTGCCACGTACCCGGAAGCGGCGGTTCTGAGGTTGCTGCTGGAGATGGGAGTCTGCGAGTGGTACGCTCACGGTAGCACCCAGCGAGATGGAGCGCGTAGCAGACCACGCAAGCGGCTTGGCGGGACTGATCCGCACTGACGGATGAAGGGTGGCAGGGGCAGATCAGCCCTTCTTCCGAGATGGGTCATGCGCGGGCTGACATATGAGGCAGCGGGGCTACAATCATCGACGTGAGAAACCAGAAGCGGGGGGACCGCCATGTCTGACCGCACGCCGCCACACCCGCCGAGTCCGCCTGCGATCTCGGCTCCGTCTGACGAACAGGGTTCGGCTGGCCAGCATGACGACCAACGAGGCACGGATGCGCCAGCCGAAGAGCGGCCAGAGACCCGGACAGTGGGAGATGTGCTTCGGCCGAATAAGAAGATGACTAGGTATGGGACTGTTCGAGTGGGAGATCCAGCCATACTGTTCTAGCGGTGTGTTGAGGTACACCAGAGGGCTCAGGTTTCAGCCGTGGTACAAGCGCGGCCAATGAACGAGGCTATAGAGCCTTGCTGGCATGTCAGCCTCTTGCCATTGATGGGTCATGTGTTGGTTGACATGTGAGGCGGCAGGGCTACAATTGGTAGCTTGTAACCACCAGTTGCGAAGGGAAACCGCCATGTCTGACCGCGTATCGTCACACTCGCCGGTCCCGCGAGCAAGTTCAGCCCCACCTGACGAACAGAGTTCGCCTGACCAACATCACATGGATGTGCCATCTGATGAGCAACCAATGACTCGGACAGTGGGAGAAGTACTTCGGCAAGCTAGGGAGCGGGGTGGGCTTCGGGCTACAGTGACTGATCGCACACCGCTACACCCGTTGAGTTTGCCAGAGAGCTCAGCGCCGTCTGAAGAACAGGATTCGACTGACCTGCATGAAACGGACGTACCAGCAGAAGGGGAACCAGTGACTCTGACAGTGGGTGATGTATTTCGGGAGATTGAGAAAAAGTATCAGATTGGAACCACTGGAATGAGTAATTCCCACATACTGTTCTAGCTTTGCATCGGAGGTTATGCCAAAGGGCCTAGACTTCAACTTTGATCCATGTGCCGCCCATGGTCCAAGCCATTGATTTGGACTGTTCCCTTTGCTGTTTCACGCTTCCAAGACCGAATTCTCGATTTCCTCACAGATTCACCACAGATGAAACGCGAATTCACTGGCGTGACGGCATTGCCAGATAATCTCCATCGGATTGAGTCGAGACGAACATGCGGGGATGTGCAGAATGAAAGAATTCCCAACTCCAGTAGTGGAGATGGACCGCAGTATCTTGCCACACACCAGGACACTTGATCAACTCGCCAGCAAGAAGTCTAGTCCGGCGAGCGTGTTTCGATTGGGCAGGAAGGCGACCACCGCAATATTGATTAATCTGCCGAAAACTTGTTGGTATCCCGAATCGAAGAAGATGTACTTCGGCAGATTGAAAAGAAGCATCATCGTGGGACTATTCGGCTAGGAGACCATACAGTATTCAGAAGGCACTAGAGGTTGGCCAGTTGCGTTCCCTAAATCTTGTTAGTCCGAGTTTCGCATATTGCGCAGCTAGGCTTGCAATAATGAGCTTGCCAACAATTAAGCATTGTGTGTGATTTCCGAGAATTCTATTTATAACAGAAACTTGACCTTCAACATCAATACTCTTGAAGCTTGAAAGAACTATACCGTCGCATTGTGCCACAATGTCATCATAGAGACTGTACAGGTTGATGACAAACTGCATAGTGGCATCGTCTAGATAGTGAAGATTTTGTTGATTGTTGCGATAAACATGAGTGTGGGGTGCAAACCTTATGTACGGCCTGTACTCATCCCGGTCAAGTTTACTTCGAATTTCGCGCGGGCTTGGCAGGTCGGTGCTATGCAACTCCATTATCGAAACATTGTGATCAATTTCTGCAAACAGGGCGCGAATAAAGGCAGTTCGGTTTTGCTTCCGCCGCTTCCAATTTTGATAATCCTGATGTGCGAACCTTGCCAGCAGTCCAAGGACTCCTAGGGCCAGCCCAAGCGTTGCGACGAGGTTGGTCATATCACAAGCCCAATGAGGAGAGCCATGAACGGGCGGGCGCGTGTCCCATTGAGGCCAACTCCAAACCAAGTCGCTCCTTCCACACGATGGAGAGCGGCTTCAGGCGCTGTACCCCCAACTGTGTGACCGACGGACATGTTCATGCCTCTCCGACCTTCTGCCGATACGGGTGTGCGGGATAGGTGCCCAAGATGTGGAAGTTCTTGCAGAAGAACAGCAGCTCCTCGAAGGCAAGACGTACGGACTGGTCTTCGGGATGGCCTTCGATGTCGGCGTAGAACTGGGTCGCGAAGAACGACCCTCCCACCATGTAGCTCTCCAGCTTGACCATGTTGACGCCGTTGGTGGCAAAGCCGCCCAGCGCCTTGTAGAGGGCGGCCGGGACGTTGCGGACGGCGAACACAAACGTCGTCATCACCATGCCGCTGCTGACGGCGGGCACTTCGGGCTCGCGGCCCATGACCAGAAACCTCGTGGTGTTGTGGGCTTCGTCTTCGATGTCGGCGGCCAGCACTTCGAGTCCGTAGATGTCCGCCGCGAAGCCCGAGGCGATGGCCGCCTGCGACGCCTCTCCCTTCTCCGCCAGTGCCTTTGCGGCCCCGGCAGTGTCGGCGACGGGGCGGGGCTGGATATCGTTGCGTCGCAGATAGTCTCGGCACTGGCCTAGCGCCACTACATGGCTGGCAGCTTCGCGAATGTCGTTCAGGCGGGCACCGCTGCGTCCGAGCAGCTGGAGTCTGATGGGCAGAAAGTGCTCGGCGATGATGTGCAGTCCGGACTCGGGCAGCAGATGGTGGATATCCGCGACCCGGCCATACAGGGAATTGTCAACCGGCAGCATGGCCCGTTCGGCTGCGCCGTCGCGCACGGCCGCGACGGCGTCCTCGAAACTCGTGCAGGGCAGCGGTTCGAGACCGGGGTCGAATTCTTGGCACGCCTGATGGCTGTAAGCCCCGGGTAGCCCCTGGAAGGCGATCTTTGCGGACGATGGGGCCACGACGGATACCTGACTGGCTGAGGAAGCTGTTGGGACGGTTGCGGGCGGAAGTCTAGCGGCCGCTCAATCCCCGTCCAACCTAACCTTCGGGCTGGCGCCGCCATCCGGCTTGCCGAAACCTCCCCCGCCAGGAGTGTGCATGACATAGACGTCGCCCGCCTCCACCTCGATCTCGTCGCAGCCAGCCAGTTCGGCTTCCGTGCCGTCGGCGCGCACCAGCAGATTCCGCCCGCGCTCGCCCGCGCTGCCGCCCTCAAGCCCGTAGGGTTCGGTGACGCGATGCAGAGACAGGGTGGTAACGGTCATGGGCTCGAGAAACCGCAGCCGCCGGGTGACGCCGCAGCCGCCCTTGTGGCGCCCTGTCCCGCCAGACTTTCGACGGATGCAAAACTCCTCCAGCCGCACTGGAAACCGCTCCTCGAGGATTTCGGGGTCCGTCATGCGGGTGTTGGTCATGTGCGAGTGCACCGCGTCGCAGCCGTCGTGGTCCGGTCCGGCGCCGGTGCCGCCGCAGATGGTCTCGTAGTTCTGCAGCCGGTCGTTGCCGTAGACGAAGTTGTTCATCGTCCCTTGGGAGGAGGCCAGGACGCCCAGCGCGCCGTAGAGCGTGTCGGCGATGCACTGCGAGACCTCGGTGTTGCCGGCGATCACGGCAGCCGGGTAGCGTGGATTGAGCATCGTCCCCTCCGGCACCACCAGCTCCAGCGGCTTGAGGCAGCCCTCGTTGAGGGGAATCTCGTCGTCGACCAAAGTGCGGAACACGTACAGCACGGCCGCCCGGCAGACCGCCAGAGGGGCATTGAAGTTGCCCTCGTCCTGCGGCGAGGTGCCGGTGAAGTCGATGGTCGCGGAGCGGCTTTCGCGGTCGACGCGGATGGCGACCTTGATGGCGGCGCCGCTGTCGAGGGGATAGCGGAACTCCCCGTCGCGCAGCACGCCCAGCACCCGGCGCACCGACTCTTCGGCGTTGTCCTGTACGTGGCCCATGTACGCGTGCACCCGGTCCAGGCCGAAGTGATCGATCATGCGCCGCACCTCGCGGGCTCCGGTGGTATTGGCGGCGATTTGGGCGACGATGTCGGCAAGGTTCTGGCTGGGGTTGCGGCAGGGCCAGGGGCCGGAGTTCAGCAGCTCCAGAATCTCCTTCTCCCGCAGGCGGCCGTCCTGCACCAGCAGGAAATCCTCGATCAGCACGCCCTCCTCGTGGATGGTGCGGCTGTCGGGCGGCGCCGAGCCGGGCGTCCGTCCACCAATGTCGGCGTGGTGCCCGCGGGAAGCGGCGAAAAACAGCACGCTCTGGCCATCCTCGTCGAAGACCGGCGTAACCACGGTGACGTCGGGCAAATGGGTGCCGCCGTCGTAGGGAGCGTTGAGGACGTAGGCGTCTCCGGGGCGCATGCTGCCGCCGCGGTTGCGGAGTACGGCGCGTACCGATTCGCCCATGGATCCAAGATGCACCGGCATGTGTGGGGCGTTGGCCACGAGGCCCCCATCCGGGTCGAACAGCGCGCAGGAATAGTCGAGGCGCTCCTTCATGTTCACCGAGTAGGCCGTGTTGCGCAGCGTCGCCCCCATCTGCTCGGCGACGGACATGAAGAGGTTGTTGAACACCTCCAGCATCACCGGATCCACCCTGGTGCCGCCGCGCTCGTCTCCGCGCGGCTGGGCGCGCTTCAGCAGCAGGCGGCCGGTGCCGTGGACTTCGGCGGCCCAGCCCGGCTCGATTACCACCGTGGCGGTGTCCTCGGTGACGATGGCGGGACCCGTTATCCGCTGTCCGGCGGCCAGGTCGCCGCGGCGCCACAGGGGCGTCTCGTTCCATGCACCGTCCATAAACACCTGATAGGCGCCGACCGGGTCGGCGGGGACGCCGGCGGGATTGCGCTCGGGCTCGGCCGGAGTGGCGCTGTCGCCGATGGCCTCGGCGCTGACCGATTCGATCACCAGCGGGCGGTCGGGAGAGGAGAAGCCGTAGCGTTCGCGATGGAGGGAGTCGAAAGCCTCCCGCATTTGCTCCGCGCCGCCGTACTCCACCTGCAGCACGCTGTCGCTTCCCTGATAGCGCACCAGAGCATGCCGCTCGACGCGTACCGACCCGACTCCCTGGGCCTCGACCTCGTGGCGCGCCTCCCGCTCGGCGTCATTCAGCAGCGCACCGGCGCCGTCCGCGCCGTCGCCGTCGAGGGGCAGGCCGCACTGCGCCTCCCGCAGCGCGCGGATTTCCGCCAGTCCCATGCCGTAGGCCGACAGCACCCCGCCCAGCGGGTGCACCAGTATGTGGCGGATGCCGAGGGTGTCGGCCACCCGGCAGGCGTGCTGGGCGGCGGCGCCGCCGAAGGCGCAGAGGGCGTAGCCGGTGACGTCGTGGCCGCGCCGCACGGAGATGGTCTTGATGGCGCTGGCCATGTTCTCGACGGCGATTCGCAGGAATCCCTCGGCGACTTCTTCGGCGGAGCGTTCGTCGCCGGTGGACTCGGAGACTTCGCGGGCCAGCGCGGCGAACCGGCTGCGCGAGGCTTCGACGTCGATGGGAAGGTCGCCGCCGGCTCCGAACACCTGCGGAAAGTGGTCCGCCTGGATGCGGCCGAGGGCGACGTTGCAGTCGGTCACCGTGAGCGGGCCGCCGCGGCGGTAGCAGGCCGGGCCGGGGTCGGCGCCGGCCGAGCGGGGACCGACGCGGAAGCGGGCGCCGTCGAACTCCAGAATCGAGCCGCCGCCGGCCGCCACGGTGTGAATCTGCATCATCGGCGCGCGGATGCGGGCGCCCGCCACCATGCTTTCGTGGGTGCGCTCGTAGCTCCCGTCGTAATGCGTGACGTCGGTGGAGGTGCCGCCCATGTCGAAGCCGATCAGCCGCTGGAAGCCGGCCTCCTCGCCGGTGCGGGCCATGCCCACCACCCCGCCGGCCGGGCCCGAAAGGATGGCGTCCTTGCCGCGGAACCGGCGGGCGTCGGTCAGGCCGCCGCTGGACTGCATGAAGTACAGGCGCGGCCCCTCGGGACGGCTGGCGCCCAGTGCATGCGCCACGCCGTCGACGTAGCGGCGCAGCACCGGCGTCAGATAGGCGTCGACCACCGCCGTGTCGCCACGTCCGACGAGACGGGCCAGGGGGCTGGCGTCGTGGCTGGCGGAGACCTGCTCGAAGCCCGCCTCGCGGGCGATGCGGGCGGCGATGCGCTCGTGGGCGGGGTGGCGGTGGCCATGGAGGAAGGCGATGGCGACCGCGGTCATGCCCTCGGCGCGGGCCTCCTCCAGGATTTTCCGCGTCGCGTCCTCGTCGAGGGGCTGGATGACGGATCCGTCAGCCGCCATGCGCTCGGGGGCTTCGGCCGCCTTCTGGTAGAGCGGGTCGGGCAGGCGGACGTGGCGGTCGAACAGCCGCGGGCGGTTCTGGTAGCCGATGCGCAGCAGGTCGCCCAGGCCGCGGGTGATAAGCAGCAGGGTGGGCTCGCCGGCGCGCTCCAGCAGGGCGTTGGTCGCCACCGTCGTGCCCATCTTGACGTGGTCGAGGAGGCCCTCGGGCGGCGGCTCGCCGGGGGCCAGGCCAAGCAGCTGGCGGATGCCCTCGATGGCGGCGTCGGCGTAGCGCTCGGGAGCCTCGGAGAGCAGCTTGGCGGTGCGCAGGCTGCCGTCGGGGGCTGCGGCGACGAGGTCGGTGAAGGTGCCGCCGCGGTCAATCCAGACCCGCCAGCTGTCGGAGGGGACGGTCATGGGGGTAGGGTTGCGCCGCGAAGAAGGTAGCGCAGTGTACAATAAACCGCGCCGGAGGTGCCGGAGGAAGACCATGACGCCAGCCGCGGCGGCGGCCGTTCGTGCCGGACTCCTGCGCGCCGGATTCTGGGGAATGCTGCTGGCGGTGGCGGCGTCGTCGCTGCTGCCGGCCGGTCGGCTGCCGGGGGCCGCCTGGATACTGGACGACCGGCTCATGCACGCGGTTGCCTACGGCTGCCTGGCGCTGCTGGGCATGGCGGCCCACCCCAAGCGGCTGCTGCTGGTGGCGGGCGGGCTGTTTGCGCTGGGCGCCGGCCTCGAGGGACTGCAGGCCATGGTGCCCGGCCGCGGCGCCTCGGCGGCCGACATGGCCGCCAACGGGGCAGGAATCGCCTGCGCCCTTCTGCTGGCGCGGGCGTTGCGCTGGCGGCGCGGCGGCCTATAGTCCCGCGGCGAATCCCCAAACGCCCGCGCATCTAGACCGGGGCCGCGCGCCCCCAGGAGTTTGCCATGTTTGTAACCGAAGCCTACGCCCAGTCCGCTGGCGGCGGCGACGCCTTCGTCTCGCTGCTGCCGTTCGTCGGCATCATGCTGATCATGTACTTTCTGCTGATACGTCCGCAGCAGAAGAAGGCCAAGCAGCACCGGGAGATGGTCGCGTCGCTGCGGCGCGGCGACGAGGTGGTCACCGCCGGCGGGGTCATCGCCCGAATCCAGAAGGTGCGCGACGAGGACGACCAGGTACACGCCGAAATCGCCGACGGGGTGGAGGTGCGGCTGGTGCGCTCGACCATCACCGCCGTGCTGAGCAAGACCGAGCCCGCCAGCGGCAAGACCGGCTGATCTGTGCTTCAGTTCGCGGCCTGGAAAAAGCTGCTGGTCGCCCTCGTCTGTCTGGCGGGGGTGGCGTTCGCCTTTCCCAACCTTCTCAGCGAATCCCAGCGGCTGGAGCTGCCGTCCTGGCTGCCCAGTGGCGCCGTTAATCTCGGCCTCGACCTGCAGGGCGGGGCCCATTTCCTCGTCGAGGTGCAGGTCGAGGACGTCTACCGCGAGCGGATGGAGTCGTTCGTCTCCGAGGCCCGCAGGGCGCTGCGGGAGGGCGGCGTGCGGCGCTTCACTGGCCTGCGCGCCGGGGAGGACTCCGCCCGCGTGCGAATCACCCGCGCCGAGGACGTAGATACGGCCGGCGACATCCTGCGCGGCCTGGCGGTGCCCATCGCCGAGACCATCGTCAGTGCCGCCGGCGTCGACGTGGAGGTCACGCTGGGGAGCGACCAGACCTACGAGATGGCGCTGAGCGCGCAGGCAAAGGCGCTGATCGGGCGGCGCGCCCTGGAGCAGTCGCTGGAGGTGATACGCCGGCGGGTGGACGAGATCGGCACCCGCGAGCCCACCATTCAGGCCCAGGGACAGCGTCGCATTCTGGTGCAGCTGCCCGGCGCTGACAGCGTCAACCCCGACATCCTCGGCAAGACCGCCAAACTGGCGTTTCACCTGGTCGACGAGTCCTACAGCCAGAGCGAGCTGGCCCAGGGCCGGGTGGGAGCAGGGCGGATGGTGCTGCCCTCGGCGGAGGTGGAGGGCGCGCGCTACGCCGTCGAGCGGCGGGCGATGGTCACAGGCGAGCAGCTGGAGGACGCGCAGCCCGGCTTTGACTCGCGCACCGGCGAGCCGGTGGTGACGTTTCGCTTCGACGCGACTGGCGGCAAGCGGTTCGCCGACGTCACCCGCGTCAACGTAGGCCGTCCCTTCGCCATCGTCCTCGACGGCGAGGTAATTTCGGCGCCGGTCATCCAGGAGGCGATTCTGGGCGGCTCGGGCCAGATCAGCGGCCGCTTCACCACGGTCGAGACCCAGGAGCTGTCGGCGCTGCTGCGGGCGGGCGCGCTGCCGGCCGGCATCACCATCGAGGAGTCGAGCCAGGTCGGGCCGGAGCTGGGGGCCGATTCGGTGGCGGCCGGGCGCATCGCCTGCGTCGCCGCGCTTTTGGCCGTGCTGGCGTTCATGGCGATCTCGTACGGGCGGTTCGGGCTGTTCGCCGACATCGCCCTGCTGGTCAACGTGGTGATGATCTTCGGGGCGCTGTCGGCGCTGGGCGCCGCCCTGACCCTGCCGGGCATCGCCGGCATCGTCCTCACCGTCGGCATGGCGGTGGACGCCAACGTGCTGGTGTTCGAGCGAATCCGCGAGGAGCTGCGCGAGGGCCGCCGCCCGCTTGACGCGATCGAGACGGGCTACTCGAGGGCGCTGAGCGCCATCATCGACGCCAACGTCACCACCTTCATCGCCGCGGCGATTCTGTTCGCCATGGGCTCCGGCCCGGTCAAGGGCTTCGCCGTCACCCTCGGCATCGGCATCCTGACGTCGGTGTTCACCGCGTTCATGGTGACGCGGCTGATGGTGGCCATCTGGTTCGCGTGGCGGCGACCCAAGCGTCTGGAGGTGTGATGCGACTGCGGCTTGTGCCCCACGGCACCTCGTTCGACTTCCTCGGCCTGCGCCGCTGGAGCGTCGCCCTGTCGGCCGGGCTGGCGGCGGCCTCGGCCGTCCTGTTTCTGGCGCTGGGCCTCAACTTCGGCATCGACTTCCGCGGCGGCACGCTGCTGGAGGCCCGCTACGGCCAGGCGGCGGACATTGGCCAGGTGCGCTCCGTGGTGACCGCGCTGGACCTGGGCGACGTGGCGGTGCAGGAGTTCGGCGAGCCGACCGATGTCCTGATCCGCGTCGAGCAGCAGGAGGGCGGCGGCGACGCGCAGGTGGCCGCCATCGAGCGGGTGCGGGCGGCGCTGCTGGCCAACGACCCGGCCATCGAGATCCGCCGCGTCGAGGTGGTGGGGCCGAAAGTGTCGGGCGAGCTGGTGGTCAAGGGGATGATCGCCATCGGCCTCGCCCTGGCGGCGGTGCTGTTTTACATCTGGCTGCGCTTCGAGTGGCAGTTCTCCACCTGCGCGGTGCTGGCCCTGGCGCACGACGTAATTCTGACGGTGGGGGTGTTTTCGCTACTGCAGCTGGAGTTCAACCTCTCCATCGTCGCCGCCATCCTGGCCATCGTCGGCTACTCGCTGAACGACACCGTGGTGGTGTTCGACCGTGTGCGCGAGACGCTGCGCCGCCATCGCCGCCGGCCGCTGGTGGAGGTGCTCAACCTGGCCATCAACGACACCCTGTCGCGCACGGTGATGACGTCAGTAACGACGCTGATCGCCCTGGTTTCCCTCTATTTTCTGGTGGGCGAGGTGATTCGGGGCTTTACCTTCGCGATGATGTGGGGGGTGGTGGTGGGCACCTACTCGTCTGTGTTCGTGGCCGCCCCCGTGCTCAGCTGGCTGGACGTCCGCCGCGACTGGGACCGGAGGTCTCCGGAGGATGGGCCAACTGGCGTGCATCTTGGCGCGGGGGACGCGCCCTGAGGCTCCATGCGCATGCGGGAGATATCCGGCTGCGCGCCGCTTGAAATCCTGGAATCGGGCGGGTTTCGCCTGGGCGGCGAAACGGTCGCAGAGGCGGCGCTGGCGGCGGGTGGCATGCTGCGGGCTTGGACAATCGGCGGCATCGACGAAGTAGACCCCGCGAGTCTGGCGGCGGTGGTTGAGGCGGGGGCGGACCTGCTGCTGCTAGGGACCGGCGAGCGCCGCCAACCGGTACCGGAGCCGGTGCGGCGGGCGATGGCGGAGGCTGGCGTGGCGGTGGAGTCGATGTCCACGGACTCGGCCGTGCGCGCCTACAATGCCCTGCTGGACGACCCCCGCGAGGTGGCTGCGGCGCTGCTGGCGGCACGGCAAGGCGAAACAGGCTAGACTCGCTTCGCCGGGCGGCTGGCCCGGCGCGGCAGCAACAAGGAGCATGGCCATGGCATTTGAGCTTCCCGACCTACCCTACGCCCACGACGCGCTTGCAGATGGCGGCATGGGCAAAGAGACCCTGGAGTACCATCACGACCTGCATCACAAGGCCTACGTCGACAACGGCAACAAGCTGCTGGAGGGGTCGGGGCTGGAAGGCCAGGAACTGGAGGCGATCGTCCGCGCCAGCTACGGCGACGAGTCGAAGGCGGGGCTGTTCAACAACGCCTCGCAGCACTGGAACCACGTGCAGTTCTGGCAGATGATGAAGCCGGGCGGCGGCGGCGCGATGCCATCGGAGCTCGAGGCGCAGGTCAAGGACTCGTTCGGCTCCGCCGAGGAGTTTCGCGCGGCGTTCGTCCAGGCGGGCGTGGGGCAGTTCGGCTCGGGCTGGTGCTGGCTGGTACATGAGGGTGGCTCGCTGAAGGTCACCAAGACCCCCAACGGCGTCAATCCGCTGTGCTTCGCGGGCCAGACCGCCCTTCTGGGCTGCGACGTCTGGGAGCACTCCTACTATCTGGATTTCCGCAACAAGCGCCCCGCCTACCTCGAGAACTTCCTCGACAGGCTCGTCAACTGGGAAGACGTTGCCGCGCGCCTGGCTGCAGCCGCCTGACGTCGGAACTGCCGGTCGCGGCAAGGCCGTATCGCGGCCTGCGCGTGTGCCCTGTCGCCAGGTGCGCCGTGCGGGTGCAGCCTACGGGGTTGAGAGCGCGTCGGGCAGCAGGCGGTCGATCTGGGTCAGCGCATCGGCGGCGTCGGCGGCCATCGTCAGCATGTCCATAGCGCCGTCCTCCACGAAGCCCCGCCGGACCATCGCCTCGATGACCGCGCCGAGCTCGTCCCAGCAGCCGTTGGTGTCCACGAGCACGATGGGCTTGCGGTGGCGTCCAAGCTGCCGCTCGACCAGCGATTCGACCACCTCGTCAAGGGTGCCGATGCCGCCCGCCAGCGCCAGCAGGATGTCGGCGTTGACGCGCATCAGCGCCTTGCGCTCGCGAAGGCTGGGGACGGTGACGATGTGCCGGGCGCCAGGCGGAATGCCGGTGTCGAAGACGCCTTCCGGCACCACGCCGAGCATTTCCCCTCCGGCCGCGTCCGCCGCCGCGGCGAGCGCGCCCATCAGTCCGGTGTCGCCGCCGCCGAACACAAGCCGCAGCCGCCGTTCGGCGAGGCCGCGGCCGAGAGTCTCGGCTTCCTTAAGGAACACCCCGGTGGCGCCATTGCGGGCGCCGCAGAACACCGCCACGCCAGGCGGATGGGGCCAGTTGGGATCGGTGGCGATGCGCGCCATGGTCTACCTCGACTGCTGTGATTCCAGTATTGGGCGCGAAGGCTATACTTGGTTCATCGCCACCGCAAAGAGGCCGAAGTGAACGTCAGCCCGCGATTCCCAATTGCCGTTGCCGCACTTGTCGTGCTGCTGTTCATGGCAGCGCTGCTTTTCGACAGGATTCGCACCGCCAGGGAGAACGCCATTTCGTCTCCGCCCGTCGCCCAAATCGAGGAGGCGCCCGGGGAGGAAGAGCCGCCGGAACCTGAGGAACCCTCCTCTGCGGCAAGGAAGCCCAGCATGGAGAGGGAATTCTCCCTTACGGGTGTGCTGATGCGCTCGATTCTGGGCCTGCAGAGCGATGTCGAGGCTTTGGATATCGACATCACCAAACTATCCGAGCTGGAACTGCCGCAGCTGGAGCTGCCACAGCTGAATTTTCCCTCGTGGGAGTTTCCGGAGTTCCTCTCTGGCTCTGGCGGCGTTCCCGTCGAAGAGCAACCGCAGCCGCAGGCTCGGCCAATTCCTGAAGGCCAGGACGGGGAACCGCCTGCCGATCCGGAGCTCGACGAGCCGGAGGCAGTTTTGGACGACGGCGCGGCGGACACCGATGCAGAGGCTGGCGCGGAAGCGGCTGCAGACGGGATGGAAGCCGACGCGAGCGAAACGGAAGGGCCTGCCAGTGAGGTGGCTGCAGTTGCGGACGGGGCCGATGCGGCTGCTGAAGAAGAGGAAGCGGATGCTGGCGAGGCGACAGAGATTACGGCTCTCGCTCCGGCGGAGCCGGTCGCCGAGAACGGTACGGCGAACCCCACGCAGCTGCCAAGGGCGCTGTTTCGGCCGATCTTCGACACGGTGCGGATCGAGGGACAGGGCACCGTGGTGGCGGCGGGGAGGGCCGAGCCGGGATCGAAGGTCGATCTTCTACTGAATGGAGAAGCCATCGCCAGCGCCCGCGCCCTGTCCGGCGGCGAGTGGGCGGTGGTGACCCAGCGCAGCATGGAAAGCGGCAGCCACATGTTCGGCCTGCGGACGACGATGCCGTCGGGCGAGACCGTTGACGGTGATCCGCTGGTGATGGTGCTGCAGGACGGCGTCGCCGAGCCCCTGCTTGTGAGCGTCGGCACCGAGACGGCCCAGGTGGTGCAATCGCCGACGCCATTGCAGCAGGGCCAGCTGACGATCGATGTGGTCAGCTATGGGGAGGCGGGCGGTGTGCACATCGAGGGCCGCGGTCCGGTTGGCGAGCAGGTGCGGGTCAGCATCAGCGGCGAGGGTGGCGAGAGCCGGGACGGCGTCGAGTTCGTTGCCACCGTTAACGAGAGCGGACGCTGGCGTGGCGACTTGACGGACAATGTGCCTGTGGGCGCAAGCCTGTCTGTTCATGCCGAGCTCGATTCGGGAGAAAGCACGGAGATTCCCTTCGAGCGCACGGAACCGGACGTCGCGCTGCGGGAGGGCACGGTGGTGGTTCAGCCTGGCAACAGCCTGTGGCGCATCGCCCGCCAAGCCTACGGCAAGGGCGTCATGTATCACCTGATCTACGATGCCAATCGAGACAAGATCAGCCAGCCAGACCTCATCTTTCCGGGGCAGGTGTTCGAGATTCCCACAAGCGGCTGATTTGGCAGCCGCGCTCAGATTTCCCAGACGAATTCGCCGCCGTCCTGGCGGTAGCGCTGCCATGTTTCCCGACGCCGAACGCGCAGCTCGCTCGCCGCACGGCCGTGGCTGGAGGCCAGCGAACCTGCCCACTGTGCCAGCCGGCGCGCGCCAAGGGCCAGCCAGAACCGCAGTGCGAGTATGGACGGCGTAACCGCCAGCGTGAGGACAGTAGAGAATCCCAAGCCAAACACGATGGCTGTGGCCAGCTGGATCCACCACAGCGCCGAGGGCTGGCCTTGATGAACCTCGCGGCCCAGAAAGTCCACCGACACGGCAAACATCATGGGGCAGAGGCCGGCGATGGTTGTAACGGTGGTCAGAAGCACCGGGCGGAAGCGGCGGGCGACCGCGCCGGCGATGGCGTCGAGCTCCTGCATATGGCCGCGCAGCGACTGGTAGGTGTCGATCAGGATGATGTTGTTGTTGACGACGATTCCGGCGAGGGCGACGATGCCAATGCCGGTCATGATGATGGAGAAGGGCTGTCCCATCACCAGCATTCCAAGCAGCACGCCGGCGACGGACAGCACCACCGCCAGCAGCACCAGGAACACGGCGAAGAAGCTGTTGAACTGGATCAGAAGCACCGCGAACATCAGAAGCAGCGCCAGCAGAAAGGCGGCGGTCAGGAACTGCTGGCTTTCCTGCTGCTCCTCGAGCTCGCCGCGAAACACCCCCTCCACGCGGTCGCCGAGGTCGGCGGTCTCCAGCCAGCGGGTGATCTCGCCGATGATCTGGCGGGTATTGTAGCCTTCGGCGACGTCGGCGTTGACGCTGATCAGCCGCTCGCCGTCCTTGCGCGAAACGCTGCCAACCGTCGGCACCGGCTCGCGGGTGACGAAGCTCGACAGCGGCACCAGGCCGGTGCGGGTGCGCAGCCGCAGGCGGTCCAGCGTGTCGAGCACGCGGTCGTCCTTGGGGAAGCGCACCAGGATGTCCAGCTCGTCTTGGGCATCTGCCGGACGGTAGGTGCCGATGTCGACGCCATTGGTCAGCAGCCGCACCAGGGCGCCGATTTCGACGACGCTGGTGCCCAGGGTGTTGGCGCGGTTGCGGTCGACTTTGAGGTTCCAGTCAATGCCGGGCAGCGGGCTGGAATCGTCGATGTTGAACAGCCCCTCGGTAGCCTCCAGGCGCTCGCGCACCGTGTTGGCCGCCGTCAGCAGCTGCTGCCAGTCGGCCGAGCGCAGCTGGACGGAGACGGGCTTGCCCTGCTGGGGGCCGCCCTCGGGAATGTTGACGTCGATAGCCACGCCGGGAATGTCCGCCGTTCGGCGGGTGATCTCGTCGACGATGGCGTCGCCCGAAGGGCGTGTGTCCCATTCCTCGAACTCGAAGTAGATTTGGCCTATGGCGTCGCGGGGGCGGTCCCGGCCGTCGGTGCCGACGCCTTCACCGCCAACGGTGGAAATGCGGTTGCGGATTCCCTCGATGCCCGCGGTGCGCCGTTCGGCCTCGAGCATCAGGCGGTCGGCCTCCTCGAAGGACAGGTTGCCGCGGGCGCGGATATAGGCCACGGCCCGCTCGGGCTCGGTGTCGACGAAGAAGTCCACGCCGCGGTTGTTGGCGGCGTAGCTGGAGATGATGCCTACGATGATCGCCGCAGCCGCGCCCAGAAACAGGACCGGCATCCATGGCCTGTCGATGGCCCCCCGCACGGTGCGGGCGAGTGGTCCGCGGCCAATGGCCGAGCCGGTGGGTTCCGCCACCGACGGCTGGCTGGAGGCGCGGCTGCGGCTGGTGGCGCCGCCAATCACCGGCAGGAAGATCAGCGCCACGATCAGCGACGAGCTGAGGACAAAGATCAGGGTGATGGGCAGCTGGCGCATGAACTGTCCCGGGATCCCCGGCCACAGCAGCAGCGGCAGGAAGGCGCAGAGGGTGGTGGCCGTCGAGGTGATGATCGGCCAGAACATCCGCTTGGCGGAATCGAGATAGGCCCGCCGCGCGGAGGCGCCCTCCGAGCGCCTTCGGTCGGCGTACTCGACGATGACGATGGCGCCGTCGATCAGCATGCCCACCGACAGGGTGAGGCCGAACATCACCATGTTGTTGATGCTCATGCCGAACACGGCCAGCAGGCAGAAGGCCATCAGGAAGGAGCAGGGAATCGCCGCCCCCACCAGAATCGCCGGGCGCGGCCCGATCAGCATGACCGCCAGCACCAGTATCAGCACCACCGCCGTGGCGACGCTGTTTTCGAGCTGGCTGATCATGCGCCCGGCGTCCACCGAGGTGTCGATGGCGGGCGTGATTCGCACCGAGCTGCGGAGCGCTTCGGGCCACTTGCTTGACTTCTCCTCGATCACCCGCCGGATGTCCTGAACGGTGAGAAAGACGTTTTCGCCAAGTGCCTTGACCACCTCAAACAAGATGGCGGGCTCGCCGTCGATGCGGGCGCGCGAGCTGCGGTCGGCGAAAGTGCGGCGGATGTCGGCGATGTCGCCGAAGGTTACGGTCCGTTCGCCGTCCACCAGAAACGGCGTCTCGGCAATGTCGGCGACCGACGTGAAGGTGCCGGACAGCTTGACGTTGAACTGCCCCCGTTCCGTCTTTACGTCGCCCGCCTGGACAAGGGCGTTGTTGGTCCTGACGGCCGACAGCATCTGGTCGATGGTCGCGTCGTAGCTTTCCAGGCGCAGCGGGTCGACCACCACTTCGACGATCTCGTCGCGCACTCCCGACACCGTCGTTTCCTGCACCCGGGTGAGGTTGTTGATGGCGGTTTCCAGGTCCTCGGCCGCGCGGATCAGGGTTCGCTCGGGGACGCGGCCGGAGAGGGCGATGGTGACCACCGGAAACTGGGCGATGTTGCGCTCAATGATTCGAGGCTCCTCGATGTCCGCCGGAAGCTGCGGGCGCACGTCGTCAATTTTGGTGCGCACCTCGTCGATGGCCTCGTCCTTGTCGAAGTTGATGTCAAATTCCAGCAGGATGCCGGTGTGGCCCTCGGAGACGAAGGATGTCATCTCCTCAAGCCCAAGCACGCTGGACAGCTCGTCCTCCAGAGGCTTGGCCACGAGGTTTTCGTTGTCCTCCACCGATACGCCGGGAAACGGCACCGAGACGTAGAGGAAGGGGATGTCGATGTTGGGCTCGCCCTCGCGGGGAATGCTGTTGTAGGAGTAGATGCCGCCGGCGACCACCAGGGCCGCCAGAACGAAGATCGTTCGGGCGCGGGAGAACGCCCAGTCAACCAGCGTGGTCAAGGCTGCAGACCGCCCGGCGCCGGACGGGCCGCCACTTCGGCGCCGTCGACGGCGAATTCCTGCCCCACCACGATGATGTCCGCCTGCCGGGGCAGGCCGGCAACCCATATGCCCTCGCTTTCCTCCTGAAGCGGTTCCACCGCCACAAAGCGGGCGCGGCTGTTCTCGACGATGCGCAGGCCAAGCGTGCCCTCGCCATTCAGCGTCAGGGCTGACTGCGGCACCAGATGGGCGCTGGGCCGCCGCACCGGCAGGAGAATTTCCGCGCCGAGGCCGTCGAGCACCGAGCCGTCGGGATTGGAGGCGGTCAGCTCGACCTGAAAGGTACGCGTGCGCGGTTCGGCCGAGCGGGACACGAACGAGATCCTGCCCGCCAGCTGCCGTCCGTCCGAAAGCTGCGCCACGGCGGCCGCTCCCTCGCGGAACATGCCGACGCTGCGTTCTGGCGCGTAGCCGACCACGTGCACGGGGTCGAGGTCGATGACGGTGGCGCACAGTGCGCCGGGCTGGAGCAGCGTGCCCGTGTCGGCGCTGTCCGTCTGCAAGGTGCCGTTGAACGGCGCGGCGACCTCGGTGCGGGCGATGTCGAGGCGGATGCGCTCGGCGTCCGCCATGGCGGCGGCTTGCGCCGCCTCCGCGGCGGCGGCGGCCGTTTCGGGGCCGAATCCGCTTTCTGCCAGGCTGCGGGCGGAGCGGGCGTCCGCCTCCGCCTGGGCGATTCGGGCTTCGGCCTGGGTCAGCAGAGCAGGACGTTCGCCCAGAGCAATGCGGCACAGCGGGTCGCCCCGACGCACGGCCTTGCCTTTGGGCACCTTGTTGCTGGTCACGAGGCCGCCGGTTTCGGCGCGCACCTCAACCCGGCGCGACGCCTTGGTGAAGCCGCGCAGCGGAAGGTTGTACACAAGATCCTGCGCCTGGGAGCGGAATACGCCGACCTCCAGTATCCGCTCGGGCTCGACGGCGGGGGCGGTACCGGCGGTATCGGCAGTCTCCACTGCCTCGGGGGCGTTGGCGCCTCCCTCGTTGCCGCCCGACAGCAGCCAGGCGCCGATGCCGGCCGCGATCAGAAGGCCAAGGGCAAGGCTTCCCAGACGGCCGGACAGGCGTGGGCGGCGGGACAGAAGGCTACGGACCATGGTGGCTCCGCTGTGCAGGCATGCCGGAACGGCGCTGCGTTAACGCGGTTTCGGGCGAAATCCGTCGGTGAGCATGCATGCTAACGGCGAAATTCTAGGAATCTGGGTCAGTATTTCCCGATCCGCCCAAGCTGAGCGGAATCGAGCAGACCGCCGCCATCATGGGAATGCGAAACCAATTCGGGCGGATAAGCCGCCAGTCAGCCAGCGGCTATCCCTGCGGCTGCTGCTTTGCATGGCCGCCGAACACCGAGTCGATGTCGGGAGCGTCCAGCGCCCGCGCCATCCAGTCTTCCAGCTGCTCGAGCGTGGCAGATCGCACCTGCGCTTTCCTCTGTTCGGAAATGTCAGCGAATCTCCGCTGCACCAGCTGCAGCAGCGCCCTGGCCATGCCCTTGGCTTCGCCCTCGGCCTTGCCCTCGGCCTTGGCCTCTTCCCACATGCTATCCACGATATCGCTCCCCATTGCCTCGTTCCACGCTCGCAGCGCACCTTCACGATAGTCCTTTTTCACCCGATGCACAAGGGGGAGGACAGCCAATTTGGCAATCTCCGGGTCTCCCCCTGTCGCCTTGGCGATCCGGTACACGTCCCGCTCGCTGAACTCCCAAGGCGCGTTGGCATAGCGGAGCATCCCAAAGCAGGACGCGGCGCGGGGATCGGGTATCCCAAGGATCTCGTCAATCGGCGGCTCCATGATGTCCCATTTGGGAAAATCGTGGCGAAGCCCGTACTTCCCTAAAAGCTTGTAGCCCGGAGACAGCCTCTGATACGAGGTTGACACCGTGAGGCGATTGGGACCTGCGTTGATGAGAAGCGAGAGGGCG
>CAZPIN010000120.1:0-25171 GCA_964586735.1 uncultured Rhodobacterales bacterium | reverse complement strand
CCGCCTCGATTCTGCCCTCGTTTATGTTAGCGATAAGTCCACCCGCCCCCAGACGGCGCAAAAATCCTCCATAACTCCTTTATCTGCAAGGACTTAGCGGCCACCCCTCCTGCCGCCGTTATGTTAGCGGTAAATTTCGGAGGCGGGGTTCAGCCTCGACACCCCTTCCTCTCGCCGCCGTCTCCAGGGGGTAGGCCCACACTTCTCATGCCAGTCGTCCAGCCGTCCCAGTACCGCCTCGATTCTGCCCTCGTTTATGTTAGCGATAAGTCCACCCGCCCCCAGACGGCGCAAAAATCCTCCATAACTCCTTTATCTGCAAGGACTTAGCGACCACCCCTCCTGCCGCCGTTATGTTAGCGGTAAATCTTGGAGGCGGGGTTCAGCCTCGACACCCCTTCCTCTCGCCGCCGTCTCCAAGGGGTAGGCCCACACTTCCCATGCCAGTCGTCCAGCCGTCCCAGTACCGCCTCGATTCTGCCCTCGTTTATGTTAGCGATAGATCCATCTGCCCGTTGTATGGCGCAACATTCCACCATAACGCCTTTATCTGCAAGGGGTTAGCCTCCGTCCCTCCTGTCGCCGTTATGTTAGCGATAAATCTCGGCGGCCGTTTCTGCTCCCAGCCGCCCCCGTTTTCCTTCCCTCCGGGCAGGTCCAGGAGGGCCTGCTTCCCTTCGCAGACCGCCATCATCCCCCGTTCGGGGGCGCTCCCATGCCCCTATGGGTCCAGCGGCATCTCCGCCACCGTCTCCTCAAGCCGATACCGCAGCCGATCCAGCGCATCCCGGGCTTCATCGCTCCAGTCTGCCTTGCGGGCTACGTACAGGCAGGCTTCAGACTCGAGGATGTCGCCGCCCTCGATGGGCTTGAGGGTGTTGGCCTCCAGCGTCTGGCCGCTCGACACGATGTCGACGATGGCCTCCGCCAGCCCCGCCAAGGGCGCCGCCTCGGTCGGCCCCCGGCTTGGCACGATCTCAAACTCCGCCGCGCACCGCTCCACCAGATACTGCCGCGCCAGCCTGCGGAATCCCGTCGCCACCCGCATCCGCCGCCCGCGGGTCCGGCGATGCTGAAACGCCGCCTCGTCCAGATCCGCCAGGCTGGTCACGTCGATCCAGCACTGGGGCACGGCCAGGGCGATTCGGGCGGCGCCAATCGCCAGCGGCAGCGGCGTCTCCAGCACGTGCTCGCGGTCCGGCAGATGCTCTGTCACCAGGTCGATGCCGGTGATTCCAGCGTGCGCCTCGCCCCGCGCCAGCAGTCCGGGCACGGCGGCCGCCTCCACCAGCATCAGCTGCACCTCCGGCATGCCCGCGATCGCCCGCCGATAGCTGCGCTCGGACCCCTCGCTGGCAATCTCCAGCCCGCTTTTCGCAAACAGCTCGTCGGCCAGCGGCTTCAGCCGCCCCTTCGACGGATAGGCGAGGATCAGTCCGCTCATGGCGATTCGCTTCCCATGGGCCGCTGCGCAAGACGCCCGGTCCAGATGGCCGCGCCTACGGCCGATCCGCTTCCCCCCAGCGCTTTGGGCAGCCCGTCGTAGCGTCCGCCGCCCGCCACGGGCAGGTTGCTGGCGCGCGCGGAAAACACAAACCCGTCGTAGTAGCCAAGCTCGCCCACAAACCGCGCGTCCAGCAGCATCCCCGCCAGGTCCACGCCGGCCTTGTCCATCGCCTCTGCCCGCCGCTCAAGTGTCTCGATGACGCTGGCGACGCCGGGGCTGGACGCCTCCTCCCGCGCCTTCAGCCACTCCACCGCCCGCGGGTAGGAGTCGCGCAGCGACAGGATTTCGTTGATGCGGGCGGCGTCTTCCACGTCGAGCGGCGGCTCGTAGCGTTCGGCTGCCAGCGTGGCCAGGCGCGCCCCGATGTCCTCCAGAGTCCGCTGTCCAAGATGCGGTATGCCCCGTTCCTCCAGCACCGCCGCCGCCATCTCGCCCGCTTCCTCGTCCTCAACCCCGGCGAAACGCTCCAGCAGGTCCTCGCGCTCGGGCGGCAGCTGCTCGGCCTGGATGCCGATGTAGCGCTGCATCAGCTCGTGAAACCGCGCCGGCTGCCCGATTCGGCGGCGCAGGCGCTCGCGCCTCTGGTCCGGCATGGCCACCGTCTCCAGCGCAGCCCTGCCCAGGCCGACGTCGCCTACGGTCACCTCCACCCCCAGCGCGCCGGCGGCCTTCAGCGCGTCCATCGTCCGCCGCATCACCATCGCCTCGGCCTGGACGCCCTCCGCCTCGCCGTATACCTCGATGCCGGCCTGCTCCTCCTCGACGGGGGCCTCTCCCTGGCCGGGCGCCGGCATCCGAAACACCGGCCCCGCGTAGACGTAGCGTCCCGCCCCGCCGCCGCGCTCGAGATGCATGCGGCACACCGGCACCGTGTAGTCCGGCACCAGAAACAGCTCGCCGCCATGGGCGTCCGACAGCACGCAGGCGCGGGCGCGGATTTCCTCTCCGTAGTGGCTGAGGATGTCGTCGGCGGGCTGCAGCAGCGACGGCTGCACGCGCTCGCAGTCGTCGCCGGCCAGCGTCTCCATTACCCTTCCGCGCAGCCGTTCGCGGTCCTCCAGCGCGCTGCCCGCGCGGGACGTCATGGTTTGTCCGGCTCCGCGTTCGTCCCGGCTCCCGCGATAATCCCCCGCACGGTTTCCGCCATCCGCTCTCTGGGCACGGTGGCCTGGGCCGGATGCTCCATCCAGTCCTCGTGGCTTTCGATGCCCGCCGCCAGTTTCCGTCCCAGCACCAGGTCCTTGACCTGCACCACGCCCTCGGCGCGCTCGGCATCGCCCTCGATCACCGCCGCCGGGCTGTCCCTGCGGTCCGCGTAGCGCATCTGCTTGCGCATTCCGCCCCTGCCTGTGTACGCCTCGGCGGCGATTCCGGCGGCGCGCAGTTCGGCGGCGGCGCGCTGCGCCGCGGATGCGTCGCCCATGTCCAG
This sequence comes from uncultured Rhodobacterales bacterium, assembly GCA_964586735.1. GTDB lineage: Bacteria > Pseudomonadota > Alphaproteobacteria > Rhodobacterales > CAZPXZ01 > CAZPXZ01. Next base: position 22,235 of record CAZPIN010000120.1, on the reverse strand, counting down.
CACCACCACCGGTCCCTGCGGGGCGGCGTTTTCCTGCAGGCTCTCCAGTGCCGCTACCAGACGGTCTACGCCGATGGACACGCCGGTGGCCGGGATGTCGTCGCCGCCGAAACGCCGCACCAGGCGGTCGTAGCGGCCGCCGCCGGCCACCGACCCGAAACGCGTCTCGCGTCCCCTTTTGTCGCGGGTGACGATGGTCAGTACCGCCTCGATGACGGGTCCGGTGTAGTAGCCCAGTCCGCGCACGATGGAGGGGTCCACCCGCGCCACGCCCGCGCCGCAGGGAAACGACTCGAGCAGGTCAAGGATCCGCTCAAGGTCGTCGATGCCCTCCTTGCCGGCGGCGGTGCCGCCTATTTCCGCGGCCAGGCCGCGCAGGGTGTCGGCCGAAGACTCGCCGCCGCTGGCGACAAACCCCATGACCCGCTCGATCTGCTCTTCGGCCAGGCCCGCGCCCTTGGTGTAGTCGCCCGACTCGTCCTGGCGGCCCTCGCCCAGCAGGGCGCGCACGCCCTCGGCGCCGAGACGGTCCATCTTGTCCACCGCCCGCAGCACCGCCTGGCGGGTACCGTCGTCGTCATCGCCGAGGCCGGCGGACTCCAGCACGCCGTCCAGCAGCCGCCTGCTGCTGAGGCGTATCTCCCAGCCGTCGCCGGGCAGGCCAAGCGCCTCGAACACCGCCGCCAGGGTGGCGCAAAGCTCGGCGTCGGCTGCGCCGACGGGCGCGCCCACTGTGTCGACGTCGCACTGCCAGAATTCCCTGAATCGCCCGGGGCCGGGTTTTTCGTCGCGCCAGACGGGGCCAATGGCGTAGCGGCGAAACGGCAGCAGCAGCTCGCCGCGGCGGGACGCCACGTGGCGCGCCAGCGGCGCGGTCATGTCGTAGCGCAGCGCCAGCGCCGAGCCGTCGCTGTCGCGCAGGGCAAACACCCCCCCGCCGCCGGCCTCGTCGGGCAGAAACGCGCCGATGCCCTCGGCCGTCTCGATGGCCGGAGTCTCCAGCGGGGCGAAGCCGTGCAGGCGGTAGACCTCCTCGATGGCCCGCACCGCCGTGCGGCGGGCAAGCAGCGACGCCGCGTCGCGGTCGCGCAGGCCGCGCGGCAGGGATGCGCTGGGGGTGGGGGTCGAGTCTGCCATCGCGGTGCCTGGCGCGGCGCTCCCTGGAGGCAGCGCGGTTTAGTTCAGGGAGGCTCTGACGTCGGCGCTCGCCTTGGCAAAGTCCATGCGTCCGGTGTGCGCCGCCTTGAGCGCCGCCATTACCTTGCCCATGTCGCGGATGCTTTCGGCGCCGGTTTCGTCGATGGCCTGGCGCACCGCCTCCTTCTGCTCCTCGGCCGAGAGCTGGCGCGGCATGAACTCGCGGATGATCTCGATCTCCTGGCGCTCGCGCTTGGCAAGATCCGCCCGTCCGCCCTTGTCGTAGGCTTCGGCGGCCTCGGTGCGCTGCTTCACCATGCGGCCAAGGAGCTCGACCAGGCCGGCCTCGTCGAGCTCGTCGCTGCCCTCCTCGCCCCGCAGCTGTATCTGCCGGTCCTTGACCGCCGCCAGTACCAGCCGAAGGGTCGAGCGGCGCAGTGCATCCTGTTCGCGGGTCGCCTGTTCCAGCGCCTCGCTTATCTGTTCAAACATTATGTCCAGCCGTGCTGCGCGGGGCGCGTGTCCGCCCCGCCGGTGGCGAAGTATATAGTGCCCCGCTGGACACGGACAATGAAGGAGCCGGCGGGATGGCGGCACCAAAACGCGGCAGTACGGGGCGCATAGCGCTCGCCGACGGCACGGTGATCAGGGGAATCGGCTTCGGCGCCGAGGGCGTGGCGGTGGGCGAGCTGTGCTTCAACACCGCCATGACCGGCTATCAGGAGATCCTCACCGACCCCTCCTACGCCAGCCAGATCGTGCTGTTTACGTTTCCCCACATCGGCAACGTCGGCGTCAACGCCGAGGACTGCGAGGCCGCGGGGCCGGTGGCGGAGGGACTGGTGGTGCGCGAGCCGCCCACCGCGCCGTCCAGCTGGCGCAGCGAGCGGTCCCTTGCCGGCTGGCTGGCCGCCCATGGCCGGGTTGGCGTCGCCGGCGTCGACACCCGCAGATTAACGAGGATGATTCGCGACGCCGGCATACCCCATGCGGCGGTGGCCCACGACGCGGCGGGCAGGCTGGACGACGCGGAGCTTGTCGCCATCGCCCGGGCGTTCGCCGGCCTCGAGGGAGCCGATCTGGCGCGGGAGGTCAGCCGCGACAGGCCGCGTCTGTGGGAGGCTGCCGGGGCGGAAGACGGCGGCAGGCGATTTCGCGTGGTGTCTCTCGACTGCGGCGCCAAGCGCAGCATTGCGGCATGCCTGGCCGAGGCCGGCTGCGAGGGAATAGAGATGCCGGTGGAGTCGAGCGCCGAGGAGATCCTCGAGCGCCGCCCCGACGGCCTGCTGGTGTCCAACGGACCCGGCGACCCCGCCGCCACCGGCGGCTACGTAGAGCCGGCGATCAAGGCGGCGCTGGAAAGGGGCGTGCCGGTGTTTGGTATCTGCCTGGGGCACCAGATGCTGGCCCGGGCACTGGGCGCCGGCACCGTCAAGATGCGCCACGGCCACCACGGCGCCAACCATCCGGTCAAGGAGCTGGACAGCGGACGGGTCTCCATCGTGTCGATGAACCACGGCTTCGCCGTCGACCGCGACACCCTGCCCGACGACGTCGAGGAGACCCACGTGTCGCTGTTTGACGGATCCAACTGCGGCATCCGCTCCAGGCGGTATCCCGCGTTTTCGGTGCAGTTTCACCCCGAGGCAAGCCCCGGCCCGCGGGACAGCCTGCCGCTGTTCGGGCGGTTTCGAAAGATGATGGAGGACGCCCGGCGGGCGCGATGACCGCAGTCCCCGCGGGCGCAGCGCGGCTGGCCCAAAGCATCTGGAGTCCGCCAGCGCGTGATGCGGGTATCGCTGGTGCGCGGTACCTCGGTTACATGCGTACGCGGGCGTTTTGCGGATGCAGGCGGACGCTGGCGCCCCGGCTGGCCGTCAAGGCTGTCGAGTGAGGCTGCCGGTTACGGCGCGCGGGGCGCGCACGATTGTGCTGGCGGTGGCCGGCGGCTTTGGCGCAAGCCTGCTGGGCCTGCCGCTTCCGTATCTGTTTGGGCCGCTGGCATTGGCGGCGGTGTCAGGCATCGCCGGCCATCCCGTCGCCGACCTGCCGCGCTGGGGGCAGTCGGTTACCCGCGTGGTGGTGGGCATACTGATCGGCAGCTCCGTTAGTCCAGACACGCTGGGACGGCTTGGAGAGTTTGCGGTCAGCGCCGCGGTGGTGCCGGTGCAGGCGGCTTTGGTGACGGGAATCGCCGCGTTGCTGGTGCGAAGGGTGGTAGGCGTCGGCTGGAACCTGGCGCTGCTGGGGGCGGTGCCCGGCGGGCTGTTTACCATCGTCATGGCGCTGCAGGGCAGGGAAAGCCTGCTCTCGAGGGTGGGCCTTGTGCACACCATGCGCGTGGCGCTGGTGGTGACCGTGGTGCCGCTGGCGCTGACTTGGGGGCTGGTCGTAGGCGAGGGCGAATCGCCCGCCACCGGCATTGCCGGCATGGGCGTGGAGCAGGTGGCGTGGTTTCTGGGCCTGGCGGCAGTCGGCTTTGGCGTAGTGCGGCTTGTGCGGTTTCCCGGTTCCGAAGTCATGCTGCCCATGATGCTGACGGCGGCCGTCCAGCTGTCGGGGGTAGGCTCCACCGCGCCGCCATACGAGCTGGTGGCGCTTGCCCAGCTGGTACTGGGTACAAGCATCGGCGCGGGGTTTCGGCGGATATCGGGGCGCGAGGCGGGCCGCTGGGCGCTGGCGGGAATCGGCGTCGCCATGATTGGCATGGCCGGCATGGTGGCGACGGCCTGGATGCTTGGCCATCTCATCGACCTGCCATGGAGCGCCGGGCTTCTGGCCTTTGCGCCTGGCGGGGTGGCGGAGATGAGCGTCGCCGCACTGGTGCTGGGCGTGGACCCGGGATACGTGGCCGCCATCCATGTCTGGCGTCTTGTGCTTGTAGTGTCGGCGGTACCGCTGATGCTGCGCCTGCTGGGAGACCTTGAGCCTGACAGGGAGCCAGCGCCATGACGGGCGCACCGCGGAGCGGAAAGATGGTGCGGTCAGATACTGAGGCGTCGAGGCGGGTGCGGGGCGCCTGTATGGTAAGCGGCTGCCGCGCAGCAGCGGGAGGAATGAGGATGCGGGAAGGACCATGGACCCCGTAACCGGCGCGACGCTGGCGTGGTTTATCGCCGGCATGGCGGTGTCCGGCGTGGCGGGCGGCCTGCTGGCCGGGCTGTTTGGCGTAGGCGGCGGCGCCGTCATGGTGCCGGTGCTGGTGGAGGCGTACGGCCTGCTAGGCATCGACGAATCGGTGCGGGTGCATCTGGCCGTGGGGACGTCGCTGGGAATCATGGTGCCTACGGCCATCCGCTCCGCCCTGTCGCATCTGAAAACCGGAAAGGCCGACACCGTGCTGCTGCGGCGATGGGTGGTGGCGGTGCCGCTGGGGGTGGTGACCGCTGCGGCGATCGTCTCGGGCATTTCGGCGTCCGGGCTTCAGATCGTGTTTGCGACCGTCGCCGCGCTGGTGGGGCTGCGGATGGTGTTTGTGCCGAAGCCGCCGGTGCTGAGCGAGGACCTGCCGGGCGAACCATGGAAGAGCGGCAGCGGCTTTGCGATTGGACTGCTGTCGGCGCTGATGGGCGTGGGCGGCGGCATCCTCAACAACATCTTCATGACGCTGAGCGGCCGGTCGATCCATCAGGCGGTGGCCACGTCGGCGTCGGTGGGCGTGCTGATCTCGGCGCCCGGGGCGGCGGGTTTCGTGCTGGCGGGATGGGGCGCCGAGGGACTGCCGCCGCTGTCGCTGGGCTACATCAACCTGGTGGCGGTGTCGGCGGTGGTGCCGGTGTCGGTGATGGTGGCGCCGGTGGGAGCGCGGCTGGCGCACGCCCTGCCGGCCAGGCGTCTGGAGATGGCGTTTGGGGCGTTTCTGCTGGTGGTGGCTGGTCGGTTTGTGGTGGCCGTACTTGCATAGGGTGGGGAATGTGGGTATAGAGGTGATTGGCAGGGCCTGGCGGCTCGCCGTTGGTTGGTTTTGGAAGTGTTTGGGAGCTCACGGTATGCTTGACAGGAACCGGCGGATCATGGTAGTTTCCACACGCTGGACCTTTCTGGCAGTGCAGTCTGCTAGGGAGGTCCAAGGATCTGCTATTGGTATGATCCGTATCCCGAAACCGGTTGGACCATCAGGAGAGTAGTCATGCATAGCAATCTTGCCCTGAATCAGAATTGGCCCGGAGTACCCGAGAGCCGAAGAACCGCCCGAGTCACGGGAGATGGGAATGCGGCCAAGTGCCGCAAAATCTTCGGTGATGTACCTCATGGGGGTATGGGGAACCGCAAGTTGCTGAAAATTTCTGTAGATGGTCGTTCGAGCTGCTCGACACCGACAAATTTTCTAAACTTATTTTTCAAAATGTGTCGCGCCGTACTGGTCAACCCCTGTAGTGTTTTACTTGCAGCCGTGGTTGCAGTGCTTGCGTTTTCAGCTCCCGCTGATGCTTTCGTAAACTGTTCAAATTGGAAATCTCGTGGGCCAACAGGGGTTAATTTTTGGAAAAATATAACACCCGCTGAAATCAACACTTGCGTGAGTCGTTGGAGCGACTTGGAAATGCGCGATTCCAATCAACAAACTGTTTTGCACAAAGCACTGTATGGAAGCTCGCCGGAGATTGTTGAAATTCTAATCAAATCTGGATCAAATGTTAATGCTAAGACATCTATTGGAATGACGCCGTTGCATCTTGCAAATTGGTTTTGCAGGCTTAATGATGAGGAGGAGTTGTTGGACAAAGAGGTAAAGTCAAGATTGCTGACTGATGCTGGTGCAGATGTTAATATTCAAGATAAACGAGGTGAATCACCGTTACATAGTGCTGCCGCTGGTTGTTCAGTAAATACAACTACCTCTTTACTTGACGCTGGAGCAAGTGTACATATGGTGAATCTTTCTGGTCAGACTCCGCTCCACAAAGCTGCAGAGCTAGGTAATTTGGATACAGTAATGCAGCTTTTACTAGCCGGTTCTGATCCTCTATCGCAAGATTCAAGAGGAAAAACTCCCATTACACTTGCGTTATCGAATAGGGATATAGAAAATAGAGAGGTTATCCTTGAAACGCTGATTAATGCAACTGATAGATTAAACATAGAATGTAATCGCTGGCAGACGTCGGCATTTTGGCAAGAGTCCACAGATGATATATTGGTTTCATGCTTCAGTAAATGGAAAGACGGTATCGATACGGGGGTATTTGGGGAGCATCCACTTCATTTTGCTGCCGCAAAAGGGAGGGTGGGTGCCGTGCGTCTGTTATTGACTTCGACAAATTGGAGTTCAAATGTGCTTGATGGAGCGCAAAATACACCGTTGCATTGGGCCGCTCTATTGGGAAACGAGGTATCCATTCAAGAACTCATTGCTTCTGATGCGAATCCCAACGCAGAAAACATGAACGGACTGACTGCACTTCATCTTGCTACAGAGAGAGAACATATGCCCAATGTAAATAGTTTGATTTCGGCTGGAGCAAACCCAAATGCGAAAGATGCTTTTGGTCGTACGCCCCTACACTTTGCTTCCGGATATTACCACAATGTAAATTTTGTAATGGTACTGATACAAGCAGGCGCCGATCCAAATTTACGAGATGTAGAGGGAAAGTCACCATTGTATATCGCATCAGAACACATCCTTCCTGCGACTTATGGGATGGAGCAAAGAATAATGATTGAGACACTTATTGCCAATGGTTCTAGCCCGAACACACGGGATAATGAGGGAAGGTCACCTTTGCATAATTTGGCATATCTTGGTGATGAGGACACAATCAAGTTGTTTACAGATGCTGGTGCTAAAACAAGCGCCAGAGACCGATTTGGCTTAACTCCATTACATCTTGCATCACGCTTTGGTAGAGATCAGGGGCATTTACGAGTACTAGCATTAATCTCGGCAGGTGCTAATCCCAACGCACAGGATACATGGGGGGAAACACCTCTTCACGAAGCTGCGTCATCAGATAGAAGTACACCTGAAGTAATTAAGATATTATTAGCCGCTGGAGCAGTTGCAAGCATACGCAATCGTGACGGTAAATGCCCTGCAGACCTGGCGGAGGACAATCAAATCATTCGAGAGTCAGAAGTATATTGGGAATTGCACGATGCCTGTTTCAACTGATTGTCGTTATTAGCATTTACGGAATATTTACACTTATTGTATTGCGGTATAAATTTAGCACTCACAATTACTCGCAATGATGAGCGGGACAAGTGACATCTGAGGCATAGAATGTAGGAAGGCACCAAAAGAGCTCAAAAATGTCGCCTGTTCTAGTTCACAGTGAAACTGTAGTGATGGATGGCGCTGGTGAGATTCATATTAACAAAATGTAATTTGATTCATTGAAAGTTCCCGTTTGTAATTTGCACTGGGGTGAAGTGACGGCGGGCAAAGTAGTGTGGCCGCGGAATTGCCAAGTTTAAGAGAACCGATGCAGAAAATTAAGCGTCGGGACACCGGACTATACAAGACGTAGCCGTGGTCCTTCTGTATGGGCGGCTTCGGGCTGCAGACCGTGGAAGTCGATAAGCTCCGAGCTTTCCATGCAAAGTATGTCCGCAAGATCGTCTATGGAGTAGCCTAGCGAACCAGAATGCAGGTCAAACAGTTTGCGCATTGTCTTTGGAGTCTCCACTGGAAAGTCGAGCTCTGGCGGCTCGCGCAGGCGCATCTTGTTCCGGCTAATCTGTCTCCAGAGGTAACGGTTCTGATTATGCGTAATCACACCGAGGTCACTGGCGCGCATCAGAATCGACTGCATGGAAACCTTCCACACAGGCTTGAGTACTGCCAGGCGCGCAAGGTCCACGCGTCGACCGGCAAAATCAACCTTAAGGTCTCGCGCAGGAAGCAGAAACGCTCCAGCGAAAGCGTTGGCCTCCTGCTCCATGTTTGGAGTTGGAAACCTGTGCATTACGAGGTGTCCAAGTTCGTGAGCCAATGTGAAGCGCATGCGGTCGGCGGGCTGGTTGGCGTTTAGGACAACCAGCGACGGAAGGCCAGGCACAGAGAACGTAACGCCGTCCACCGCTGACCGCCCCAGATCCGAATGGGCCACTACGACACCGGCCGACTCAACCAACGTCGTGAGATCCGCGATTGGGCCTAGTGGAACTTGCCAATGTCCACGCAGAATGTTGGCTACGTCTTCAGGGTCCTCGTAATCGTCTATGTCCAGACACGGCACCTTCCTCACAGGCAAAATCTCTGCCGATTCCAGAAGGCGGCTCATATGCATCGTTCGAAGATTCAGGTCGGCGATGATGCGGTCCAGATTCCGTGCCGAAACGGAGGACCTCTTTCGCCACATGGCGGGATGCACCGAGACTGGTGGACCATAGATGGTGTCAGTCTGGTAGAAGAACGCTTGCGGTAGCTTGTAGAAGGATGCTGCACGGACCGCCAGATCTTCTGGAACCTCGATGACTTGGTGTTCTGCCCGCGACAGCGTTGCTTGAGAAACTCCCAACAGGCTTGCCGCCTTCGATTGCGGAAGGCCCGCTCTTTGCCGCGCAATGCGCAGCATTCTTCCTTGCACGAGCATGTTTGTCCCCCGCTGCCGTTGCATTCTCAGTTTTCCTCTTCCGACACAGCCGTATGGCCATGCGGAAGCTCTACGCCAGCTTCTGGCAAGTCGCTGGTTTTCGGGAGTTCCTTGACCACTGCCAAGCCGTCCTCCCCAAGGTCGTACGACCAAAGGGGCGTGTTGTGGTCACGAGCGACAACAGAAACGTGATGGACCATTGTCTCGATGCCGTTGAGCGTGTAGACAACTTCTACCTTCTGTGCATCTGGAAGACCCGGTATCACAGCCAGCGGGTCGATGAAGTCGAGAATGGCATTCGTCTCGATGTTGCTGCCAAGTCCCATGGAATTGCCCTTCTTGAACCGAAGCAGCACCTCATCGCCAAAGAGAATTTTCACAGTCTGGTCCCTGTGAATGACGTTGACGCCCGAAACGTTGGCGAGTGCCGTGACTGCCCGCTCCATCATGAAGTCGTGAACGATGTTGGCCCTTGTTCGCTTGCGAAACACCTTCGACCCCTTGGACCAATCCTTCCAGTCGTCCCAGGCTCCGTGTACGACCGAGTGGATAGTCGGCTCGAATGGCCGGAGCGTTTGCCGCACCGCGGGTTGGTCTGCCAGCACCATGAGTCCATCCTCCTGCGCCCGCAAAGGGCATTTCGCCGTTTTGCAAATTCGCCGCAAAATTTGCACGTTTCTATTCTATCCCGGAACCACTCCTTGTCAATGGTTCATGGCGACCCCAGCAAGCCCTTGCCCAGCAACAACTTAGCCCTGCCCACGGTCAGGCAGGCCGATTCTCTCCCCACCAAGCGAAGCCAGGGAGTTGGCACTACAATGGTGCAGGCAGTACTCCCCGGCCCGCCTGACCAGGACCATCCATCCATGTTCGCAAGCGCCATAGCATCGGTGGCCAAGTCCACCCTTCCCGTCGCGGTGTCCAGCCGCACCGTCGGCGGCGACAACCACAGCACTCTGGGCGCCTGCATCCTGCTCAACCGCGATGGCTGGGTGGCGACCGCCGGCCACGTCGTCGGCCTCATCGAGGACCACAAGAAGGCCGCAGCCACCTACCTCAAATACAGAAACGATGTCCGCGACATGGAGCATGCCCAGACCTCCCACGAGGGCCATCGGCGCAGGAAGCTTCGCCACATCTCCAGGCCCGCAAAGTCCTCCGTGCGCAATGTCTCCGTGTGGTTCGGCATGGACGGCGTGCAGCTGACCGACATCGCGCTGGCGGAGGCCAACGATCTGGCGATAGGGCGGCTGGATCCCTTCGACGCTAGCAGGTTCGACCATTTCGCTACCTTCCCGGACGTCGACAAGGGCATCGCCGTGGGTACGCCCCTGTGCCGAATCGGCTTCGCCTTCCAAAACATCACGCCCCAGTGGGACGAGGAGCAGGGGACGCATCGCCTTCCGGCGGGCATGGACCAGCTGCCGCTGTTTCCCCTCGACGGCATCCTCACCCGCATTCTCATGTATCCGTCGCCTACTTCTTCGAAGACCGACGAGAAGGGCCTCTTCATCGAAACCTCCTCGCCGGGGCTTCAGGGCCAGAGCGGCGGTCCCATCTTCGACGCCGAGGGACGCGTCTGGGGCATCCAGTCGCACACCGGCCACTATCCTCTGGGCTTCCGGCCGAAAGCGCCGGGGTCTCCCATGGGGCAGGTCGAACACCAGTTCCTCAATCTCGGCGTGGGGGCGCATGCCGCCACGCTTCTGGCCATGCTGCGGGAGCTTGGCATCGACCATCAGGTCGACGGCTGACCGCAATGCCCTAATCTCCACCCGGCTCGACTTGCGCCAGAGCGTCTGGCGGTACAGTCGGCCTACACAGCAAAGAGGGAGCTGAAACAGCCATGCAGATTCCGGACAGTGAAACCCTTCTGGAGGCGGCCCAGCGATGGGTTGCCGTCGAAAGCAAGACGGAGGACACCGAGGCGGTCAACGCCATGATGGACCTTGCCGCCGAAGCCTGCGGGCAGCACGGCATGCGCTGGGACCGCATGCACGGCAAGGACGGCTATGGCGACTGCCTCTACGCCCGCCACAAGGACGACAGCGGCGAGTCCAAGGGCGTCCTCGTCCTTGCCCATCTCGACACGGTGCACCCGAAGTGCACCCTTGCCGCCAACCCCCAGCGAATCGAGGGCGACCGCGCCTACGGTCCGGGCATCTTCGACATGAAGGCCAGCGCCTATCTGGCCATCGCCGCCCACGGCGCGGCCAACGCCGAATCGCCCACCGACCTTCCCGTCCGCATTCTCTTCGTCTCCGACGAGGAGGTCGGCAGTCCGTTCTCGCGTCCCCTGATCGAGCGCTGCGCCGGACACGCTCTCCATGTACTGGTGGTGGAGCCCGCCCGAAACATTGGCGAGGTGGTGACGTCGCGCAAGGGAATCATCCGCATGCATCTGCGCACCCGGGGACGGCCGTCGCATTCGGGGGTGTGCCATGAGGACGGCCGCAGCGCGATACTCGAGGCGGCGCGCCACATTCTGGCGATCGAGGCGATGACCGACTACGACCGCGGCATCACCGCCAACATCGGCCTGGTCAGCGGCGGCACCGCCGCCAACGTCGTCCCCGAGCACTGCGAGGCGTCCATCGACGTACGCGTCACCAGCGAGGCCGCCGCCCAGGAGGTACTTGAAGTCCTCAACGGCCTGAAGCCCCATAACCCGGACGTCGAGGTCGAGGTGACCGGCGGCCTCAACCGCCCGCCGTTCGAAACCAGCGAGCAGGGCGAGGCGCTGTTCCAGCACGCCAAACGGGAGGCGGCCGACCTTGGCATCGACCTTGCCGGCATCGGCACGGGAGGCGGCTCGGACGGCAATTTCACGGCTGCGCTGGGGGTGCCCACGCTGGATGGCCTGGGGGTGGTGGGCGACGGAGCCCACACGCTGGAGGAATACATCGAGGTGCCTTCACTGGCGCCGCGCTGCGAACTGCTTGCCCGTCTGTACCGCTCTCTGCGCTAGCTGCTTTGAGGGCAGGGTTTCCAGCGGCCTGCCGTTAGCGGTATTGGGACTTCCCTTGGCGCCGGGGGCAGCCTGGCCGGATATCCCTCAGCCTTGATCGCCGTCCTGCTCGATCACCTTGCCCGGCACGATCACCCGCGGGTCCACCGGCAGATGGATCAGCGACGGTCCGTCGTGCTTGAGGCATTTGCGAAGCGCGTTCTGAAACCCCCGCATGTCCTTCGCCGTTTCGCCCAGCGCGCCATAGCTGCGGGCTAGCGCGGCGAAGTCCGGGTTGCGAATCTGGGTGCCGGACACCCGCCCCGGAAACCGCTGCTCCTGATGCATGCGGATGGTGCCGTACTGGCCGTTGTCGACCACCACCACGCATAGCCTCGCGCCATACTGCACGGCCGTCGCCAGCTCCTGTCCCGTCATGAGAAACGACCCGTCGCCGGCCCAGGCGATGACCGGACGGTCGGGCTTTTCCAGGGCGGCGGCAAGGGCGGCTGGCACGTCGTAACCCATCGACCCCGACACTGGCCCCAGTCCCGTGCCCGGCCGGCGGTAGCGGTAGTAGCGGTGCAGCCAGTGGGCGAAGTTGCCGGCGCCGTTGCACAGGACCGCGTTGTCGGGCAGCTGGCGGTCCATCTCGGCCACCATCCGCCCCAGCAGGCCGACGGCGCCGGCCTCCGGCGTGGAATACGCCTCGTAGTCCTTGCGCAGCGCCTTGCGCCATGCCTTGCGCTCCGGCGGGTATCCGGTCTTCACCGATCCAAGCTGGATGGCGGCGTCGACCGATGCCACCACCCCGCCAAGCTGCGGCTGCACCACCCGGCCAATCTCGTCGCCCTCGGGATGGAAGTGGGCGATTCGCGGCGGCTTGGCGGCGTCGGTGAGCAGCCGCTCCTTGGGCATGGTGCCGTCGCCGAGGCGGACGCCGAGGGCGATGATCAGGTCCGTCTCCCTGAGCCGCTCGCCCAGATCTGGGCTGCCGCCGATGCCGATGGAGCCGACGGCGCAGGGGTGGAGGTTGTCGAGGCAGTCCTGGGCGCGGAACCCGAACGCCACCGGGATATCGTTGGCCCAGGCAAACTTCCCCAGGGCGGCGGATGCCGCCGCCGTCCATCCGATGCCGCCAACGATAAGCAGCGGTTTCTTGGCTGACCGCAGCATGGCCTTCAGCCGGGCCAGGGTCGCCGGCGCGATCGCGCCCTTCGGCGGCTCGGCCGCCGCCATGGGCCGTCCCGACGCGGCGTCCCCCAGCATGTCCTCGGGCAGCGACAGGGCGACCGGGCCGGGCCGGCCGCTGCGCGCCGCCGCCGCAGCATGGGCCACCATCTCGGGGATGCGGTTCGCGTCCCAGATCTCCGCGTTCCACTTGGTCAGCTCGCCAAGCATCTGCGGATACTCGATCTCCTGAAACGTCTCGCGGTGGCGCTCGCCCCGTCCCGCCTGGCCGATCAGCAGCAGCATTGGCAGTCCGCCCTGCCTGGCGAGGTGCAGTCCCGCGCTGGCGTTGGTGGCGCCGGGGCCGCGGGTCACCATGCACAGGCCCGGCTGTCCGGTGAGCTGGCCGTGGGCCGCGGCCGCCATCGCAGCGCCGCCCTCGTGGCGGCAGGTGACGTACTGAATCCTGGAGTCCCGCAGGGCGTCCAGCAGGTCAAGGTAGCTTTCGCCGGGGACGCCGTAGGCCCGGCGGAATCCGTTCGCCTCGAGGCATGCCACGAGCAGCCGCGCGCCAGTCTGTTCCATTGCATCCGTCTCCGATGGCTTGAAGCGGGCAACACTACCGCCAGCGGCGCCGCGCCACAAAATCCCCGCCGCGCAAGATGGTAACTTGCCCGTGCGGATTCGAGGGGGCGGACGCGCCATGGCGGACGCGGACTACATCATCGTCGGCGCCGGCAGCGCCGGCAGCGTGCTGGCCTCGCGCCTCACCGAGGACTCCGCCGCGACGGCGCTGGTGGTGGAGGCGGGCGGCAGCGACTGGGGCCCCCTGATCCAGATGCCGGCCGCCCTTTCCTATCCCATGAACATGCGCCGCTACGATTGGGGCTACCGCACCGAGCCCGAGCCCGGCCTGGCCGGACGCCGCCTGGCGGCCCCGCGCGGGCGGGTGGTGGGAGGGTCCTCCTCCATCAACGGCATGGTCTACGTGCGCGGCCATGCGCTGGACTACGACTGCTGGGCGGAGATGGGCGCCACCGGCTGGGGCTATGCCGACGTGCTTCCGTACTTCCGGCGCATGGAGTGCAGCCACGGCGGCGAAGAGGGGTGGCGCGGCGACGGCGGGCCGCTGCATGTGGTGCGGGGTCCTCGCGACAATCCCCTGCACGCCGCCTTCGTCGAGGCGGGCCGCCAGGCGGGCTATGGCGTCACCGCCGACTACAACGGCCACCGCCAGGAAGGCTTTGGCCCCATGGAGATGACCGTCTGGCGCGGGCGGCGGTGGTCGGCGGCCAACGCCTATCTCAAGCCGGCGCTCCGCCGGCCCGGGCTGTGGATGGTGCGGGCCAGCGCCAGACGGGTGGTGTTCGAGGGGAGGCGGGCGGTCGGCGTGGAGGTAATCGGACGCGGCGGCCATGTACGTACGCTGCGGGCGGGACGGGAGGTGATTCTCGCCGCCTCGTCCTTCAACTCGCCCAAGCTGCTGCTGCAGTCGGGCGTGGGTCCGGCAGAAGAGCTCATGGCGCTGGGCATCGAGGTGGTCGCTGACCGGGCGGAGGTGGGGCGCAATCTCCAGGACCATCTGGAGGTCTACGTCCAGTACCGCTGCCTGCAGCCGATCACCCTCAACGGCCATCTGGGACTGCTGAGCAAGGCGGCCATCGGCCTGCGCTGGATGCTGTTTGGCACGGGCCTCGGCGCCAGCAACCAGTTCGAGAGCGCCGCCTTCATCCGCTCGAGGGCCGGGGTGCGCTATCCCGACATCCAGTACCACTTCCTGCCGGCCGCCATCCGCTACGACGGCACCGCGCCGTCGGGAGGCCACGGTTTCCAGGTCCATGTCGGACCGATGCGGTCAGCCTCGCGGGGAAGCGTCACGCTGCGTTCCGCCGACTTCGCCGACCCTCCGGTGATTCGCTTCAACTATCTCAGCGCCGAGGGCGACCGCGAGGACTTCCGTACGTGCCTGCGGCTGACCCGGGAGATTTTCTGCCAGCCCGCCATGAAGCCCTACGCCGGCGAGGAAATCGCTCCCGGGCGGGAGGCGGCGGACGACGCGGCTCTCGACGCGTTCGTTGCCAGCGAGGCGGAAAGCGCCTACCACCCCTGCGGCACCTGCCGGATGGGCGCGGACGCCCAGGCGGTCGTCGACCCGCAGTGCCGCGTCAACGGCGTGGAGGGCCTGCGGGTGGCGGACTGCTCGGTGTTTCCGCGAATCACCAACGGCAACCTCAACGCGCCTACGCTGATGGTGGCGGAGAAGGCCGCCGACATGATACGCGGGCGCGGTACCCTGCCGCCCGAAAACCTGGAACCTTGGATCCATCCTGACTGGGAGCGGTCCCAGCGCTGAAGGAGAACGCTTTGTCCCAGCACGACCTGCCCGACTGGGCCACCAGCCCCAGCACCGTCGCCATCCACGCCGGCGAGGAGCCCGACCCGCAGACCCGGGCGTCCAGCCCCAATCTGGTGATGTCCTCGACCTACGCCACCATGAAGCCGGTGGGGTTTTCCGCCTACGAGCTGGATGACGAGTCGCCCTTTACCTACACCCGCTGGGCCAACCCGACGGTGCGCATGCTGGAGCGCAAGATCGCCAGGCTGGAGGGCGCGGAAGCCTGCGCCTGCTTCGCCACCGGCATGGCGGCGGCGAGCGCGATGTTTATGACGTTTCTGCGCTCCGGCGACCACGCGGTGGTGTCGGACATCTGCTATCCGGGAATCTCGGAACTCGCCAACGACCTGCTGCCGGGCTACGGAGTCGAGGTCGAGCGGGTCAACCTGTCGGATCCCCAGGCCCTGGAGGCGGCCCTGCGCCCCAATACCCGGCTGGTGCATCTGGAGACCCCGGTCAATCCCCTGACCCGAATCACCGACATCGCCGTCGTTGCGAATATGGCCCACGAAGCTGGCGCGCTGGTATCGGCCGACAACACCTTCTCCACGCCCATGGGCACGCGCCCGCTGTCGCTGGGCGTGGACATGGTGATGCACTCCGCCACCAAGTACCTGTGCGGCCACGGCGACGCCATGGGCGGGGCGGTGGCCGCCTCGCGGGAGCTGGTGCAGCGGATGGTGGGCGCGGCGGCGGTGCACCACGGCGGAACGCTGAGTCCGTTCAACGCCTGGCTGATTGCCCGCGGCGTCGCCACCCTGCCGCTGCGGATGCAGGCGCATGAGAAGGGAGCGATGCGGGTGGCGGAGTTTCTCGAGGCGCACGCGGCCGTGGAGCAGGTGAACTATCCGGGGCTGCCCTCCCATCCCCAGCACAACCTCGCCCGGACGCAGATGGAGAACTTCTCGGGGATGATGTCGTTTCGGATCAAGGGCGGCGCGGAGGAAGGCGAGAGGCTGGCCAGGCGGATGGCCGAGAAGCTGGAGATCGTCCACTACGCGGTGTCGCTGGGCCACCACCGGTCGCTGATCGTGTGGATGCCGACGGAGCCGCTGCTGGAGCACTCCTACAGCCTCGACGAGGCGGGCGAACGGGACTACCGGCGATTCGCCGGGGAGGGGGTGTTCCGGGTGTCGGTCGGCATCGAGGATCCCGAGGACATCTGCCGCGACCTCTACTCGGTGATGTAGGGTGGGCAGTTGGGGAAGCTGCGCGGGCCGTCTTTGGCCCACTTGACACGGCGTCACGCATGTGATACATGTCAGCCGTCTCATCTGCCATGTGTAGAAAGGCCTGTGGAAGATGTGCGAATCGGTTGCGTCCGGGCAGGAATCTAGAGTTCTCGCACGTGACAAAGCACATGCAACCAGCAATCGGGCAGCTCTTTCCGTTGCTCTGGTTGGCATATCTTTTCAGGTAGAGGGAGCACACGAGGACGTCCGGGTCAGCCCGGGCGTCCCCGATCACGACGAGGTGGGCGAGCGGGACTGTCGGTGATTCGAGGGGAAGGGGGATGTTCCCCGTGCCGGGTGGCATCGAGGATCCTCAGGACATCCGGTACGACCTTGACTCTGTGATGTAGTGGGGCAACGCCGGGGGGCTGCACGGACAGTTTCTGGCCTACTTGCCACGGCGTCAGGCATGGGATATAGTAGAGCCGTCTCATCTGCCATGCGCAGAAAGGCCTGATATGGGACGTGCATATCCGACGAACGGTACAGGGCCATCGAAGCTCGTTGGCTCGGGCCGTATGGTCGGCGAGTAGAGCAGCTCTTTCCGTTGCTCTTGGCGGCATGTCTTTTCAGGCAGAGGGAGCATACGAGGCCGTCCGGGGCTAGCCCGGGCGGCTTCAGCATCGCCGAGGCGGGCGAGCGGAACCACCAGCGGCTCACGGGGGAGGGGGAGTTTCGCGAGCCGGTTGGCATTGAAGGATTCCGAGGACAACTGCCGCTGCCTCGATTCGACGATGCGGCTGGGCGACGCCGCGCACAGCCAAGGAGGCTGTACGGTTAGTTTCTTACCAGCTTGACAAAGGCGTCATGCATGCGGTACACACGCGCTGTCTCGCCTGCCATGTGCAAGAAGGAGCTCTCGAGGCCGTCCGGGCTAGTCCCGGACGCCCTCCGCCCCTCTGGGAGTCCCAGCTGAAGGAGCGGAAAGAACCGCTCTGATCATGTGACCGCGTCCTTGACCTGACTTCTTCTGAATTGGCAATCGCATTGCAGGGGCATCGCCCTTCAGCGGCATGGCCTGTTGCTACATGCTCCCTGCCACGTTCCTTCCGCTAAGGCCACAGACCAAGCCGCCACTCGCCAGTGTTCCAACGAGTCTAGGACTTGGCCATAGTCGACTGAGCGGTTACCTTCAGGGATGCGCTTCCAAGATGGTTGGATGCTGCTGTCAAAACTTTGCCGTCCTGTAAGGCAGGGTCGACCAAGCTGGGCTTGACATGGGAATGTCGTGTATAGTTGTGTCGCAGCCGAAGCAAGCTGCCCCGCATGGGGATGAACGATGAGCAGAAGAGACTGGTACTTCCCGCGCAGTCAATTCGTGGAGCAAGTCTACAAGTATCTTGCCTTCGGTCCAATTCAGGGCGTTAGCATATTTGGACCGCGGCGGACCGGAAAGACCCAGTTTTTAACTCGTGATCTTGCGCCTCTTGTTGAGGAGAAGGGCCACAGGGTAGTCTACGCGAACCTCTGGCAGCAGGACCGAGAGCCACTTGCAACGCTGCTTCAAGCCTTGGACCTTGCCGTGCGCGGCGGATCTCTTGTTGACAGGCTGAAGGCGACAGCCTATGGTATTGCCTCAAAGATCAGGATCAAGGTGCCTGGAACCTCGACAGAGCTGGAGTTGGATGCTGCTGACCTGAAGGAGAACGATCCAACGGATCTTCTCTTTCTGATGGATGAATACTGCGGGTATATTGCGGACGATGAGCGACCTGCTTTTCTGCTGTTGGATGAATTTCAGGAACTGGAGAAGGCCGCTTTCTCAAACAAGCTTATTGCCGCTCTGCGGGTCTGCCTGGACAAACGGTGGGACAGTCTCGTAGCGGTGTTCACTGGCTCATCGCAGGACAGTCTCAGGCATGTATTCACAGATCGAAGTGCTCCGTTTTTCGCTTTCGCTGAAGAGATGGACTTGCCACCGCTGGAAGAGGATTTTGTCGATCATCAGCTTGAGGTTTTCAGCCCAGTTGCGCAAACTTCCATAGAGCGAAGTTCTGCCCTGGAGGTCTTTTACCGTTTCAATCGTAATCCGCTGATTCTTCAGAAGTGGCTAATGAAGCTCACGGTACATCCAGATATGGATAAGGAAACCGCTGTCGCCCAAGTACTCGAGGACATGGCGAAAATTCTCGGATTCAAGCAGTCTTGGGAAGAACTATCCTCCACCAAAAGATACACCGCTTGTTTGATCTCGGAAGGTATCGCAATCAACGGTGAAGAAGGGGGAAAGAAGGGTAATGGGGCAGCTGGCAAGGGCGAGCATTCGGCCGACGAGTTGAAGGCAGCGGTAGAGCGGCTATATGCTCTTGGCATTGCTGAGCGAAGCAACGGTGATTGGATCATCGGGGACGAGCTGTTCAGGGACTGGATCAAGGAGCGTCGGGCAGCAGAATTTTAGCGGCCAGAAACAAGGCAAAGCGTATCGGGTCGCAAAGCACGGTATCAGCTATGCGGCATATGTACACTGTATCATTTGCTATGCCCAAACAAAGTGCGTAGAGCCAACTACATACCAGAGCCGTCTTGGTCCGGCTTTTGCTCTTCCAAGTTTGCAGACAGGAATGAATCGCGCTCGCGACGAAGCTTCCGAACCCGCCAATCTTCGCTCGTGCAATAGGCAGTCGTGAGAAACCAGTAATCCTCGCAGCTCTTGAGAACTACAAGGTACTCCTCGCTATACCAGAGCAAGGTATTGAAAACAAAGCGGCGTACATTCCACCGTTTATTCTGCCAGACATCAATGTCGCTGCACTGGTCCGCATTCTCGATTATCCAACGCACCCATGGCAGTCGTTCGCAGCGACTCAGGTTAGGCTCTCGTTCTTCCTGTACAGGACCTTGCGTAATTATGTGCCAGAAAGTAGTGTACCGCCCATTCGTTTGAGGTTCTTTGCGATAGGCAACCCTTTTACCGCGAAAGTGGAGTTTTCCTCTCGTAAAGTCTCTCAGAAACACGCGGTAGAGTTTTTCCTCGTAGTCAGGCCAACTACCGCTGAAACGAAGCAGATCGGGCGGTGTCATGACGAAATCTTTCGCGGTTTCCAGTGCAGAAGATTAAATTTGTCCGCACTAAACGCAGAGGTAGTACTTAGGGTATAATCGCCGAGGCGGTTGCTGAGCTGTTTGACAATTGCGCTCTTGGCAGAAGATCTGCAAAGACCGCGATTTTTGTATGTGATAGCGCCAATCAACAGGTCAGTAATCTGCATGAGCTCGCTTTCACGAGACCGTACCTGCTGAATGCGCTCAATGCTCTCAAGATCGAAGTCATGTGATGTTCTAGCGAGTACATCCCGAAGCTTTTGGAGCTTATCTCCGCCTCTGGTATCCTTTACATCAAGATAAACCCGATACCGGAGGGGATGTCTAACAATCGTCTTCAGCAAAGTACAGTGCATCTTGCAATACCGATCATCAAGGGATTGGCCGGGCATTCCGTCATTCAGAGCTCGCTTGCCGGACACAAGCACCGCCCGGAATTTAAGACGATGGTCCGCAATGAACATGTCTGCCAACGCGAGGTAATAGTCCACTTTCGCGGGCGATACTTTGGACCACTTGGCTTCAAAGTCCTTTGCTAGGCCATGGCGCAGTTTCAGGTCCCTGGCGGCAACGGACACCGCGTTGGTCTCGGACAAGGAGCAGGACAATCCACCCCATGCCATCACGGGAATGCCGTCGTGCTCCAAGTGGCAACTCTCGTCACAGTATACGTTGATTGTCTGCGATTCCATCGTTTGGCACTCCAGGGCAGAATCTGGCTCAGTGACGGGCGATGCACACGGACGCCCCCTTCAGCGTTCCAAGTGCCTGCTGACACGTCGAATCTAGTACTGTTTGCTGGATTGTCAAGTACCAAGCCTGCTCAGTGGCGGCCGTCGTGGGGGAGCAGAGACCAACAGTCCTTCATGGCAGGTATGCTGGCGACCTGGTATCTGCGCCCCTGTCAGCGACCGGTGCGGGCTGTTTGCGGTTTGGGAGATGCCTTCACGCGTTATGGCAGGCAGCCCTTTGCCCAGAAAGGCTTGACAAGCGGAAATCTTCTTGTAGAGTCCATCATTCTGGCCACCACGGACGGAGGGTACTTGCTGGACGCACAGCCAAGTGTCCTCAAGCCCCGAGGCCGGCATGAACCAACACAGGAGGAGATGCGACACCATGCCGCATACGTTTCCAAGCTACTTGAAGGCGGGTGAAACTGCCCGGCTTTTCCCCGTTCTTTCGACCACTTCCAAGGAGGGCCGGGCTACCGCGATCCTGCTCGCCTGCATGAGCCACATTACCGAATTCAGCGCCAAGCTTCTGTCGTCCTTGGGCCAGCGTCTAGGGAAAAGAACAGCAGTCAGCGCCTACACCGAGGTGGTGTTCAGGAATCAGGAGGGAGTCGCTGGCGACCGCCCTGATGGGCTCCTGGTCGTATCACGAGGAACGGATACCTGGCGTGCTCTGATCGAGTCGAAGATTGGCGCCAGCAAGCTTGTCCCGGACCAGATCGAGCGATACCGGGCGCTGGCGAAAGAGCAAGGCATTGACTGCGTCATAACCATCTCAAACCAGTTTGCCTCCAGGCCAGCTAACCACCCTGCCGAAGAGGTTCGAAAAAGCCGATCAAGAATTCCGGTCTTTCATTGGTCCTGGATGCACATCCTTACGGAAGCCAACCTGCTTATGGGTGATCCGTCATTCAACAATGAAGACAAGAGGCTGTTTATGGCGGAGTTCATCCGGTTCCTGAGTCACAAGAGCACCGATGTCCATGGTTTTGACAGAATGCCAAGCGAGTGGACCATGCTCAACAGGCTTGTTTCCAGCGGCGGGTCCATATCGGCAAGATCCACCGAAGCCGTCACCATCGTCGACGCGTGGCATCAAGAAACGCGAGATCTCTCGCTCATATTGAGTCGCCTGACGGACCAGCGCGTAAGCGAGAGAATCCCGAACAAGCATGTACAGGATCCAGGCAAGCGGCAAAAAGACGACCTTGCCGTACTCCGTGACAAGTACCAGCTGACGGGATCGCTTGTTGTGCCGTACGCAGCCGCCCCCTTGGAAATTGTTGCCGACATGAAAAGACGATGCATAGACGTTGGCATGACGCTGAAAGCTCCTGAAGACAAGCGAAGCACAAAGGCACGCGTGAACTGGCTTATGCGTCAATTGAAAGCGGTGAAGACAGACGACATCTACCTGCGCCTGCGCTGGCCTGGGGGCAGTCAGCCAACTCAGTATTCCATTGACGACATTCGCAACGACGTAGATATCTGCAGCACGGACCGAAAGCACCTCACGGTCCAGGCATTTCATGTGTTCTGTTCAAGGCGGCTTGGTGGAAAGTTCGCCCAGCAGGTAAAGTTCGTTTCCGAGATCGAATCCATTGTGCCTGAATTCTATCGCAGAGTTGGCTCAAAGCTTGTCGCGTGGAAACGGCCCGCGCCAGAGATAAAGAATATAGCTGAAACAGAAGAGGAACTGGAAGAAGGCGCAGCGAACGAAGCGCCCCAAGTTGCTAGGGAAGAGTCTTATTCGGATACATTGCCTGAAGCTCCCGAGTCGCAGTCTGCAGACCCTGAGTCAAGGAATACAGGATTCGTAATTCCATCGCTTGGAATATACGGACACGAAGACTGACCTCAACCCGCTGTCGCGCCAAGGGAGGCCCCATCTGGTTCATGTCGCTGCTCCAATGACAGTTTCGTGGCTGACGGTCACCTAACGCTCCTGGAATGGACCCTTAGCGCCCATGTCCATTTGTTGCCGACTTCAACCAAAATGGCGGCATCCAGCTGCAGCGAGGATTCGACGCTGAGAAGCCC
>CAZPIN010000119.1:0-4397 GCA_964586735.1 uncultured Rhodobacterales bacterium | reverse complement strand
CCCCCCCCCCACGGGGGAAGCAGCGTGGGCATCCAGCGAGTTCTGAATCAGCTCTCTGCAAGCGATACGGGGCTCCACTTCCCAATGGTCCGCGATTGCATAGGACTTCCCTACCTTGGCGCTCGCCGGAGGAAACTTAAGCGTAGCCACGGAGCCATACGTCCCCCGCTCAGGTTTGAAGCTGCTGCTCATGATGTACTCGTGCTACGGCCACCCAGTATAGGGCCAGCCGTCTTATAGCCGCCTCTGCCCGACAGGCAAGAACCGCCTGCCCTGTTTCTCAGGTTCATCTGCATGGCGCTGTCTCCTCCCCTGCCCGCTGTTCTTGTGCGGGTCATCCGGCATCACGTGCCATTGTACCCCAGATGCTGCTGCGATGCATCCACCCGGTCAGCGCATCATAGCGCACCAGGCACCACTGTCCAGTGCACTGCCGCATCTCCAGTACGGCGTTCCGGCGCACCACGGCTACCCGGCGGGCCGTGACCTCGCTGCGCATACGCATGCTCACTCCATCAACCAGCACCAGTACCGTTCGTTTCCCCGACAGCTGGGACAGGTGGATCCAGCCGGTCTCCCCCTCGACGTCGCACACCTTCCGCCAGTCCTTGTGCTCGGCCACCACCATGAGCGGCAGGCCGTGCCGTACGTACTGCCAGTCGATGGCATGGGACCTGTCGGGGCCGCGCCGGACGTTCGCCTTCGTGTAGCGCACCGAGACGAACCTGGGCAGGGGCTGCCCGCTGTTTCCGCTGGGCGCCGTCTGCACCATCTCGTCGCATCGGGCGACCGCCTTCTCGGGGTCGATGTCCTGCGCAGCCGCCGGCCAGCTGGCTACCGCCGCCATGACCGCCGCCGCGATGGCCATGCTGGCATTTGTCAGGAGAGAGGTCTGGGACATGGCTGGCATAGGTCGCAGCTTGGTACTCGGGCAGTGGGTCTCGAGCTGATGGTACAGGCCATTGCGTCTCTCTGCCATGCGGGGTGGACAGAATCGCAATTCCGCACTATATTGTACCGTGTACGACATTCCCACAGTATTTTTCTGTGGAATAGGGGTCTGGCACCTATGCTGCACGGGCGGTCCATCCTGCTGGTGATTGGCGGCGGCATCGCCGCCTACAAGTCGCTGGAGCTGATTCGCCGCCTTCGCGAACAGGGTGCCGAGGTACGCTGCGTGCTCACCGAGGCCGGCAGCGAGTTCGTGACTCCCCTCTCCGTGGCAAGCCTGTCGGGCAATCCGGTGGAGGAGGACCTGTTCGACCCCGACGCCGAGGCTTCCTTCGGCCACATCCGACTTTCGCGGGAGGCCGACCTGATCGTGGTAGCCCCGGCCACCGCCAACCTCATCGCCCGCATGGCGGCCGGGCTGGGCAGCGACCTTGCCGCCACGCTGCTGCTCGCCACCGACACTCCCGTGCTGCTGGCGCCGGCCATGAACGTCCGCATGTGGGAGCATCCCGCCACCCGCCGCAACATCGACACCCTTCGCCGCGACGGCATCGAGATCATCGGTCCCGACGACGGCGAGATGGCCTGCGGCGAGTACGGCCCCGGCCGCATGTCGGAACCCGACACGGTGCTGGCGGCGGTGCTGGCCAGGCTCGCTCCCACCGGCGGCCTTGCCGGCCGCAGGGCGGTGGTCACGGCCGGGCCGACGCACGAGGCCCTGGATCCGGTGCGGTTCATCGGCAACCGCTCGTCGGGCAAGCAGGGATGCGCCGTGGCCCAGGAGCTGTCCCGGTCGGGCGCCGAAGTGACGCTGGTGGCGGGTCCTGGCGTGGACCCGGAGGTCGACGGCTGCGCCGTCCGCCAGGTGGTCAGCGCGGAGGAGATGCGCCAGGCGGTGATGGAATCGCTGCCGGCGGACGTGTTCGTGGGCGTGGCGGCGGTGTCCGACTGGCGGCCCGAGGCGGCCGCCGACGGCAAGCTGAAGAAGTCGGACGGTCCCCCCGACGTAAGCCTTGTCGCCAACCCCGACATTCTCGCCGAGGTTGCGGGGCTGCCCGAGAACATGCGTCCGGCCCTGGTGGTGGGATTCGCGGCCGAGACCGGCGACCCCGCCAAGGCGGCCAAGTCCAAGCGCAAGTCCAAAGGATGCGACTGGGTTGTCGGCAACGACGTGAGCGCCGGGGTGTTTGGCGGCGACGACAACGAAGTCGTGCTGGTCACGGCGGAAGGCGCTGAAATCTGGCCGCGCATGTCCAAGCGCAAGGTCGCGGCGCGGCTGGCGGAGCGCATAGCAGGAGAACTCGCATGAGCACTCAGACTGGAAAGGCGCCGACGCTGAATCCGCAGCAACTGCTGCTGCTGGGCATCGTGCAGTTCTGCCGGCGCGACATGCTGGCGGTCGAGGCGGTGATCGACATCGCCCACAACGCGCGGGTACGTCCGCTGCGCGCCGAGCAGCTTGCCAACCGGCATGGCGTGTCGAGCCGCTATCTCGAGCTTGCGCTCCAGCATCTGGCCAAGCGGGGAATCCTCAAAAGCATACGCGGGCCCCGCGGCGGCTACGTGCTAGCCCGCGAGAGGCGGCGGATATCCGTGGGCGACGTACTGCGGACGCTGGGAGAGCTGCCGGGGCGCAAGCGGCGCCACGCGCCCCACTCCATGCTGGGGCGCGCCGCCATGACGCCCGTGTGGACGGAAATCGCCAGCACCATCGAAACGCGGC
Source organism: uncultured Rhodobacterales bacterium (assembly GCA_964586735.1). Taxonomy (GTDB): domain Bacteria; phylum Pseudomonadota; class Alphaproteobacteria; order Rhodobacterales; family CAZPXZ01; genus CAZPXZ01. The sequence continues at coordinate 1,723 of CAZPIN010000119.1, read as the reverse complement.
TTGACAAGATCTCCATGGAGCATCTGTCCCGCACGGTCCAGGGAGCCGGCATCGAGCCCGACGGCGCGCCGGCCCAGGACTTCACCATCTAACCCAAGCGGCTTCGGCCGCAGTCAGCAGGAGGCGCCGGAGACGGCGTAGAACAACATGGCAGACGTGCGTGGACGCATATACGACGACGTGACGGAGACCATCGGCAACACGCCGCTGGTGCGCCTGAAGCGATTCGCCAAGGACGCTGGGGTCTCGGCGGAGATCCTCGGCAAGCTGGAGTTCTTCAACCCGATCGCCAGCGTCAAGGACCGGATCGGGGTGGCGATGATCAACTCCCTGGAGCAGCAGGGGAAGATCGGAGACAACACCACCCTGATCGAGCCCACCTCCGGCAACACCGGCATCGCCCTCGCCTTCGTGGCGGCGGCGCGGGGGTACCGGCTGGTGCTGACCATGCCCGAGAGCATGTCGCAGGAGCGGCGCAAGATGCTCAAGCTGCTTGGCGCCGAGCTGGTGCTGACGCCGGCGGAGAAGGGCATGAAGGGCGCCGTCGCCCGCGCCGAGGAGCTGCACAAGGAGACTCCCGATTCGGTGATCCCGCAGCAGTTTGCCAACCCGGCCAATCCCGAGATCCACGTCAAGACCACGGCGGAGGAGATCTGGGCGGACACCGACGGCAAGCTGGACTACTTCGTGTCGGGCATCGGCACCGGCGGCACCATCACCGGCGTCGGGCGCATCCTGCGCGAGCGCAGCCCCAACACCAAGATCATCGCCGTGGAGCCCGAGGACAGCCCGGTGCTGTCGGGCGGGGATCCCGGGCCGCACAAGATACAGGGCATCGGCGCGGGTTTCGTGCCCGACGTGCTGGACCGCTCGGTGATCGACGACATCGTCACCGTCGGCAACCAGACCGCCTTCGACACCGCCCGCAAGGTGGCGCGGCTGGAAGGCGTGCCGGGGGGCATCTCGACCGGGGCGGCCCTAGCCGCATGCGTCGAGGTGGCGCGGCGGCCCGAGGCGGAGGGCAAGCGGATCGTGACGATCGTGCCGTCGTTTTCGGAGCGCTACCTGTCGACGGCTCTGTTCGAGGACATCTGACCGCCGCCATGGAGCTTTCCGGCGAGGAGCTGGAGCGGTACGCCCGCCACATCGTCCTGCGGGACATTGGCGGCGCCGGCCAGATGCGCCTGCGCGAATCGCGGGCGCTTGTGGTGGGGGCCGGCGGCCTGGGGTCGCCGGCCCTTCTCTATCTGGCGGCGGCGGGCGTGGGGACGCTGCGGGTGGTGGACGACGACAGCGTGTCGCTGTCCAACCTCCAGCGCCAGGTGCTGCACGGCACCCCGGACGTAGGCGCGCCCAAGACGGTGAGCGCGGCCCGCGCCCTCGCCCGAATCAATCCCAGCGTAACGGTGGAGCCGCGGGTCGAGCGGCTGGACGGGAGCAACGCCGACAGCCTGATGGAAGGGTGCGACGCGGTGCTGGACGGGTCGGACAGTTTCGCGACCCGCGACTGCGTCAACGCCGCCGCCGCCCGCCTGAAGGTGCCGCTGGTGAGCGGAGCGATTGGGCTGTGGGACGGCAACTTGACGGTGCTGCGGCCCTGGACGGGCGGACCGTGCTGGCGGTGCATCAACCCCGAGGCGCCGGCGGAAGGGGCGATCCCGTCCTGCGCGGAGGCCGGGGTGCTGGGTGCGCTGGCGGGGATGGTGGGGTCGATGATGGCGGC
>CAZPIN010000118.1:0-2057 GCA_964586735.1 uncultured Rhodobacterales bacterium | reverse complement strand
GTGGGGTGAATTGAGCATCAGGGCGCGGCTGCGCGGCGTGAGGGCCGCCTCGACCGCGTCGGCGGTCAGGTGGAAGCCCCGCTCCGGGTCCAGCGGCACAGGCACCGCCTCGACGTCCGCAGCGGCGGCGACGCCGCCGTAGGTGATGTAGCGGGGCTCCGGGATCAGCAGTTCGTCGCCAGGATCCAGAAGGCTGGGCACGAGCAGGGCAAGGCAGGTCTGGGCGCCGGAACTGAAGATCACCTGGTCGGCACCGATGTCGCGCCCGCATCGGGCGGCGTAGCGGGCGGCGATGGCCTCGCGCACCGCGCGCTCGCCGCATGCCTCGGAGTAGCGATGGCGTCCGGACATCAGGTCGTCGTCGTCGGCCTGCATCTCGCCTGCGGCGCGGGCATGTCGACTTCGCCTACGCTCAGCACGATGACGTCTTCGCCGGCCTTGAGATCGGCCACCGCCCGGTAATGTGTCTCCCACCACTGCGCCCCGCTGCCGCGCATGCGCTGCAGCAGGCGAGACGGATTCGTCATGCCGCCGTTGCCATCTGCGCGGCTTCGGTGACCGCGTCGCAGGCCAGCATGATGGAGGCATGGCGGTTGCGAAAATCCCGCGCCGGCAACAGCGCCTCAAGCTCGGAGAAGTCTCCCTTGGGCGGCGGTCCGCCTTCCTTGAGCATGGCCCGCAGCTGGTCGCGCGCGGTTTCCAGCTCCGCCGGGGTCCGTCCCGCTGCCCGCCTCCCCAGCACCGCCGCCGACGCCTGTCCCAAAGCGCATGCCTTGACGTCTTGGCTGTAGGCTTCGACGCGGCCGTCGCGCAGCCGAAGGTCCACAGTCACGGTCGATCCGCAAAGCGGCGACCGCTTCATCACCGTCGCCTGTGGGTGGTAGAGACGGCCCGAGTCCGCCAGGCCGGTCGCCAAGGCTAGAATCCGCTTCGAGTAGAGCCGATGCAGGTCGTCGCCGCCCGACTCCTCATTCTGCGCCCGTACTCTAAGGGAAACGCTTTCCATAGCAGGCCTGAGGTGCGAGTTGCATCGACACTGACGCGTGTTATAGCAGGTGCTTGTTTGCTTCCAGAGCTGCTGTAATTTGCGGTAGTCCGCACTCTTCGACGTGACGGATATACTCGGTCCTGCTGAATGCTGGCTTGTGCAGTTTTCCTCTCATTATCCGAATGACCGCCATTGCCGTATCTGGCTGGGTGTGGATAATGCCTGCGACAAACTGGTCGCAAGACACAGCCTCGATCGAATAAGGCGCAAGCGCCGAGCGGGGGAAGTCCTTGAGGTTGTCAGTAACGATATACTGCGCATTTGTCTTTATTGCGGCCGCCAATACATGCCTGTCGTCCGGATCTGGCAGGATCAGCTCATTTTCAGTGTTTTCAAAATCTGAAACGGATGCGTCAGGAAATGCATTCTGAATGATAGCACATTGTCGCATGCTTTCCGCTTTGTCCTTGGTAATCTTGTGTATTGCCTGTTGAGTCTCATTGAGTATTCGGGTTGACCAGCGAGGATAGTACAATTCGTCGTCTGCGAGGGATAGAGTGAAGTCTCGTCGCAAAACGCTGACAAGCACGCAAGCGTCAATTACCGCAGAAAATATCCCCGTAGCGCCTGTCATGTCTACCCTTCTCTTTGCTCACACTGTGCCAGTTCCGTTAGGCACCTTAATGTATTTGCCTTCCGTAATCGCTTATACGCAAAGAGAACGTCAGCACGTACCAGTCGGTGGCCTTTCTTCTCGGTATATGGTATCTCCCCCCTGTTGAGAATTTTTTCCATGCTGTCTTGTCCGACGTTCAGTATATCAGCAGCCTGCTCCGAAGTCAGATCATAGTCGCCCGGTCCGATTGCGTACCCTTTCCTGCTGGACAGGACCCGCAGCACCTCCAGAACCGCCGCGGTAATAACGGGGTCGAGCACCACGACGTCGGTTTCTCTCCCTTTCTCTCCAAGCGTCAGCTGGACCGAGTTGTCTTCCCGCATATGGGAAGCAATTCTTGCGATGATCCTTTCGGGACTTGAAAATTCTTCCGCGGAAGACGTGTGCCGCCGC
>CAZPIN010000117.1:0-5139 GCA_964586735.1 uncultured Rhodobacterales bacterium | reverse complement strand
AACGCCAGGACCGTGCATGAACACGATGACGAAGACCAGCGGCACCTTGCCGGACTCGGGATCCTTCCGCAGCTGCCGCAGCTGGAAGACCAGGCGGTTGATGTTGCCCTGCAGGACGTCGCCTCGGTCGTCGTAGGACTTATGCTCGTACATGAAGTAGCTTTCGTAGACTTTCCCGACCTTGATCTCGCTGTTCAGCAGCAGCTCGACGATCGCGTCCGCGCGAAACTCCCTTCCCAGAGAGTCGTGGAGGGTAACGTCGACCAGACTCGTCGGCGTGTTGGGTACCCTGCGGGCGTAGACCTCCTCGGGTGCGGTAAGGCGAACCACTGTTTCCCGCGATTCGGGTTCCTCCATCGCCATGCGGTACATGGTGTTGTGGAACTGAATCCGTTTCTTCTCGTCGACGCTCATGGTCCTGCTCCTCTGGTGCATGGTGAAGAGGGCCGCCTACAGTCCGCCTCTGTACTGCGTTGTCAAACGGCGAGGAAGCCGGTCTGGAGTTTTTCCTTGCTACGCGCCAAGTTACGGGTGATTCGCGAATCACCCGGCGGTGGCCGGGGCATGCCACTGGCGGGACTTCGGACCTTCTGCGGGAGCCCGGCCCCTTGCCCGCCGCGCTCGACATCGGGTAGAGGGGGAGTCTTCGGCCGACGCGGCGGTACAGGCAAAGAGGCGTCAGAGGTCTTGCCGCTGCGGACACCCTGCCGCGGCGAACGTCCAACGAGGCGAGTACATTGCGGCGGCAGGCTGATGCGGCTGCGGAGAGTGACGTCAGGAGGCGGAGGCAGCGGGCGGCAGTCGCTGGGTTGGGCTGTCATTGTGCTGCTGCCCGGCTCCTGTGCGGGAAGCGCCGGAGCGCGCAGCAGTCGCCAGATGGGGCTGCCTGTTCCTGCGCAGGCACGGAAGCCCGCAGGGGCCGCGCCGCCTATTGACCTGATGCGCGTTCTGCGGCAAGCTAGGGCATCGGCAGACTTGGAGACTGCGCCATGAAGGCATTCGTTGCGGCGATGGCCGCGATTATCCTGATCACGCTTGCAAGCGTCGTAGTGCTGCAGGCGACACGTACAACGAGCGCGGAGGCCGGGTCGGGAGTCAACGTCCGGCTCAACTGACACAGCGGGCTTTGCCAGCTGCCGCCGGGCCCAGACTGCCCGCGGAGCTGGCGGGGTGCGCCGGCGGACCCGGTCGGGTCCGCTGGAGAAACCACAGCGACGCCAACTGGCTGGAGTAAGCACATGCAATTTGAGGCGCCTGAAAGCAGCGCGGCGGCGGCGGGACTGCTGGCGGAGGCGGGAGGAAAGGCCCGCGTCCTTGCCGGGGGGACCGACCTGCTGGTGCAGATGCGCACCGGGCGGATCGCGCCTGAGATGGTGGTCTGCGTCAACCGCATACCCGAGATGCTTGGCGTGAGCCGGGAAAACGGCGGGTACCGCGTCGGCGCGGCGACGCCATCGGCGCGGATATCGGAGAGCGCGGAACTTGCGGCTGTCTGGCCCGGCGTGGTCGAGGCGATGGCCCTGGTGGGGTCGGACCAGATCCAGGAGCGCGCCAGCCTGGCGGGCAACCTGTGCAACGCCTCGCCCGCCGCCGACTCGGTGCCGGCGATGGTGGCCGCCGGGGCGCAGGCAAAAATCCGGGGAGCAAAGGGCGAACGGACTGCGGCGGTGGAGGAGATCGTCACCGCCCCCGGCCAGACGTCGCTGGCGGCGGGGGAGATCGTCGAGGCGATCCTGCTGCCGGATCCCGGGCCCCGGTCGGGGGACGCGTATCTGAGGTTTATCCCGCGCACCGAGATGGACATCGCCGTGGCGGGCGCGGCCGTCAGCCTGGCGCTGGACGGGGACGGTACCTGCGTGCGGGCAAGCGTGGCTCTGGGCGCGGTGGCGCCGACGGCGATACGGGTGGCGGACGCCGAGAGCGCCCTGACCGGAAGCAGGGTGGACGAGGCGGCGCTGGAGCGGGTCGCGGAGGCATGCTCGGCCGCCTGCCGGCCGATTGACGACAAGCGCGGCACGGCGGAGTTTCGCACCCGGGTGGCGGGCGTGCTGGCGAAGCGGGCGGCGGCCATTGCCCTGAAGCGGGCGAAGGGAGAGAAGACATGAGCCAGATAGCGGTAACCGCCACGGTCAACGGCGACCCGGCCGAGTACCTTTGCGAGGCGGACGAGACCCTTCTCGACGTGCTGCGCAACCGGCTGGGCATGACCGGGGCCAAGGAGGGATGCGCCACGGGCGACTGCGGCGCGTGCAGCGTGCTGCTGGACGGGCGGCTGGTGTGCTCCTGCCTGGTGCTGGCGGCGGAGGCCGAGGGCCGCGAGGTGGAGACGGTGGAGGGGATGGCCGACGGCGACCAGCTGCATCCGCTGCAGCGGAAGTTTCTCGACCATGCGGCTTTGCAGTGCGGCATCTGCACGCCGGGGTTTCTGATGGCGGCGAAGGCGCTGCTGGAGAAGAATCCCAATCCGAGCGAGACTGAGATCCGCTATGGGCTGGCCGGCAACCTGTGCCGCTGCACGGGCTACGACAAGATCGTCAGGGCGGTGGCCGACGCCGCCAGGGAAATGCGGGAGGGAGCGCAATGAACGTACATGCGCCCGCGCCAGAGCGCGGCTTCAAGGTGGTGGGCACGCGCCCGCCGCGCCCCGACGGGGTGGACAAGGTTACGGGGCGGGCGCGGTTTGGCGCCGACGTCTTCGCCCCGGGCATGCTGGTGGGCAAGCTGCTGCGGTCGCCGCATCCGCATGCCCGCATCCGCCGCATCGACGCGTCGCGGGCCGAGGCCGCGCCGGGGGTCAAGGCGGTGGTGACGCGGGCGGACTTCACTGAGCCGGAGGACGCCGTCCACCGCTACGACCTGGACCATCTGATGGCGGGCGAAAAGGCGCTGTATGACGGCCACGCGGTTGCGGCGGTTGCGGCGTCGAGCGAGAAGGCGGCGCAGCGGGCGCTGGAGCTGATCGAGGTGGACTACGAGCCGCTGCCGCATGTCACCGACGTGGACGAGGCGATGCGGGAGGACGCGCCGGTGCTGCACGAGGGCCTCGCCGACGAGACGGTGCCGGCGGGGACGCCGGGCAACGTGGTGGGGCGGCAGGAGTTTGGCCACGGCGACGTGGAGAAGGGCATGGCCGAGGCGGACGAGGTGCTGGAGCGCAGCTACCGCACGGAGGCGGCGCACCAGGGCTACATCGAGCCGCATGCCTGCCTGGCGACGCTGGGGCCGGACGGGCGGGGCGAGCTGTGGTGCTGCACGCAGGGCCACTACCACGTGCGCGCCATGTGCGCCCAGATGCTGGGACTGGACCTGTCGCGGCTGCGGGTGACGGCGTCGGAGATTGGCGGCGGGTTTGGCGGCAAGACGACGGTGTTTATCGAGCCGGTGGCGCTGGCGCTGTCGCGCAAGGCGGGGCGGCCGGTGAAGATCGTGATGAGCCGCGAGGAGGTGTTTCGGGCGACGGGGCCCACCGCATCGACCAGCATCGACGTGCGCATCGGCATGAAGCGCGACGGGACGATTACGGCGGGCGCGGCCGAGCTGCGCTACCAGGGCGGGGCCTATCCGGGGACGCGGGTGGCGCTGGGGGCGATGAGCGCGTTTGCCGCCTACGACCTGGCCAACGTGCATACGGTGGGATGGGAAGTGATGTCCAACCGGCCCAGGGAGGCGGCCTACCGTGCGCCGGGGGCGCCGATGGCGGCCTACGCGGTGGAGAGCGCCATCGACGAGCTGTGCCGGCGGATGGAGCTGGACCCGCTGGAGGTGCGGATCAAGAACGCCGCCGGCAAGGGCACGCGGTCGTCCTACGGGCCGACCTACGGCACCATCGGACTGGGGGCGGTGCTGGACGCGGCGCGGGAGCATCCCCACTACAGGGCGCCGCTGGAGGCCAACCAGGGGCGCGGGGTGTCGTGCGGATTCTGGTTTAATTTCGGCGGCGAGACCTGCGTCTCGCTGAACGTCAATTTCGACGGCACGGTGGCGGTGTCGGTGGGCAACCCGGACATCGGCGGGTCGAGGGCGTCGATGAGCATGATGGCGGCCGAGGAGCTGGGCATCCCGTTTGACCGGGTGCACACGGTGATCGCCGACACCGGGGCCTTGGGCTTCAACGCCATCACCGACGGGTCGCGGGTGACGTTCGCCTGCGGTCTGGCGACCATCGAGGCGGCGCGCGACGCCATCCGCAAGATGTGCGCCCGGGCGGCGAAGCAGTGGGGCATTCCCGAGGAGGCAGTGGAGTGGGCCGACGGCTGCGCCAGGCCGGCCGGGGCGAACGCCGGGGAGCACGAGCCGCTGTCGCTGGCGGAGATCGCCGCCACGTCGGCCAGCACGGGCGGGCCCATCGCCGGCCACCACGAGGTTACGGCCGAGGGGGCCGGGGTGAGTTTCGCGGTGCACATGGCGGACGTGGAGGTGGACCCGGAGACCGGGGCGACCAAGGTGGTGCGCTACACGGTGCTGCAGGACGCCGGCAAGGCGGTGCATCCGAGCTACGTCGAGGGGCAGTTTCAGGGCGGGGCGGCCCAGGGAATCGGCTGGGCCCTCAACGAGGGCTACGTGTACGGCGAGGACGGTCGGCTGCAGAATCCGGGGTTTTTGGACTACCGGGTGCCGGTGGCGTCGGACCTGCCGATGATCGACACGGAGATTGTCGAGGTGCCCAACCCGGGGCATCCCTACGGGGTGCGCGGCGTGGGCGAGACGTCCATCGTGCCGCCGCTTGCTGCGGTGGGCAACGCCATCGCCGGGGCCACCGGCCAGCGGCTGACGGAAGTGCCCATGTCGCCGCCGCGGGTGCTGGCGGCGATCGAGGCCGGACGGGCCTGAGCCATGCCGCGGGTGCGGGTATGGGGGACGCTGCGCGCGGCGACCGAAGGCCGGGCCGAGGTGGAGGTATCGGGCAGCACCATCCAGGAGACGCTGGAGCGTCTGGTGGAGGCGCATCCCGGGCTGCGTCCGCAGATCGACCGCGGGGTATCCGTGACGGTGGACGGCGAGCTGTACCGGAACTCGTGGCACACGGCGGTAGCCGAGGACAGCGAGGTGGTGCTGCTGCCTAGGCTGGCCGGCGGGTAGAATGGCGCCTGACGCGCCGCAAAGAGGAGAAAAGCGCATGCTGAAAGCTTCCCCCCCCCC
>CAZPIN010000116.1:0-22370 GCA_964586735.1 uncultured Rhodobacterales bacterium | reverse complement strand
GGGCGTAGCCGGGCTCCCCCAAGCGGCCGTCGCCAGCGTCATCCGGCACCTGCGGCCTCTGCTGGCCTGGAATTGCTTCGTAAAGCGGGTCGCCCGTGCTATCGAGGTTGCCGCCGCCAGCTGCGTTCTGCGATCTCGCCGGGGGCGTTCCATCGGCTGTAATATTCTGCGCTCCAGTCGGCGGCGCCCCGCCGACCTGGTCGGCCACCGGCCGGCCGGCCTGCACTGCATCCTCAACCGAGCTCCCCGCCGGGCGAAACGCCCCGGCAGCGCCGCTGGCGCTCCCCGCTGAAGGCACGACGTCCTCAATCTTCATGCGCGCCGGCCCCTGGCTCACATTGGCGGCTACCCATCCGTATTCCGGATCCCATTCGCAGGGTCCCCACACCGCCTCCATGCCCCGGCGGACGGCCTCTACCTGCTTCTCCGTCATGCCCTTCATCGCCGGCCCAATGGCCCTGCCGTCATGGCCGTAGCGCGGTCCTTGCTGCGCCTGCTCGGCCGCCGCCAGCATCTCGTCGATCTGCGAACCGGCCGACGCCTGGTCGGCGTGATGAAGATCCCCCGCATGCGCAACCGTCGACGCGTCGTCGGCGTGGTGTACCGAATCGGCCGCGGCCGCATTCTGCAGGTCGGCCAGTCTCTCCGCTGCGCGCCAGGTCGAGGGCGACGCCGTGTTGGTCAGATCCACGCCGGGCTGGGCCGCATTGGCGGCGGCATTGACCGTGCTGGTGCCGTCAAGCAATCCAAATTTTTGCGCATCCAGCGCAGAGGGATTCACCATGCTCGTCGGGGTGGTGGACGCCTGGGTGGCATTGGCCGTGCTGGCGCCGCTGAGCTGGCCCGCATTCGGCGCATCAATAGCGCTGGGGTTCACCATGCTCGTAGGAGTAGTAGATGCCTGGGCGGCACTGGTCGTGGTACCGGTGGGCGCACCCTCTCCCGCGCTTGCAGCCGCCCTGGTAGCGCCTTGAGTCGCCTCGTCGCCGCCGGTGGCCGCGTTGGCGGCGCCCGAACTGACGACGCCGTCCGTACCGCCGGTGGCCGCGTCCGTTCCCTTTCCCCCCGCCGCGGGAGGCGGCGCCGCCGGAGAGGGCTCCCCTCCTTCACCCTCCGGAGAGCCGGAGCCGGGAAGCTGGTTGCGCAGGCCCCGGACCACCTTCAGCATCGGAAAGAACGTCGTCGCCGCCGTGGTGTGCGTGATGGCGGCGTTCTGGTACGAGAACGTGCCGTTGTAGTTGGATCTCAGGTACTCCCGCTCGAACTTCAGCCCGCATACCTCGATCAGCAGGCCGTCGGCGATGCCCGTGGCGATCTTCTCCTCCATGCCGAAAAGGCCGGCTATCCACAGGTCGCCCAGAAGCGTCAGCCGCATGCCGGAGATGCCGATCAGGTCGTCGCTCTGGCCCGTCGCCGTAATCATGCCGCCGGCCTGGGTCTCCGCCATGGCCCCCGTGACCATCAGCATGTCGTCTTTGCCGTCGGCCTTGTACGCGCCCCGAATCTCGGTCTCGACGGCTCCGATCTGCCGGTTTAGCTTGTGGTCATGAGTCTCGGTCAGGGAGCCGTAGGTGGCCTCTTCGTCACCGTCGACGCTGTCCATCAGGCTGCCCATGCCGACGTCGATCAGGTCGCTTTCGCCATCGCGGACAAAGTTGCCGATGCTTGTAAGGTCAAAAGACTCGGAGCGTGACTCCAGCGCGTAGAGCTCGCGATCGACCGTAATGCTCATGTCGACCTGCCCGCCTATAGGCTGCGCTGATCCCCGACACACCTAATCATGCCCATGCAGTCGATAGGGATGACCGACGCTGCCGCTGGTGGTCCGATGCGCTGTCCGCTCATGTCTAGACTCTCTTCGGGTGCCGAATCCGGCGACCCGGCCTGCCATGGGGGCTTGTGCCAATCGTCCTTCTTGACCTGGGGGGCACATGCGGCTCGTCCATGTAATGTTCAATTTCCATGTCTGTCAGCCTGCGGTCCCACATGCCTCCCTCGGCGGCGCTCGGAACGAGATCGTCAGGATCCTGGAACAGGAAGCGCATATCCTGCACCGCCTCTGCAGGCTGCCGCCACTTTGATCCTCTAATGAACTTCCGCTCTTGCCGGGACAGCTGAGCGAAAGGCTTCGCTGTGCCGCGCTGTTGGGGGCTAAGCTGCGCCGCGCCGCGCGGATTCGCAATCCGGTCAAGCGCTGATCGTCCAGCACTGTCACCCGCGTAAACGGTGGCCACCGAACCAGTGTCGAGATAGACGACCGGCTTCCCGTCCTGATTGGCCGCTCTCCTTAGGACGTTTCTCCAAGCATCAAGGTGCGAGTCTCCAGCCGCCCTTCTGGGAGCGGTAGCGGTTGTCGAAGGCAAAGGCGTGGTCAAGTCATCGACTACCTGTGGCGACGGCGGTTCGGCTGCATTGAATGCCGGCATTACCAATAGATCATCAAATCCAACGGAGAACATATCTTTGGGAGTTTCCGGATGTGCAACGACCGCTCCGCCGTCGATGTCGTCAAATGTTTCCGCGAGGGCTCTCCGCGCCGCGTCATCGAACGCCGAGAAAATCTTCCCATCATGTTGCACTGGCGGCAGGGGATTGCCTTCGCCCACTGCCTCCTGCAGCGCGCGGTCAAACGCCTTGGCGACTTCCAGGTAGGCGCCATGCTCGACCGTATCGACAAGGCCATGGTTGATTCCGTCCACGCGTCGCAGCAGATCAGCCCTGGGGTCCTTCCCTGACTGCAAGGCACTGACTACGCTGTCCCACGCCGCCCGCCTGTGGGTTATCACATCTGGAAGCTCGATCTTTCTGCTGTACCCCATGTACATCCGATAACCCGGATCCAATCCAACCTGCTCCAGCGCATCGGCGGCGCTGTAGGGTATCTGCTGCGGCGCGGAAATGTCGGCAAGCAAACGCGTTAGCGTATTGTCGGTTTCCACCAGATATCCCGTCGACCGCCTCAGTATCTCGGCAAGGTCGCTGGCCCTTTCCGCATCGCCTGCCAGCATCGCCGCGCGCTGCTGCGTCACAAGGTACTGCCGCATCGCCTTTAGCTGGGCCGCTTTGTGGCGCGCCGTTCCTACCATAGCTTCGCGGGTAAATGACGGATCCACCTCCATCGCCATCTTTACAATTCGCTCCGAAGCGGCGTTGTAGAAGAAGTTGCGTACCTCCGATATGGTGGCAGCATCCCGCAACTGGTCGTTGAAGCTTGCCGGAGCGTCCTTGATCTGCAGATTCCGCCACCCTGCTGCCCAGCCTCGGTTCTCCGCCACCATGTCGGCGATCTTTGGAGCTTCAGGAATAGGCAGCGGGTCCAGCCCAATCTGCGAGTCAACGGCAGCGGAAGAGGTGAAGTAGGTTGCACCATCGAATGTCTGCCCCGTTTCCGTAATGATGAGCCTGCTCCAGTCGTCCTCCATCAGTTTGTACTGATCGGCCACCACATCCAGCGGGTGAAACGAGTCGATCAAGTCAAACCGCTGCGCCAGATACGCTTTGTCAGCGTCCGTGAAAGTCGAGTAGATGCCCGGATTATCAATGGGCGGTGCGAGTTTGCCCTTTTGCCTAATAACGTCGTAATGAACAATTTCGTCCAGTATGTCTCGGATGAACTCGTATCCATCCCGAACGCCCTCCGACAATTTTGCAACATCAGAGTCCGCGCTTCGATGCAGGACAGCCCTGGCGTCCTCGCCCCTGCTCATAGCTTCCTCGGCCGTGCGCAGGCCAAGCTCTCGATGGGTGAAAAGCTCAAAAAGCTCGTCGTACTCGTCTTGCTCAAGCGCCCTTCCCAGCAGCTCCGAATTTTCATCTACTACAGATGCCGGCACTTGACCCGTTTCGGAGAACTCCTTAATCAGCTGTACGCTGGGATCCTCCAGAAGTCGCTTGTGAACAGACGGCACGTTGTACGTAGCCGGTGCGGGCACGGCAAGATCGTCATACTTGGAGGTCATTAAGTTCTCCGTCTCTCTCAGATACTCCGACATAAGCCGAAGACCTTCGGCCGCCGCGTTGGCCTGCGCCACGTCCCGTATTTCCGTCGACTTGGCATACTTCGCCTTCAGCCAATTCGATATTGCATGTATCGGATGTGCCGCCGTAGGACCAGTCGCATCGGCATAGTACTGCGCGTCCCTAACTCCCATTGCGCTGTCCGTAATGTTGGGATCCATATGCGTACGGATGAAAGCCGTTATTCTTTTCTGCATGTCATCAAATGCGTGATTCCGAATATCCAGAACCGTACCCGTTGACCTGCGATCGTTCTCAATATCATACGTAGCCTTGCGCTGCAAATCCTGGATGGTGTCAAAATTCTTGTCAATGTCGCCAAAATACTTGTGGGCGTCCCTAATTGTTTCCGGCGCGTTATGCGACTTCAGATAGAGATTGGCATTACCCGCCGCCTTCTCCCAGTTTGGCACACCCCCAATGATTTCCACGCCATCTAGCCTGGCTAGCTCTTCAGCCCTTGCCAGTTCTTCCGCCTGAATGATCGAGGCCGAGAACGCGGTTTCGTCTATCTGGTCAAACTTGCTGAAAAGTACCAGCTTGTCCGCGTCGTCAAACTCTGTAAACACAAACCCATGCACGGGGGGTGGAATGTCCCAGCTTCCTGTTGCATTGTGGTACGCGACTTTTGCAATCCCGTCATAGACGGTTAGCGCATATTCATAGGCTTCGGGCATATACTTCTCCCACCTGCCGATCCCTGTGGACATCGCGTGGCGCTTCAGCACGCTTCGCGCGTCCTCGCCTCTTCGAAGCGCCAGCTCGCCGTCCCTGAGCGCGATGGCATTCGCCGCAGTCTGCTGGTGAATCTGCTGCATTTCCATTTCGGTGAAGCGGTTTATTATACTAAGGTATCCATCAGACAGGTGATGCCCCCGCTTATGGCGCTCCCACTTGAACACTGGCGAGTTCTCTATAGGCGCGCCCTCATCCAGGTACTTGCGGTAGTAATGAATCTCACTGTTGGAGCTGCCGACACCTCCCTCAATCATATAGTTCAGTGCAAACTCGGTGTCATACGGAGGCTTGTCAATGATGTTAGTCTCCAGATACTTCTGCGCAAGCGTGTCTTCTGCTGCGACGGCGTACTCTGACATCATCCTCATGGCTTCCACAGCCGCGTTCGCCGTGTTGACGTCCCCCGCATTTGCCGCCTCCGCGTGTTTCGCCTTCAGGTATTCGAACATATCCATCGCTGGGTGCTTGTCGCTGAGGTTCCCCACCCTGTGCAGGAATGCGGCGTCGCTGTACTCCCCAGTCTCGTCCACGACGCTCGGATCAATGCGCAGCAATTCTTCGGACAACGACAGCCCCAAGGCTTCGTCCGTAACGTTCGGGTCAACGTGCGTCTTTATGAAGTGCGCGGCCCTTCTCTGAATTTCGTCAAGCGACGAGTTCCGCACATCGATCACCGTTCCAAGCGCCCGCCTCGACTGGTCAAATGTCGCGCTGTTCTGCCTGGCATGAATGGCCGTAATTTTCTCGTCAAACTTGGATATGTATTGCTGCGGATCCCTTACCCCCTTCGGGTACGCGCTTTGCAGCGGCCCGGCAGCATCTTCCACCTTCCCCGAGTCCACTAAGCTATCCAGCTTGCCGGCGTCAAAGGTGTCGTCCACAGCGCTCGATGGACGGGCTTCCGGCGTCTTGGGCAGGTCCGGTGCCCGCACCTCCACCGTCGGGAAGTCCGGCGAGACGCCATGCATTACCCCTTCTTCGTCGGTCACCGGCCTTACAACTTCCACGCTGGCAGTATCCGTGGCAGCGACGGTCGCCGCTGGCGGCGGCGCAAGATCGTCTATCTTGTTCGCCTCGCTGAGCTGGTCGGTGGTCTCGATGGCGTCCAGCTTGGCCATGAGAGCCGCAAGTTCCTCAGAGGTGAGCTTCGAAACCAGCGTTGCGTTCTCCATCGCCGGTGCAGGCTTGCCCGTCAACCGCAGGCTCGTGGCGTCTACTAATTGATCAATCTTTGACTGCGCCCGACCATAGAGGTCGTCGATGCTCGTGCCAATGTTCAGGCGCCGGAGTTCCTCCGGGGCGCTGTGATGAATTTTGGAGATGCTCCGACTGTCACCAAGACGGGCTAGGAGGCTGCGGGCGTCATCCCCCGCCTCCAGCGACAATTCTGCCCGATGCAAAAGCCTCCAGTAGTCCATATGGAAGCGAAGCAGCATATCCTTATGCCACTCGCCCAGCGGCGCGCCGCGGCGCGCCTCCTCAGCCGTAATTATGGACTGTGGCAAATTGCCCGTCTGGTCGATCTTCTTGTAGACCTGATATTCGGAATCCTTTCGAAGCGCCTTCAGCGTTTCCCTCGCATTGTACTTTGCGACCATCGAGATGTCGACATCCTCCGCCCGCTTTGCCACGAGCGTGTCATCAATTGCCTTCATGTATTCCGAAATGAGCCGCATGCCTTCCACATATTTTCCCGCCTTCGCATAATCTCCCCTCTGCATCGCGCGATAGTGGGCTTCGCTCATGCCGTTCTTCATATTTTCAAGCCCGTGTGTCTGGAAATTTTGAAGTTCCGTCTTACCCCAGGAGCTAGTGTTGACGTTCGGATTGATGTTGGCCTTGTACCACTCCGTCATTCTGGCATGGGCGCTGTCAAGGCCGGCGTTGCGGACGTCCATCAGCGTACCCAGCTTCAGCCTGTTTCCTTCCGTGGCCTGCATTGTCATTTTATTGATTCTTTGCCAGCTTTGACGAGCGCTGTACTCGTACGTGGCCATCATGTGGTCCAGTTCCGCCTTGCCCGTAGGAATCGGAGGCGGCGTCGTCCACGCTCCGCTTCCGCCTCCTGCGGCATCCCCAATTTTGCCACCATCCTCGGCTCCGTCACCCGCCCTTAAGCCATCGCTGGTCGAGCTGGTCTGCTGAAGCTCCAGGTCGTTGTCGAGCCCCTTCGCGGCATCCCCCGGAGACTCCAGCGCGTCCCCCTTGCCGGGATTGACCGGGTTCACCGATTCAAGGGACGACTGAAACTGCCTCGCGCCTTCACCGCTCACGGATGATGGAGGAACCGAATCCAGCGACGTCCCCAGCTGGTCCGCGACCCTGCCCGGTACGCTGTCCATAAGCGCGGCGGTAACCTGCGGGTCAGCCGGAGACCCTAATATCTGATGCTGAAGCCCCGACCCGATACCCTGGCCGCTGCCGGACGCATTGTCGCCACCGGAGAAAAACTGCCGTATGCGGGAAAAAAGATTCCTGAACCAGTCCTTGATCTTGCTTCCGCGACTCGCTCTGTACGTCGACCCCATTCCCTTCGGCGGCTCCGCGTTCGAAAGATGCTTGAGCCAGTCGGCGTTGTTGTAGGCCGTACCAGAGCCAACCGTCTCGATTCGAAACTGGCCATCAGGCCCCTGCATCACAATGGTCTGATCATCCATCACGTTCTGCGGACGCCCATCCGAGGTTGCCTTCGCGCCGCCAGTCGGATCCGCCCATTTCGCGCCCAAATAGTCCATCTGCGGACTCGGTGATGCATGCCGGGTGCCGTCGTCGCCAGCGGACGCAATTGACAGCGGCGACTGCCAACCGCCTGTCCTGCCATTGGCCACCTTGTGCAGGTCGCTGCCCGCAATGTCCTCACCCTTTCCAGCCAGCTTTTGCAATGCGGACGCAGTGTCCTCCACCGCGTTCACGCCAAGCAGGGACCCCTGCCCACTCTCCACTCTTTCCGCCGATTGCCGCAGTTCAGGGATGGATCCTTCCAGAGCCGCTATGAAATCCTCAAGCAGCGTGACCTCTTCACTCGCGACAGACGTTGCGCCACCCGCCCCCGCAGCACTGATTATATTTTCAATTACCATCGGATCGCCCGAGCCAGCCGGCGGAGAGCCGCCACTCGCCGCCTTGGCATCCTCCGCTTCCTTCAATGTCTTCTTGAAATGCGCCACCATTTCTTTGGCTTGGTCTCCCATTATGGACTTGAATGCCTCCTTGACACTCATATCTTCGAGTTGTTTGCCCGCCCGCAATACCGACGCAGCCCCAACCTTCTCGCTCGCCTGCGACGCCGTGGGCAGCAGATGGGCCGCGTCTCCGCCGCTCAGCGTCTTCTCCACTTGCCGCATGCTGGCCGCATGCGTACTTCCCTGATGCGCCGGGTTACGCACCCCAAACACGGCACTCTGTGCGGGGTCGGTGGCCTGCGCTATCGCCTTCTGCAGACCCTCGCCTGCCTTGGAAGACGTCGACGAGACGCCGTCCACCGCATCATCCATACGGCCGATTAATGCGATATCGTTGTCAGCCATCCCCGCCGTATTCTGGTCCGCCGCAGCGACCATATTCTGCGTCTCTTTCCACCACTGGCTGTCCGCATCCGACCGGTTGGCCGCTTCAGCCGCCTCCTGCATGCTGTCCAGCGCCCGCTGTACCTCCGGCGTGTTACTGGCCACCTCCTCCCCCGCTTCCCCAAGAACGCGGGCCATGTACGCCTGCTGCGACGCGGTTGATGACGCCGCCGCTACATTGTCGGCCTGCGGCGCGGCATCGCCCGCGAGGCCCACAAGCTTACGCATCCGCGAAAATGTCCCCGGGTCGCGGCCGCCAAACTCCTTGAACCCCGGCAGCGCACCGGGATTCATGGCGGCGTCGCTGGCTTTCGCCCCCGACTCGATAAGCCTCCATTCGCCGTTGATGTACTGGGTCGCGCCAATGGTCGGCGGCGCAGCACCCTCCTCCAGTACAGGACGCCAGCAGCCGCTCCTCCACTCCACATTGATGCCTTTTGACTCCAAGAACTGTTTGTATCCGGAGGACTGCTTGTAGAGCGCGTCCCTTCCCGGCGCCGGCGGCTTCTCGCCTGCATACCTGCTGTTTGCCAGATCGCCACCGAGGTTTGCAGCATCGTCCGCGCCAACCTCTGGCCGAGGCGCCGGAAGGGATACGTCTCCGCCTGCCTGCCCCGTCCCCCCAGCCGCCGCCAGCATCTCGTCCATCTGCGAGCCGACCGACGCCTGATCGGCATGGTGAAGGTCTCCGGTTCGCGCCGCCGCTGACGCGTCTTCGACATGCTTGGCTGAATCGGCGGTGGCTGCATTCTGAAGACTGGCGAGTCTCTCCACCGCGCGCCAGGTCGTGGGAGTCGCCGCGTTGGCCAGATCTACGCCGGGCTGGGCCGCGTTCGCGGCTGGATTGGCCGTGCCGGCGCCGTTCAGCAGCCCCGGACTCGCCGCATTTGTCGCGCCGCCGGTCGCCTGAGCGGTGTTGGTAGCGCCTCCGCCAATGGCGGAGCTGGTCGTCGTGCCGGTGGGCGCACCCTCTCCCGCGCTCGAAGCCGCCCTTGTGGCACCTTGAGACGCATCACCGCTGCCAGTGGACGCCGCGTTGGCGGTGCCCGCATTGACGACGCCATCCGTACCGCCGGTGGCTTCACCGCCCTCTCCCGCCGCCGCGGGAGGCGGCGCTGCCGGAGAGGGCTCTCCCCCCTCGCCCTCTGGAGCGCCGGAACCGGGAAGCTGGTTGCGCAGCCCTCGGACAATCTTGAAATACGGAAAGAACGACGTCGCAGCCGTGGTGTGGGTCACAGCGGCGTTCTGGTAGGCGAATGTGCCTTTGTGGCTGGAGCTGAGATACTCCCGCTCGAACGCCAGCCCGCTAATCTCAATCAGCACGCCGTCGGCAATGCCCGTGGCGAGCTTCTCCTCGGCACCAAACAGTCCCGATATCCACAGGTCACCCACAAGCGTCAACCGCATACCGGCGATGCCCATCAATGCGTCGCTCTGGCCCGCAGCCGTGACAAGGCCGCCGACCTGAGTCTCCGTCATCGCCCCGGTGATCATCGTCATGTCGTCTTTACCTTTGATCGTGTGCTCGCCAAGAATCTCGGTCTCGACGGCTCCAATCATCCGGTTCAGCTTATGGTCATGCGTCTCGGTTAGGGAGCCGTAGGTAGCCGCCTCGTCGCCTTCGACGCTGTCAATCAGACTACCCATACCGACATCAATCAGGTCGCTCTCCCCCACGCGGGCAAAGTTGCCGATGCTCGCAAGATCAAAAGACTCGGAACGTGACTCCAACGCGTAGAGCTCGCGATCGGCCGTAATGCTCATGTCGACCTACCCGCCAATAGGCTGCGCTGATTCCCGACACACCTAATCATGCCCATGCAGTCCGTAGGGATGACGGGCTCTGCCGCTGGTAGTCCGATGCGCTGTCCGCTCATGTCTAGACTCTCTTCGGATGTCGTATCCGGCGACCTGGCCTGCCATGGGAGCTTGTGCCAATCTGCCTTCTTGATCTGGGAGGTACGTGCGGCTCGTCCATGTAATATTCAATTTCCATTTCTGTCAGCCTGCGGTCCCACACACCTCCCTCGGCGGCGCTCGGAACGAGATCGTCAGGATCCTGGAACAGGAAGCGCATATCCTGCACCGCCTCTGCAGGCTGCCGCCACTTTGATCCCCTAATGAACTTCCGCTCTTGCCGAGACAGCTGAGCGAAAGGCTTCGCTATGCCGCGCTGCTGGGGGCCAAGCTGCGCCGCACCGCGCGGATTCGCAATCTGGTCCAGCGCCGACCGCCCTGCGCTGTCGCTCGCGTAGATGGTTGCCACCGAACCCGTGTCGAGATAGACGAGCGGCTGCGGGTCCTGGTTGGCCGCCCTCTCCATGGCGTTTCTCCAAGCATCAAGGTGCGAGTCCTCAGCCGCCCTTCTGGGAGCGGCAGCGGCTGTCGAAGGCAAAGGCGTGGTCAACTCATCGACTACCTGTGGCGACGGCGGCTCGACGGCCCTGGTTACCGGCATGACCAGCAGGTCGTCAAAACCAACTGAGAACAGGTCTTCGGGAATCTCTGGATGCGCAACGACCGCTCCGGCATCGATTTCCATAAATGCTTCCACAAGTTTTTCCCTTTCCGCACCGTCGAACACCGAAAACAATTTTCCATCAAACTCAACCGGAGGCAGCGGCTGGCCTTCGCCCACGACTTCCTGCAGCGCGCGGTCAAACGACTTGGCGACCTCCGCGTAGGCGGCGCGCTCAACCTCATCGACAAGGCCGTAGTTGCTTCCGTCCACGCGCCGCAACAATTCTGCTCTGGGGTCTCTCCCTGACTGCAGGGCACTGACTACGCCGTCCCACGCCGCCACCCTGTGCGTGATCTCGTCAGGAAGTTCGATCTTTCTGCTGTACCCCATGTGCATCCGATAACCCAGATCGAACCCGACCCGCTCCAGAGCCTCTTTTGTACTATAGGGTGCTTGCCGCGGCGCGGCATTATTGGCAAGCAGCCGCGTTAGCGTATTGTCGGTTTCAACCAGATATCCCGTTGAGCGCCTCAGTACCTCGGCAAGGTCTTCGGCCTTTTCCACATCGCCAGCCTGCACAGCCAAGCGCTGCTGAGTCACTAGGAATTGCCGTATCGCCTGCACCTGGTCTGCCGGTGTGCTGGCGTTTCCAACCATGAGCTCTCCGGTGAAAGACGGATCAACCTGCGCTGCCATATTTACAAGTAGCCCTGAAATGCCTTCCTCGGCGAAATTGCGCACTTGCGCCACGGTAGGAGCATCTCTAAGCTGGTCGTTTAGGCTTGCCGGAGTATCCTTTACCTGCAAGTTCCTCCAGGCTGCCGCCCAGCCGCGGTTTTCCGCCGCCACGTCGGGCATCACTGGGATATCATCGGGGATGGGTAGCGGGTCCGGCTCAATCTGCGAGTCGGCGGCAGCGGAAGACGCGTAGAAGGCCGATTCGTCAAACGCCTCTCCGGTTTCATCAAGGGAATTCTTGATCCAGTCGTCTTCCATCGCCTTGTACTGATCCACCACCTGATTCAACGGGTGGGACGCTTCAATCATGTCAAACCGCTGTGTCAGTACCACCTTGTCGGAGGCCGTGAAGGCCATCAAACTCTCGTATTTGGCGCCCATAATGCCTTCCGTCTCCCCTAAATATTCCGACATGAGCCGGAGACCCTCGGCCGCGGCGTTGGCCTGCGCCGCGTCTTGTACCTCAACCGCATTGGCGTACCTGACATTCAGCCAATTTGTAATCGCGTCAATGGCGTGTATCGACTTTGGGGTAGACGTGTCCGCATAGAACTTCGCATCTCTGATTCCCATTGCGCTGTCCGTAATGTTCGGATCGATATGCGTACGGATGAAGTCCGTTGTTCTCTTCTGGGCCATGTCAAGTGTATAGTCTCGTATTTCAAGGACTGCGCCCGCCTCGCGGCCGTCAGCAACATCGGCTGACGCCTTGCGATGCAGAGACTGGATATTGCTGAATTTCTCGTGTATGTCGTCAAAGTACTTGCGGCCGTCTCTTATCGCTTCGGGCACGTCATGCGACCTCAGGTAGATATTTGCGTCCCCCGCCGCATGCCCCCAGTCCGGCACGCCCTTGATAATTTGCGCACCATCGACTTTCGCCAATTCCCCTGCCCTTGCCAGCTCTTCAGCCTGTATTATCGAGGCCGAGAACGCGGTTTCGTCGATTTGGTCAAACTTGCCGAAAAGTATCAGCTTATCCGCGTCGTCAAATTCCGTAAATACAAGCCCATGCACAGGCGGAGGAATGTCCCAGGATCCAAACTGTTGGTGATATGCTACCTTGGCAATCCCCTCATAGGCGCGCAACGCATAGTCATAGGCTTGAGGCATGTACTTCTCCCACCTTCCAATTCTTGTGGACGTGGCGTATCGCTTTAGCATGCATCGCGCGTCCTCGCCTCTCCGAAGCGCCAGCTCGCCATCTCTGAGAGCGATCGCATTCGCCGCAGTCAGCTGATAAATATACTCCATTTCCATTTCGGTAAACCGATTTATCGTGGTTATGTATCCACCGCCCCCACCGATATTGTGCCCCTTCTTTTGACGCATATACTTGAACATAGGAGAATCCTCTATAGGTGCGCCTTCATCTAGAAACCTGCGGTAGTAATCGTAGTCTGCATGAGAGTCGCCAATACCCCCATGCAGTAAATATTCTAGCGCGATCTCGGTGTCATATGGGGACTTGTCAATGATGTCGGTTTCCAGATGCTTTTGCGCGAGCGTCTCTTCCGCAACGGCGGCATACTCCGACATCATCCGCATAGCTTCAGTAGCCGCATTCGCCGTGTTGACGTCCCCTGCGTTCGCCGCCTCCGCATGCTTCGCCTTGAGGTACTCGAATGTGTCCATCGCAGGGTGCTGGTCGCTGAGATTGCCCACCCTGTGCAGGAAGGCGGTATCGCTATACTCCCCGACCTCATCCAAGGCACTTGGATCAACACGCAGCAGCTCTTCAGACATTGACAGCCCCAGGGCCTCGTCCGAGACATTCGGGTCAATGTGCGTTTTGATGAAGTCCGTGGCTCTTCTCTGAATTTCGTCAAGTGACGAGTTGCGCACATCGATCACCGTTCCCAAGGCCCGTCTTGACTGGTCAAATGTCGCGCTGTTCTGCCTGGTATGAATAGCCGTGATTTTCTCGTCAAACTTGGATATGTATTCCTGCGGGTCTCTCACCCCTTTCGGGTATGCACTTTGCAGCGGTCCCGCCGCGTCTTCGACCTTCCCCGTATCCACCATGCTGTCCAGCTTGCTGGCGTCAAACGCGTCGTCCACGGCGGCTGGCGGCGGTGTCTCTGGCGCCTTCGGCAGCTCTGGCACCCGCACCTCCACCGTCGGGAAATCCGGCGCCACTCCGTGCGCGACCGCCTCGACGTCCGTCACCGCCTCCACCTTCACGGTCGTGGGGGGCGGGCCTGGTCGATGTTCGCGCGTCGTCGCGGACTTTGGAAAGTAGTTTAAGATAAGATCGCCTGCCAAATCGTCATCCGCCAAGTCTACTACTCTCGATGCCTCAACTTTGTCAAACCCCGCCGTTAGTAGATCCATGTGCTTCTGATCGAAAATCGAAGATGACAAATAATTCTTGACCGGCGGTGAACTCTCTCCTGTTAACCGCCTGTGAGCCGAAGACACCGCTGCATCAACCATGTTGCTCACCGTAACATACCCGTCTTCCATTTCCGCGCCACCGGGAAAGACCCCAGATCTAATATTGTCCACCCACCGTCGCAACATGCCCCGCGCATCGCCGCCTTTCTCCAAAACATCCTCCGCCAGCTTCATAGGGGTGTTCATTGCCGCAAATACAGAGAGATTATATAGCATGTCATCTTCGGTTGCAGCTCTGCCACGAATGGTCTCATCGAGATCCAACATGCTCGGAGAGAGCTCGTTGTTCTCATACCAATGCTTCCAATTCTGGTATTGACGGTCCTGCCTTAGCAAATCGAGTGCCAGCACGTGGTTATACTCCGCCTGTTCAAAGACGTTCGCTTCCGCGCGCAAATTCTTCATCATGTCCGCCATTGAATCCATGTACCCCGACATCATCCGAAGGCCTTCTGCCGCGGTCTGGGCTTTCTTCGCGTCACCAGTGGCCGTCGCCATCCTGTACTGCTCCTTAAGATAATTGTGAATTTCTACCGTGGGATGGCGGTTTGCATTGGCCATTCCGTTGTAATAGTGCATGTCGCGTATTCCCATATCTGCATCAGTTACGCCCGGATCAATGTTCTTGCTGATGTAGTCCCTCATTCTGCGCTCAATTTCATCCAACCCCCAAAACCGCATCTCATGTACTGTTTCAAAAGAGTTCGGACCGGTATCCATTTGTGCGTCGCGCCAACCGTTCAGCGTATCGTGATACTGCTTGTCCCAGTTACTGATATACGACGCGGGATCGATCGCCTCTTCGCCCGTGCTGCCTGCGCCCAGCGCCGAGCTACCTGCCTTACCCGCTCCCGCCGCGTCTTCCCCGGCTTTGCCCGCGTCCTCAGCTGAGTCACTTACCCTCAATACTTCGTTGAAAGGCGTGTCGGTCCGCTGAAGCTCCAGATCGTTATCGAGTCCCTTCGCAGTATCCCCCGGAGATTCCAAAGCGTCGCCCTTGCCGGGATTGACCGGATCCCCCCCCTCAAGCAACGACTGAAACTGCCGCGCGTCCTCGCCGCTCACGGACGAAGGCGACGGCGAGATTCCGTGCATCACGCCTTCCTCGTCGGTCACCGGCCTTACGACCTCCACATTGGCAGCTTCCGTGGAGGCTCCAACCGTCGCTGGAGGGGGGGCAAGCTCGTCGAATTTGTTCGCTTCGCTGAGCTGGTCGGTAGCCTCGATGGCGTCCAGCTTGGCCATAAGTGCCGCAAGCTCGTCGACGGAGAGCTTCGAAACCAGCGTCGTGTTCTCCATCGCCGGCGCGGGCTTGCCCGTAAGCCGCAGGCTGGTAGCGTCTACCACTTGATCGATCTTTGACTGGGCCCGGTTATAGAGATCGTCAACACTCGTGCCAATACCCAAGCGCTGGAGCTCCTCCGTGGCACTCAGGTGAATCGGGTTGATACTCGCGCTGTCTCTCAGACGGGCTAGTACGGCGCGGGCGTCATCCCCAGCCTCCAGCGCAGTTTCCGCCCGATGCAGCAGTCTCCAGTAATCGTCATGGAAACGGGTGAAAATTTCCATTTCCCACATGGTCATCGGCCTGCCAAGCTTGGCGTTCTCCGCCGAGATCATGGACTGCGGTATCTTGCCCGTCTGGTCGATTTGCTTGTAGACCCGATACTCGGGATCCTTGCGAAAGGCCTTCAGCGCCTCTTTCGTGTTGTATCTTGCAACCATCGAGATATCGACGTCTTCCGCCCGCTTCGCCACCATCGTATCTTCGATTGCCTTCAGGTAGTCCGATATAAGCCGCATGCCCTCCACATACTTGCCCGCCCGTTCATAATTTCCCGCCTGCATCGCCTTCCAGTGGTTTTCGTGCATGGAGGTCCTCATGTTTTGAAGCCCGTGCGTCTGGAAATTCTGGTTTTTCGCTTTGCCCCAGCTCTCCAAGTTGACGTTCGGGTTTATGTTGGCCTTGTACCATTCCGTCATTCTGGCATGGGCGCTGTCCAGGCCGGCGTTGCGGACGTCCATCAGCGTGCCCAGCTTCAGCCTGTTTCCTTCCGTGGCCTGCATCGTCATTTTATTGATTGTGCGCCAGTGGTTGCGGGCGGAGTAATCGTACGTGGCCATCATTTGGTCCAAGTCCGCCTTGGTCGTTGGAATGGGAGGCGGCGAAGCAGCGGCCGTCGACGGTCTTGCAGCGTCCGCCGCGGCTTCCGTGCTCGACCCGGTACTGATCGGGATGTAGCCTTGGTCCCCCGTCTTGCCCGCGCCGCTCGTGTCCTCCACGTTTCCAAGCTTGCCAGGCGCATTGTCCAGCACCGCCGCCGTCTCCACGTCGCTTGCGGTTTCCACGTAGTGGGGGTCCTCGAACATCGGATGTGCAAAATCCGCCGAGGAACCCCCGCTGCTGGCATCCTCGGCGCCCGAACCGCCTCGCCTAAGCCACTGGCGAATCTGCGCGGCCTTTTGGGAAAACCACGTACGAAGTTTCTGCAGGCGGCTGGGCCTCTGGGTCCCCGCCTTCCAGCCGCCGCCAACCTTCGCACCCGGGGGCGGCGCGGCGTTGGACAGCTGATCGAACCAGTCGCCTTTGTCATAGCCGCCTCCCGAGGTGACGGTCTCCACGCGCATCGTGCCGTCCGCCCCCTGCACGACCTGGGTGCGCTCCACTTCGATGTTCTGCGGCGCAGCGCCGCCGCTGCTCCACTGCGTGCCCATGTCGCTTTTCTGCGGGCTTGCCTTGCCTCCGGACGCTGCGGACTCCGAAGCCTGCCATGTGGACTTCGCCGCTCCGTCCGAAGAACCGGCCTGCGCGCCTGACTTGGCGGTGTCGGTAAGGTCGCCGATGGCCTGCGGCTTGGCCTCGGTCACCAAATCCGCCGGTTTCGTTCTCAAGATGGCGGGTATGCTGTTGTCTACCGCCGACAGCGTGTTCTCAATCTTTGCAATCTTCCTGGCCAAGGAAGCTTTGGCAGCAGGAGTCTCCGCCGCATCCCGGGCCTGTTTGAGACGGGAAAGCTCCTTCCTGAGGTTGTCATTCATCTGCCGTATCATCGGGTTGGCATTCATATTCATCATAATATTTCTGTATACCGCCGACTTGGATTCCAGAGCGTCGACCGCGCGCACCACCGGCACGGGTGCGGCAGCCTGATCGCCCAGATTGACCGAGTTTGGCAGAAGGTGGGCACCATCTCCACCCCCAACCCGCCTCGTTGGCACGTTGGCCACCGGCTGGCCGGGATCCACGCCAGGATTCACAACCCCGAACACCTGCCGGTCCACCGGCGCTTCGACCTGCCGGGCGATGTTGCCGGCATTGGCGGCGCCTTCGCCTGCGCTTGACCGGTCCGCCGCCTTGTAGACATTGTCGAGCTTGTTGGTCCAGTCGGCGCGGCTTGCCGCGATTGGCTCGCCACCCCCCATGCCAGATATGCCGCTTTCCTCGCCAATCGCCTTGCCAATGTAATCTTCGCTGGCTCTCCACCACTCGCCCTCAGGGGTGGAACTGCTGACCGTTTTGTCGATACGCCGCAGGGCGGTCTCGATTCTGTCGTTGTTTCTCGCAAACTTGTCGGCGTCCACCTTGAACTGGGGCTGCTCCTGAAGCACCCGAGTGTTGAATGCCTGCTGCGCCAGCGCCGCCTGGTCGCTGTCCCCCGCCATTTCCGTCAGTTTCCTCAGGCGCGTGGCCGTCTGCGGGTCCCTCATGGGAGGGGGATTGGCCTTGGCAAGGTCGCTGGCGGCCGCTTTCGCCGCCGCCGAGGCGGTGCTGGTGTGGGTAAAGCCCGCCTCTGGCCTGGCCGGAACCGGCGGAGCGGGCGCAAACGGGTCTACATGGACATTGCCCTGGGAAAGCCCTGAGGACGGCACAGTCGCGCCGGGAAGCGCGGCGACCTCGTCGGCATTCTGGAAAACCGTCGCGTCCTCAGCCGTTTCGACCCAGTCCCCGTTCTTCCACTCGATGTTCCTTCCCTCCTGCAGATACTGAAGCCTGACCGCCTCGACATCGTCCTGATGCGTAAGATGGAAGGGACCTATGTCCTGGCAGTAGCCTTTGACGTCATACGTCGGACCAGGCGCCGGAACCCACTCCGGAGGAAGCGCATCCGCCTGCCTCATCTGGGCAATCCAGTTATCGACCGCTGGCCGGCTTCTCCAAGCTCCCTCTACCCAGACAGGATCCTGTCCTTTGTTCACCTGCTTGGTAAATGAAGCAAAAACAAAATCCTGGGATTTTCCCTTGAAGGGACCGTCATCGACGCAATTTCCGTTTACGTCAAATTTTGGCGCCCCGATAATCGGCTCGTATTTATAGTCGGCTGGTCCGACGGGACTGTCGTACGGCGGTACGCCAAGCACCTGGTCCGCCAATTTGCCGTCCGCAGCCTGGTCAACTTGCTGTAGGCCGTCCACGCGCCCCGCGGCCGACGCGTCCTCGAGATGCTGGACATCCTCGACGGCGGCTACCTTGTGCAGGTCGGCCACCTTCTGCGCCCCGTGCACGGTCGATGGCGACACCGTGTTGGCCAGGTCCACGGCGGGCTGGGCCGCATTGGTGGTGGCATTGGCCGTGCCGGCGCCGATCAGCAGGCCCGGACTCGCCGCATTCGTCGCGCCGCCAGTCGCCTGGGCGGCACCGGTAGCGCCACCGGTAGCGCCGCCAGTGGCGCCTGCAACATTCCCTGCGCCCGAACCGGCCCCTGCGCCATCACCTGCGGCCGCACCGCCGGTGGTCGCAGTGTTGACTGCACCATCCGTGCCGCCGGTGGCCGCGTCCGTCCCCTCTCCCGCCGCCGCTGGAGGCGGCGCCGCAGGAGAGGGCTCTCCTCCCTCGCCTTCCGCGGCACCGGAGCCGGGAAGCTGGTTGCGCAGGCCCCGGACCACCTTCAGCATCGGAAAGAACGTCGTCGCCGCCGTGGTGTGCGTGACGGCGGCGTTCTGGTAGGCGAACGTACCGTTGTAGTTGGAGCTCAGATACTCCCGCTCGAATTTCAGGCCGCATATTTCAAGCAGCATGCCGTCCGCGACGCCCGTGGCGATCTTTTCCTCCATACCGAACAGGCCCGCAATCCACAGATCACCGACAAGCGTCAGCCGCATGCCGGAGATGCCGATCAGGTCGTCGCTCATGCCCGCGCAAGTGACCATGCCGCCAGCTTGGGTCTCCGCCAGCGCCCCGGTGGCCATCAGCATATCGTCCTTGCCGTCAATCTTGAAGTTGCCCCGAATCTCTGTCTCGACGGCACCAATCATCCGGTTGAGCTTGTGGTCATGCGTCTCGGTAAGGGAACCGTATGTGGACTCCTCGTCGCCGTCGACGCTGTCGACCAGACTGCCCATGCCTACGTCGATGAGGTCACTGTCTCCGTCGCGGACGAAGTCGCCGAAACTGGCGATCTCCAGCGATTCGGATCGCGACTCCAGCGCGTAGACCTCGCGGTCAGCTGTTATGCTCATGTTGTCCTCCCATGGCCTGCTGGCAAAGCTACCACATGACGGCCAAGCAAGTCAATGCTAGGCCGCCCCCTGTCTGCGGAGAGTCTTGCCGCCGACGGTTTGATACGCATCATGCTCATATGATACATTTCCCGCTAACGTCTGAGCAGCCTCTGGTAAAGGATGCCGAATCACGCCCTTCTGCCTGCCTGTGGTCTTGGACCCGGAATCCTCGACGTCCAAAGGTTGCAGCATAACCTCGGCGACGCTTGAGGCGATCTTCTCTTCCATACCAAACAAGCCGACGATCCACAAGTCGCCCATAAGCGTCAGCCGCATGCCGGATATGCCGATCAGGTAGTCGCTTTGACCGGCCGTCGTAAACATTCCACCGGCCTGGGTCTCCGCCATAGCCCCGATGGTCATCAGCATGTCGTCCTTGCCGTCGATCATATACTTGCCCCGAATTTCGGTCTCGACGGCTCCAATCATCCGGTTTGGCTTGTTGTCGTGCGTCTCGGTCGAGAAGACGTAGGTGGACTCCTCGTCGCCATCGATGCTGCCCATCCGGCGTTCCATGCTGACGTCGACCAAGTCGCTCCAGCTCCCGCGCACGGAAGCTGCCGAAGCTGATGATGTCAAAGGACTCGGAGCGCGATTCCAGCGCGTAGACCTCGCAGTCAGCAGCTATGCTCATGCTAGCCTCCCTCGGCCTGCAGGCAGCGCCGCTTCCCGACGCTCCGCCTGACTACACATAGTACCCTATCTTCCCTGGATTCCATGGGTCGAAATTACCCCTCCAAGGATTAAAATGTCCCCATGGATTCTTGAACTGGCCACGGAGCATAAAGGCAAGGTCTTCCGTCGCGCCGATAGGCCGCTGAACCGCTGATATCACGGCATCGACCGGTTCTATCGGAGCGAATGGCGCCACGACGCCACGCTTCAAGGTGCGCTGCTGGGGGCTAAACTGCGCCTGGCTGCGCGGGTTTGCAATCCGGTCCAATGCCGATGGCCTCGGCTCGAAGCTGCTGGCTCCTCCCTTTCTCCCCAACCTTGGACTGTCCGAGCGGGAAGCAGCCGTCGCACCCGTGTCGAGATAGATGACCGGCTGCTTCTCCTCGTTTGCGGCCCTCTTCACCGCGTCCCTCCAGACCTGCAGGTTGGCTTCATCGATATCTTCAACTCTTATCCTGGTTGGGGCTGCCGTCGTATCTGCTGCCGCAAGAGCGTCATCGACAGTATGAGGCGACGATGTTGCGCTTACGACAGACGGCACTGGTAACAGGTCATCCATGCCGACCGAAAACAGGTCATCGGGAAGATCCGGAAGCCTTACTGTCCGCCCGCCATCGATTGCGTCAAACACTTCCACAAGACTCTGCCGCGCCGTGCTGGAAAACGCCGAGTATAGTCGCCCGTCGTGGGCAACCGGAGGTAGATCCTGGCCCCGGCCCGCAATGGTTCTCAAGATGTTGTCAAACTCCATAGCAACCTCGTTGAAACCCTGCTTTTCCAGCATATCGGTCAAGCCAAGTTCGTACCCGTTGACGTACCGCAGCAGGTCCTCCCTAGGGTCGACTCCCGCCTTCAGCCCGTCGACGACCTTCTGCCAGGCCGTTACCTGGTGCTCCAGCTCTCCGACAATTCTGGCGCGCTCTGCATCCGTTAGCTGCGACGGGTCCGTAAGCCTGTACTCGCCGCCCGGTTTGCTTCGCATGGGCATCATCTCCGCTGGAATCTTGCCAGTGTCGCGGAACGCCATGACTGCGCGGTACTTTGGGTTCTTCTGAACTTTCGACAGGGCCTTCTGCGCGTTGTACGGAGGGGGTCCCTGGTGGGAAAGCTCAACAAGCAGCACCTTCAGCGTATTGTCGGTCTCCACGAGATAGGCAGTTGAACGGCGCAGTATTTCCGCTAGGTCATTCGCCTTCTTACCGTCGCCCGCCTCCACCGCCGCTCGATGCTGCTGTACGAGAAACTGCCTGATTCTCTGCACCTCCTGCGCGGAGTCTTCGGCACCCACTGTCATTGCTTCGCGGGTATAGGACGGATCAATCTCGGCGGTAGATTTGACCATTCTCTCCGATGCGGTTCTGTAGAAGAAGTTTCGTACATCCGCCACCGTAGCCGCGTCTCTTAAACGTTCGCTTTTTGTGGCAGGCTCGTCCTTGATCTTGAAACTCCTCCAGGCCGCCATCCAGCCGCGGTTCTCCTGCAGGGCATCGTTGTGCCTCGGCGGCACTGGCAAGGGAAGCGGATCAGTGCCTATCTCGGCATCGATGCTATGGGACGATGAAAAGTAGACCGATCCGTCAAACACCTCTCCCGTTTCCTCGAGGACGTGACTCAGCCAGCCGTCCTCCATCACTTTGTACTGGTCCGCAACTGCATCGAAATGGGGAAACGCCTCAAGGGTGTCGAATGCGTTAAGAAGCCCCGCCTTGTCGGATGCGTTGAATACTGAAAATATCTCCGTATTAACGGCGGGAGGTGGTGGGCTGCCGGTTGCCTTCAGAATTGAGGAGTGGACGATTAAGTCGATTTTTTCCTTTGCAAACAGTAGTCCTTTCCGGTCTTCCGGTGAGACATATCCGACGTTAAAGGAATTTGTCATTCGATGCAGCGCACTTCTCGGATCCTCCCCCCTCTTCACGGCATCCTCAATTTCGTCTATGCCATAGAGCAAACCCGTCATTTCCTTGTACATTTCACTCCATCTGTGCTCTGGAATGTTGCTGGCATCGCCACCGACCTTCGCCAGGTCTTCCTCGAAAAATTGACGCGCGATCTGGCCCGTTTTCCTGAAATTGTCTATTGCCAGATAGTCCGGATCCTTTCGCAGCGCCGCCATCGCTATGTCCAGGTCGTAGCCAGGATCCGGAAACGTGGATAGTTCCAGCATCTTTCGGTCAAGTACCTTCTCCACCTCTTCCATATACCGCACCATGGCGCTGATTCCCTCAGCATACTTGTTGGCCGTAGCCGCATCCCCCGCCTTTACCGCGTCGGCATAC
>CAZPIN010000115.1:0-11616 GCA_964586735.1 uncultured Rhodobacterales bacterium | reverse complement strand
ACTTTGGCAGCAAACTGGCTCCTGCTGCCCATGCGGATGCTGTCGAATTCAGCCTCAAGTAGCTGCCCCGAAGAATCAAACCGCAGGGAACCCGTCGACGAAACTGCCTCGCTTTCAATCACAAACCGCCCGATATGCAGCCCGTTGTTGGACAGCCGACCTTCAAATTCTATCTCGCCCGCCTCGTCCGCAGGCTTGCGGTAGCCCGCCTGTGCCACCGCGACCTCCATCAGGGCGATGTCCGCCCAGCCAGAAACTATAACATTCCTGCCGCCCTCTGCCGGACGCACGGCCAGGCGCAACGGCAGCAGAGCCGACTTTGGGGAAACGATGTCCGGGGCGATTCTGCGGACCCAGTCGCTGGAAAGGGTTCCGGCCAGCCGCAGCGCATAGTTATCCCTCAGTTCCAGCGGGTCGAGCAGGACCAGATTTGCATCCAGCCCGCTCAAGGTCGCCCGTTCCAGTACCGCTGCCTCGCTTTCGATTCTCCCTTCCGCCCGCAGAACACCGCTTAGCGGCAGCTGGAATTTACCAACCAGCAGCAGCTCTACGCCATCCAGCCCCGCTTCCAAGGAGTAGGAAACCGGTCCGCCGGATGAGGAAGCAAAATGGATGTCAAACGGTACCGTACCATTAGCCCGCGTGTCCGCCCGGGTTATCTGCATATCCCTCAGCTGTATATCGCCGGAAAGATGAAACCTGTCCCGCTCAGTACGCTCCAAATTGAATGCCGTTGGCAATCCGCCAACCATGGCCGCGCCATGAAACTCCATTCGTTCTGGCTCAAGCACGACGGAACCTGTGAGATTCTCGATGCCAATTCCGTATCCATTGCCAGGCACGAGTACGTTGCTGACATCTGCCCTTACCGAGTAGTCCAGCGGTTTGGTCGGCGCAGCGCCGCCCACCCGTCCTGACATTTCAACCATCACTTCCGCATCGCCCGAAACAGGTAGCACACTGGCTTGCTCTGCCTGAAATCCCTGAGCCAGAGAGAACGCCGCAGGGGCTGTTCCTTTCAGACTGGCGCGGACCTGGTAAACGCCCGTGCCGCGCTGCAGCTCGTACGAGGCGCTCCGCAGCAGCACCCGCCCCTGATTTGCCACGAACACCCCATTTTGGACTTCGATGCTAACGCCACCTCGGTCTATGCTGCCAGTTCCTGTCGCATCCTTGAGCGGCGGCAGACCAGCCGCGACGCGAAACGCCCCTCCCGAGAACCCGAAGTCGATTTCGGCGTGAGGCGCACTGCCGAATCCGCTTATGCGAATCGCAGGGCTCAAAAGCGCGGCCTGGACGTTCGCTGAGACCCAGCTTCGCACCTTGGACATTAGCTGCTTTGGCCAAACTTCCAGCAGCTGCTCGGTGGTGAGCGCCGACACTTCAAGAGACAGAACCGTGCCGCTTAGGTCCCCGTACCGACTGGTGGCACTCAGTTCCAGTCCAACGGCAACCTCGCCAATGCTGGCGCTGACGCCGCGGGAAACGAGAGTACGAGCTGCAGGGTTGTAGCTGAGCATCCCCCGCAGGTCGTTGACGACAAACGGCGGCATACCCTCCAGCATGCTCTCATACGACATTCGGTCAATTTCCAGCTGGACGGCGGCCGTCCCGTCGTCCACTTTCGTGATCCCGACGTCGCCGCTCATCTGCACCGATTCGGCCGACAGCCGCATGTCATGAAGATCGAGCCCGCCAACCGCCGGCCGGTATACGAACCGTGTCCTTGAAGGGCCTAGGGTAAAGGGCGGCACTTCGGGCATCTCGAACGAGCCTCCGTCGGTAGCCAGTTCGCCGGTTACCTCGGCAACTTCTCCTGCCGGGTCGAACTGCAGAGTGGTGCCGCCAGTCAGCTGCAGATCGGGAAACTCCAACCGCATGCCATCCAGTTCGACGGAATTGCTTTCGGGCCGGTACCTATAGGAGCCCGATGCGCGCTCCAGCCCCATGAGCGTGCTGCTCTCACCGCGTCGCACTCCCATATCCGCCGAGAAGTCACCCCGCACCGACCGCAGGCCGTCATCCCGCGAGAGCTCTGCCACAAGCGTCGCCGATACCCTGCCGCTGGACGCCAGTTCAGCGGCGGAATCGAGCAGCATCTCCAAGGGAAGGTCCATCGCTTCGGCCGACAGCGTTAGCTCACCCCCTCCCCGCAAGTTCACAGCCCACTCCACCCTGCCGGCATCGGTGCCGTCAGACGCAACTATTTGCGCCTCTCCCTCGCCGCTTACCGCACCAGGTGGCCCGCTGGCAGAAAGCCGCACTCCCTCCCACAGCCACTCGCCGCGGCTGGAGCGCCAGCGGACGCGGCCATCGACGACCGTGAATTCGACGCCTGCTTCGGATATGACGGCATTCAAGGCCGCGCCATAGGCGGACATGCCGCCGCTGTCATTCAGACCAGCGATCTGTCTGGCATCCCCTTCTACCGCCAGTTCAGGCCCCTCAAGACGCACTGCCATGATCTGGGGAGGCTCGCCCGTCAACGCAGACAGGCCAATCTGCGCTGAAACCCGCCCCGCCAGCAGGAGCGGATTTCCCGACTGGTCGCGGAGGTCGACTCCGTCGAGGATCAGGCTGATTCTTCCGGGAGGATTGAAGAATCTCAAGGTGCTGTCCTCGGCCTCGAGGAGAAGCGGATGGATCGCCTGGTTGATGTGCCGGACTAGGGACGCGTGGTCGCGGAACGCGAGGCGCTCGGGCACCAGCCAAACGGCAGCCGCAACCACCAGGACAAGCACGGCCATCGCTGCCAGCAGACCCCGCCAGCCAAGTCGGAATGGTGGCCAAATGCCCATGTGAGCTCCCCCGCAGGAGCGGATGCAGGACGCCTGCCCCGCTACTGCATTGCCGCAAGGGCGGCGGCGCAGGAAGCGTGCATGTCAATGATGCGGCTTGCGCCGCTCACGCGGAAGACGCTGTGGATCTCTTCCGGCAGTGAACAGACGCTGAACTGCGCCTCCTTCTGCCGCATCATCTTGGCCTGGGAATAGACGACCCCCAAGCCAACGCTGCTGATGTAGGTCACGTCCGAAAAGTCCAGCACCATCGCTCCGTGCTCAGGCCTGAGGGCCAGCTTGAGGGCGATGGCGAACTCCTCCGCGTTGAGTCCGTCGATGCGTCCGCTGGGGCGGGCTATCAGCGTAGCTCCCTCGGTTGAAAACTCTATGTCCATGGCGCCCTATGCCGCTCTCTCCAGCGGGCTGCCCCGCCAGCGTCTTGTACCACGCGTCGTCCCTGCCGTCATAGAGCTCCTTGACAACGAGGAACAAGATGCGCATTTTAGCGCGAATTTTGCAGTCCTCGCGGCGTTCGCGTGGTTGTATGGAGAACGCTGCTATGGAAACAGCACTGGCGCAGAAGAAGTTTCAGCACCCCGAGGTGACCGCCTCGGGCGAAGCCCGGGCCGTGGTCGAGCTCAGCGGCGCACAGACCCTGTGGTTCAACACGGGGACGCTGTGCAACATCGCCTGCCAGCACTGCTACATCGAGTCCAGCCCGACCAACGACACGCTGGTCTATCTGAGTGCCGAAGAGGTCGCCGGCTATCTGGCGCAGATTCGCGAACGGGCATGGCCCACCTCCGAAATCGGCTTCACCGGCGGCGAGCCATTCATGAACCCCGACATCCTCGCCATGGCCGGACTCGCCCTGGAGGAAGGCTTCCGTACGCTGGTCCTAACCAACGCCATGCGGCCAATGATGCGCCCTCGCATCCAGAAGGGCCTTGTTGAGCTGCGCGAGCGCCACGGCGACCAGCTGCTGCTGCGGGTTTCCCTCGACCACTATCAGCCAACCCTGCACGACTCCGAGCGGGGCAAGGGCAGTTTCGACATCTCGATGCGCGGCATGCGCTGGCTGTCCGAAAACGGCTTCCAGATGCACGTGGCGGGGCGAACCCGCTGGAACGAGAGCGAGGAGGAGATGCGCGATGGCTTCCGACGGCTGTTCGCAAGCGAGGGATTCGCCATCGACGCCGACGATCCGGTGGCCTGCATGCTGTTTCCCGAGATGGACGAGATGGCGGACGTACCCGAGATCACCGAGAGCTGCTGGGGCATTTTGGGCGTAAGCCCGCGCGAGATGATGTGCTCCTCGGCGCGCATGGTGATCAAACGCAAGGGAGCCAAACGGCCCGCCGTGCTGGCCTGCACGCTGATCACCAAGGACCCGCAGTTCGAGATGGGCGAGACCCTCGAGGAGGCGGAGAGACCCGTAAGCCTCAATCACCCGCACTGCGCCACCTTCTGCGTCCTGGGTGGCGCCAGCTGCTCACGCTAGCAGCGAACCTGGCGGGCGGCTTCGCCCGCAGCAGCCGTCCTGCACTGGCGCAGGTCCTCGGCCTCCAGATCCAGCAGAGGCGAAATCTCGGCCATGGCATCGAGGTCCTGCACCGCGATACCCACCAGTCGATAGGACCGTCGGCCATCCGCCACGCTCGCCAGAAGGGCCCCTGCCACCCTCATCAGGTCGGCCACTTCGTTGACCGGGGCGTCCAGGCGGCGCGAGCGGGTCAGGTGGCGAAAATCAGAAGTCGTCAGCTTGAGCAGCACCGTGCGCCCGCCAAGCCCGGCCCTGCCCAAGCGCGCCGCGAGGTCCTCCGCCACTTCCCTTAGCGTCTCCTGCAGGGAGTCGGGTTCGGCAACGTTCCGGTCGAGAGTGGTCTCGGAGGAAACGCTCTTGGCAGGCGAATCGGTGATCAGGGGACGCCAGTCCTCGCCGCGGGAGAAATCGGCCAGACGCAGGCCGACACCGCCAAAGCGCGTAAACAGCTCCTGCGGGTCGGCACCCGCCACGTCGCCGACGCAGCGCAGTCCGGCCGCCTCAAGACTTCGCTCCATCGCCGGCCCTACGCCGGGGAGCCTGCGCACTGGCATTGGCCGCAGCACCTCCACCGCCCGCTCGCCGGGAATCACCGTGAAGCCTTCGGGCTTGTCCATGTCGGAGGCGATTTTCGCCAGCAGCTTGTTGCAACTCAGGCCGACCGAGGCCGTCACGCCCACCTCGTCGACGATGCTCTGCACGAGCCCGCGCAGCGCGTCCTCCGGCGCAGGACAGCCCGCCATCCCCAGATACGCCTCGTCGATGGATACCGCCTCCACCAGAGGCGTCACCGTACGCATAAGGCGGCGTATTTCGCCCGCCGCCTTGCGGTAGCGCGCGTGGTCCGGCGGCACCACCTTAGCCTCCGGACACAGCCGCAGCGCCTGGTACATTGGCATCGCCGAGCGCACGCCCCTGCGGCGGGCCAGATAGCAGGCGGTAGCGACCACGCCCCTATGGCCGCCGCCGACGATCAGCGGTGCACCGCGAAGGTCAGGACTGTCACGCTTTTCAACCGCCGCGAAAAAGGCGTCACAGTCGATGTGGGCGATAGACAGGCTTGCCGCCCCCTCAGCCACGGAGCGACGCCTCGACGATCTCTTTCAGCAGCAGCATGTCGGGCTCCGTGCACAGCTCGGCTTTGCCGAGCGCCCGCAGCAGCACGAACGCCGGCCGGCCGCCGCGGTACTTTTTGTCCTGACGGGCAAGGTCCAGCAGCTGTTCCGCGGTTGCGGAACCAATCTCCAGTTCGGCGATTCGCACCGGAAGGCCGACCGACTGGAGATGGGCGCACAGCCGCAGAGGCGTGTCCTCGGAGCACCATCCCATCTGCCTCGAGAGCTCGGCAGCAATCGCCATGCCGACTGCGACAGCTTCGCCGTGCCGTATGCGCCCGCGGTATCCCTCCGCCGCCTCGACGGCATGGCCGATGGTGTGGCCCAGATTGAGCAGGACGCGGCGGTCCTGCTCCGTCTCGTCCTGGGCGACGATGGCCGCCTTGATGGCGGCAGCCCGCGCTACCATGTCGCTGCGCCAGTCGGCCTTGCCGTCCAGCGCAATTCCGGCATTTCGCTCAAGCCAGTCGAAAAACTCGCCATCGCCGAGCGCCGCCGCCTTGGCCACTTCGGCGTAGCCAGCGCGCAGCTCGCGCTCCGGCAAGGTTTCGAGGACGGCGCCGTCGGCGATGACGCAAGAGGGCTGATGGAAGGCGCCAACGAGATTCTTTCCGTTGGGCGCGTTGACGCCGGTCTTGCCGCCGATGGCGCTGTCGACCTGGGCCAGCAGCGTGGTCGGCACCTGGACGAGGGTAACCCCGCGGTAGAGGGTGGCGGCCGCGAAGCCCGCCAAATCCCCGACCATGCCGCCGCCCATCGCGACCACCGCCCCATCCCTGCCAATTTCTCGGTTCAGCAGGCTCTCCAGCAGAGCCTGGTATCTCTCCAGGCTCTTGGACCCTTCGCCCGACTCGACGGTGACGGGTTCGGCAAGGCGATGCCCCGCCTGCTTCAAGGACCGCATCAGAGTCTCCAGATGGAAGCCCGCCGCCGCCCGATCCGCGACTACGGCGATTCGGCCGGAGATGCCCCGGCGGGCAAGCAGACCTCCCGCCTCCTTCAGCAGCCCGTCCCCAACCCACACCGGATAGCCGCGGCCGGGCAGGTCCACTTGGATGGTGCGCATACCGCTCATTGCAGCGCTCCCTGGCCCCGAAGCGCCAGCTCCGCCAGCTCCACGACCTGCTCCACCGCAAGCCCGTCGGTGTCCACTGCCAGATCAGCCTCAGCATAGATCGGATAGCGCAATTCGATGAGCGACTCGAGCACGGAGCGCGGGTCTTCCCGCAGCAGGGGCCGTCCTTCGCCATCGCCGCAGCGCTCCATCAGTGTATCCAGTGCCGCGCGCAGCCACACGGACACCGCCCGCTCGCCGATGCTTGCCCGAGTCTCCGGATTCATGAAGGCCCCGCCTCCCAATGCCATCACCTGCGGCGGCCCCTCCAGTACCCCGCGGGTAACCTCGGCCTCCAGCGAGCGGAACGCCTTCTCGCCCATGGCGCTGAAGATCTCGGGCACCGTGCAGCCTGTCCGCTCCTCGACGAGCGAATCGCCGTCGACAAAGGGTACACCAAGGCGGGCGGCCAGAGCATGCCCCACGGCGCTCTTACCGCTTCCCATGAGTCCCACCAGTGCGACGGTTTGCCGCAGGCCAGAGCCAGATTCCATGACTGCGCATTCCTCCCCGCCCACGTCGCCGCATAATTAGCGTATTATGTCCGCAATTTGGCTAGACGCGGCACCGTCCTCTCCCTACGATGCGGCGTCGGGGCCGCTGGCTGCCCGGGCTTCCAGAGTGCAACATGCAATTTAGATCCTTAAGTCCCCGGTGGCTTACCATAGGCACACTTGCCGCACTGGCACTGTGCTTGGCAGCCGGCGCCGCGTGGGTGTGGTTCGCGCCGCACCCCGCGCCATCCCGCGAAGTCGTGAAAACCCTGACCGATGTGCCGTTTCATCGCTAGAGGTTCTGTCCTCGCCATCATGCTGCTGGTCAGCGCCACCCACGCGCAGGAGGAGGAGCCGCGTACGCGTGTCGACTGGCTGCAGAACCCAGGCAGCGAAGAGAGCATCACTACGGTGCAGCCGTTTCCCGATGCCCCCAGCATCCCGCCCAGCGAAGAAACAGCGGAACCTGAAGAAGACGCCGGTCTGGAGATCTTCGATGCCGCCATCATCGGTATCGACGATCTGCCGGAGCCTGTCGTCAATGGTCTGGGAGCCGGGCTGTGGACAGGAACGACGCCATCCCAGCGCAACACGGCTCTGGCGTCGGCTAACCTGCTGGACATTCACGCGGCGAACAGGCTGCTGATCGCCACTCTCCTTACCCCGACAGCCGAGAATGAAATTGCTGAGGCGCGGGCGCGGACGCTGCTGCGGCTAGGCGCGGTTCCCGAGGGCATCCGCGTGGCAAGCGCCGTCAAGCCTGCTACGCCCAACTCGCTGGCCATGCTCACGCTCGGCAGCATGCTGCTGGGCAGGGGGGCAGACACCTGCGAAGGCATCCGGGTTGTTCACGGAAACGTGCTGCCGTCGGGACCGGAAGGCATCTTCTGCGCCGCCGTCAGAGGCCAGAGCAGCCTTGCCGACGTAAGGCTCAATCTGCTTCGAGAGTCCGGTCAGGTAAGCGAAATGGAGGCCGAACTGCTCTATAGCCTGATCTTCGACCTGCCCGACTATGCCACGCTGCCTGAAGAGCCAGTACCTTTGACGGACTTCGCCACCGCACTGCTTGTCCATCTCGGACGGGAACTTCCCGAATGGCCTGACTCCGAGGAGCAGACCGAGGCCGAGAAGACGGAACAGCCAGCACAGACAGCCCAGCTCTGGCTTAACACACTTGAAGACGTGGCACCGGAGAAACAGATTGAGGCGCTGGAGGCGCTGGAAGCGAAAGGTCTCATACCCGCAGAGAGGCTCGCTCAGAAGTACGTTGAACTTAACGAGGAACTCGAAGGAAGCCGCGCCGCTATCGCAAGAGTGCTTGCAGAATCCGAGCGGCTGCGCGACCACCCGCGGTTTCCCGAAGTGCTGGACCGGGCTCTGCGCAAGGCGCGGGACGAGGGAACCGAAGGACAGACGGCAAGGCTGCTCGCAACGGTTGCCAGAGAAGTCACTGCGCAGCCAGACAGCACCGCCAGCACCCCCGCGCTGCAGCGCATCCTGCTACTTGGCTCGAATCCCAATGCCGCCAGGCTGTGGGTGCCCGCCCCCTCTACCCGCCGCGAGAGCATGCTGATGGCACTCGCGAACGGCACGGAACTGGAGGAAAGCGAGGATATTGAGACATTCTCATCGCTGGACCGGAGCCTGAGGGCGGCCTTGTCAGCGCTGTCGGGGGAGCATCAGCAGGTCAGTGCGGTGCAGGTGCTGGACGTGCTTTCAGCTCTTCGAATCAGCGGCTTTCCTCCCGTGCAGGCTGTAGCCCTGCTGCAGGGGCTGCACAGCGCCGAACTGGAAACAGCAACGCGCCAGATCGCTGTCGAGGTGGTGCTTCTTGGAGAGTGACCCCGTGCGCGAAAACTGGGCCGAGCTGTTTCTTGACGCGCTCGCCGCCGAGCGCGCATCCTCAGGCAGTACGCTGTCAGCCTACGCGGCTGACCTGCGCGACTACGGAAACTTCCTTCAATCGCGGGGACTGAGGCTGGCGACTGTCCAGCGATCGGACATCGATGCATACATCGCGCACTTGCGGACGCAGGGCAAGGAAACGAGCACCCGAGCGCGGAGAATGACAGCGGTGCGGGGACTGCACCAGTTCGCTTTCGAGGAAGGACTCCGTGCGGACGACCCGGCCGCAGGGATGCGCGGGCGCGGCCAGCCGCGGAGGCTTCCCACGGTACTGTCGGTTGACGAGGTCACATGTCTGCTGGATGCGGCCAGAAAGGGGAACTCTCACGACAGTCTGCGCCTGCATTGCCTTCTGGAGCTGGGCTACGCCTCTGGCATGCGCGCCACCGAGCTGGTGACGCTGTCTCTGACAGCCGTGTCTGGGGACCCGCGCATGCTTCTGGTGCGCGGCAAAGGAAACCGCGAGCGAATGGTGCCTATGTCCGAACCGGCGCGGGCTGCCGTGCAGCGGTGGATGGACGCCCGGTCGGCAAAACTAGGCAAGGAGACTTCGCCGTGGCTGTTTCCGTCCTACGGCAAGGGGGGCCACTACACCCGGGTCGCCTTTCACGGTGCGCTCAAGCGCCTTGCCGTCCGCGCTGGCATCGATCCCGACAGGGTGCGTCCGCATGGCCTGCGTCATGCCTTTGCGACCCACCTCCTCGCCAATGGCGCCGATCTGCGCAGCATCCAGACGCTGCTGGGACACAGCGACATCGCCACGACGGAAATCTACGCCCACGTGCTCGAGGAGCAGCTTCAGAGGCTTGTGCATGATAGGCATCCGCTGGCTAAGCGGACGCCCGCAGCGGTCTAGAGAGCACTTTGCCAGCGACAGGCTAGGCGGGTAATTTTAAGCGCTGCTGGCAAGCCTACGCGACTCGCATGCGTATCGCGCAAAGCGGGCGGGCGGCTGGAAGAAGAGGCAACAACTGTGGTCGGGCGCAAGCCGCGCCCGGTGGACTGATGGACACGGCATTCTGGCTTTCTCTGGGCCTAATCATCCCCCTGCTGGCGGTTTCGGCGCTGCTCTCCGGGTCGGAGACCGCGCTGACCGCGGCCAATCGCGCCCGGCTTTATGGCAAGTCCGAGGAGGGATCGCCGCGCGCCCGCTCCGTGCTGCGCCTGATGGAGACGCCTGAACGGCTGCTGGGAGCCATTCTGATAGGCAACAACCTCGTCAACGTACTGATGGCTTCGCTGGCGACTTTCGCGCTGGTGCGGGCATTTGGGGAAACCGGAGTCGCCATCGCTACCCTCGCCATAACCGCCCTGATCGTGGTATTTGCTGAAATCCTGCCCAAAACCTATGCCATTCTTAATCCAGAGGGAACTGCACTCCGCGTAGGCACTAGCGTCGAGCGACTTGTCGCCCTCCTTCGCCCCATACTCTGGATGGTTCGGGTGCTAACGCGGGCCATTCTCTCTACGTTCGGCGTCTCCACCCCGCACGATCAGGCGATACTCGGCGCCCGCGAGGAAATTCGCGGCGCCATTGCTCTTGGCCATAGGAGCGGGGCCGTGGTCAAAGGTGACCGCGATATGATGTTGGCGGCACTTAATCTTAGCGATGCCGACGTCGCAGATGTCATGACTCCGCGGGGCAAAGTGGACATGCTGGACGGTAACGCTGACTTGGACACATCCCTCGACGTAGCGCTGGGAAGCTCCCATACAAGGCTGCCAGTTTGGCGAGGGACTCACGATTCGATACAGGGCGTAGTGCACGTCAAGGACCTCCTGCGTGCCGCCCGCGCCCACAGTCGGGCCAACCAGGATCCCGCAGAATTTGACCTGATGGCGATCGCCATGAAGCCCTGGTACGTACCGGATACAAGATCCTTAGCGGACCAGCTGCGCTCCTTTCAGCAGCGCAAGGGCAAACTTGCGCTTGTAGTGGACGAGTATGGAGACTTTCAGGGGGTCGTTACGCTGGAAGATGTGCTGGAAGACATTGTTGGGGACATCTCCGACGAACACGATGTGGACGACGAGGGTATCGAGCGCCAGCGCGACGGTACATGGCTGGTCGACGGTTCGGTTACGCTCCGCAACCTCAACCGAATCTGCGAATGGAGCCTGCCTGACGAGCATGCGACCACCATCGCTGGTCTGGTGATCCACGAAGCCCGCCGGATACCGGAAGTGGGCCAGATCTTCAGTTTTTACAACTTCCGCTTTACCATTCTAG
This sequence comes from uncultured Rhodobacterales bacterium, assembly GCA_964586735.1. Taxonomy (GTDB): domain Bacteria; phylum Pseudomonadota; class Alphaproteobacteria; order Rhodobacterales; family CAZPXZ01; genus CAZPXZ01. The sequence continues at coordinate 435 of CAZPIN010000115.1, read as the reverse complement.
CGCGGGAAGGCAATCGCATCGCCCGCCTTCTTGTGCGCCCTCCCCCAGCGATGGATCGCAAAGACTGAACCAAATTGCCTTTACAGCCAATTCTTCACAAGGTCCATGAAGGACTCCGCCTTCGGCAGATGTAAAAACATGCATCTCTTCAGGCATGGTCCGCTTCGCCACGACGGCGGAGTACAATGTTTGGCAGGCAAGGTCCAGCCGCTCCGAATCTACCAGTCCATAACCGTTATGTCTGGGTCGATTAGCAGCTTCCAATCCTGGCCATTCACTGTGTAATGGTATACATCGCGGCCGCCTTCCTGACTGGCCTGTCTTTCGAATCCGTCGTTTCCATCGCCAAGCGTGATGCGAACGACGTCCGACCTGTCGTACAAGATTCTGGTGTAAGGATCATCCGGGGACAGTGGGTTTTCTAACCTGACCGGG
>CAZPIN010000114.1:0-56263 GCA_964586735.1 uncultured Rhodobacterales bacterium | reverse complement strand
GACCCCAACACCGCCTACGCGACGGTGGTGCATCCGCCGGGCTGGAAGCCGCAGCACCCGAAGCCGACGGTCGCCCCCGCTGACGTGCCCCCGCCGCTGCCGCCCCGGCCTGACTTCAGCGCGGACGAGATCTCCAACCTCGGCGACATGCCGGTCAGCCGGTACGCCGGCGAGACGCCGCCGGCTCCGGGAAGGGACGCGCTGTACAAGCAGTCCTTCGGATACAAGCAGCACATGGAAAGCAACGGCATCGAAGTGGAGTGGAGAAGCGGCTGCTGGCGTCCGGCGCTGGAGGAGGGCGCCCCGCCGCCCACCATTGGCAAGACCGAGTACGTCAACGGCGAATGGAGGATTATCGAGACGGGGGCGGCTGCCAGCGACGTCAATCCCGGTGCGCTGCCGGGCTTCAAGGACTTTGGCGGCCGCGACCGGGAGACGTACCAGCGGATACGGAGGCTTATGGGCCTTGCGGAGGACCCCGCCGGGAGAATCAAGACGGGGGAGGAACTCGCGCAGGAACTCTCGGAGGCGTCGCGGCAGGCCACTATGGCCCGCATACTTGGAGATTCGCTGGAGGAGGCGTCTTCGCATTCGCCGGAGGTGGAGCGGGCGCTGGACAGGCTGCAGGAGGCATCGGACGCCGCCGCCCGGTCGGATGCAAACAAGGAGTGGTGGGACGGGGTGCGGGATGCGGCCTCGGCGGCGGATCAGAAGACTTCAGATATGGGCGACAAGGACCTCTCCTGGATCGCCCGCATGGACGACGCGGCGGACGGCGTCTCGTCAGTGTCTCCCGCGGTGGGCGAGGGCCTGCAGAAGGCGGTGGCGCAGGCCACCGACCCGGCACAGAACGCGGTGTTTGGGGTGCGCAACCCGGCGTATCAGGGAGGCGCGCACGCGGCCAGCATGCGGCAGGTGGAGAAGACGCTAAGCGGCGGCGACGCTGCTCACCTGCTGCCCAGGGCGTCTGAAGCGAGCGAGCAGGTTGGCGCCGTGTCGGTGGTGCGGGCTAGCGACTCCATGGATGAGATGCGGCCGCGCGGCAAGGTGGCGGCAGGGGACGAGGCCAAAGACGTAGTGGCGCGCGCCCGCCAGCGGGTAAGCGACCTGGAGGATGCCAAGGCAAGCGTAGAGGGAGCGCCGCATGGCGTGAGCGAGGAGCTTGCGCGGACCAAGGAGGTCGTGGCGGCCATGGACGGCGCACTGCCCCAATTGCGGCAGGCGGGCGACGGTGCGAACTCCAAGGTGGCGGCTGCTTCGAAGAGCGGGACTGTGTCTGATGAATCCGCAGCCTTGACCCGGAGGATAGAAAACCTGAAGAAGCGGATCGGCGAGCTCAAAGAAATCAGGGATTCGGAGCAGGGCGCGGCCAAGGCCGACCTCACCAGGCGGATTCGGAGAGCCGAGAAGTCGCTGGCGGGGCTGCAGAAAAAACTGGCCGGCCCTCCGCCCGCCGTCCTGGCAAGGTCGGAGGACGTTGCGGGCAGCAATCTGCACCAGACGACCGACGGCGGGAAGGGCAGCTGGCAGCCGTCGCCCTCGGTAGCGTCCGCCAGCGATGACGGCGCCCGCCGCCCGCCGCCGAGTCCGCAGATGGACAGCCTGGGCGCGAAGTGGGCGGATGCGACGGACGGTCGCCCGCAGAACGTAGCGGTGGACCAGACCATTGTGGTGCAGGGGGCGGATGGCACGGTGCGCGTGGATACCGTCCAATCGGGAAGCCGCTATGACAATGGCATCTGGCTCGACGAACTGTCCAACGCCGCGCCGCCTCCGGGCATGGCCGTTGGCGGCGGCTGGAAGGCGGGGACCCAGAGGCCCAGCCGTCTGCAGAAGCTGCGCGCGTGGTTCACCAATAAGGCGGCGCAGATTCGCCAGTGGCTGAGACGAGGCGGCTCGGGCGCGCAGAGCGTTGGGCAGGCAAGTGGAGGAGACTCCGCCGCAGCACTTGGAAAGGTGGACGGGGAGATCGCCAGCGACCTGGAGACCGCGGCGGTGCTGGACAGCATGCCGGGCAAGGCGGCGGACCAGTCGGGGATATCGCCGACCGCGCCTCCACCGTCGTCCCTAAGCGGCGAGGACGCGCGGCAGTTTCAGGAGTCGCTTGAAACGGCGGCCCCGGTCAATCCGGGCAGGGGAGACGCTCTGGAGTCGCCTGGAGATACCGCAAAGGGACTCGACAACGACCTGGAGCTTCAGCAGACCAGCACCTTCAACGTGACGTTCAGGGCGGGCGACGACGCCGCTGGCGCGGGCAAAGCCGGCGACGATGCGGCGGGAGCGGGAAAGGCGGGCGGCTCGGCGGCGGGCGCGGGCCGCTTGGACGAGGGCACGACGGACGTTTCGAAGCACATTGCGAACTGGAGAGAGAAGGCGAAGGACATTAGGTTCACTTACCGCAATGCGTACGTAAACACTTCGCAGACCGCCACGAAGACCATATATGATGCGAGGGACTGGTCGATGGGCGAGATTCAGCGCCGAATAACGAATTATATCCGCAAGTCCATTGACCCGGACATTACCGATGCAAAAATGGGAGTATTCGATTCGGAGTACAGAGGGGTGGGCTATGAAGATCACCATCCCACGGACCATATCTTCGACTATCTTGTTGCCCAGCGCGAGCTGGCGTTGGCTGCGGGCGATTCCAACAAGGCAGAGGCGGTGGGGGAAGCCCTGCGTACCATGTCGGGATATGCCGATTCAGTGCGCGATCTGCTCTACCAGATAAAGCGCGACGCGGATTACATCGAACCGGCGAAATACAACCATGACGCTGTGCTAAGGGCGCTTCGGGAGCACCCGGACTACGTCTTTGCAAAGCAAGTTTATGATACGGGCAATGTGCCGCAAAGCGTGTTTGACGACGAGGTTGCCAAGCTTGGCAGGGAATTGACCAACAAAGAATACAGTAATCTGATGGACAAGTACAACACGCTGAGCAGCGTGTTCAGGTCCGCGGAGCAGCTCTATTTGGTCGGTGGCGACGCGAGGAGCATGCTGCACCGAACAGTGGAAGTTATGGACGTGAGCGGCGCGAGGCAAGTGCAGATAGATCAGTGGCTGCACGTGCGGAACGTAGTTGACGACGTAGTGAAGGACGTCTGCCTGAAGCTGACAGGCAAGCCGCCGCCGGAGATCGAGAATCCCAAGCTGTTTTCAGTCTTCAGCCAGAGCCACAAGGATCTGCTGAAGGCGGAGTTTGACATGGTCGAGGGATGGCGGGTGATTGACCTGGCGGACGACGACTGGGCAAGCGGCATCATCGGCAGCTACTATCCAAGCAGCGCGTCGGGCGTGGTTAGGTCGGAATCAGTCGCCGATGCCGGGAAACTGGATGCGGTGACGGACAGCGAGGCGGTGGTACATGGAGTGTCGCCGGACTTCCCGACGGTGGAGGTGCGGGCGCCGGATCTGCCCAAGGCGCCGGATACTCCGCCGCCAGCCGCCGCGGACGCCGCGTTTGACGGCAGCAAGCTGGACAGCGTGGTGGACGCGGGGAAGGCGGAAGACGCCGCAGGGGCGCTGCAGACCGCGTCCCCGAAAGGGGTGAGGGATCCGCAGAAGTACGTATCCGAGTTTGACAAGAGGATAGCGGGCATTCACGAACGGCAGCACAGCGCGGTGTTCGACCATTCGAGGCGGGCTATCGGCACGGTGATGGACGTTCGCAACTCGTCGCTTGACGAGATGCAGAAGCGGATCACGGACTTCATCAAGACGCACATTGACCCGAGCGTTACGGACGAGGCAATGGGCATCAAGGGCGCAGACTACTACAAGGCGGCGAAACCCAGCGACAGGCATCCAGTTACGGACATATTCAACTATCTCAAGGCGCAGCATGCGGAGGCGGCAAACGCGGGAGACGTCAACAAGGCGAACGCGGCCACGGAAGCCATGCGGAAGATGTCGGAGTACGCCGCCGCGTCGGAAGACATGCTGGCGCAGAAGCACCTGGACACCAACATCATTGACGAGCCGCCGTACGACCCCAAGATCGCGCTGGAGCTGCTGCATGAGGATCAGGATTTCATTGCATTCGAAAAATTTCTGGAGACGGGCGTGGTTCCGGAAAACACGCGCATATACCGGGACACCTACGGCAGAATGAAACTGGCCTCGTCACACATGAAAGGGTTCACTGACTTCCAGAAGCAGCAGATGTTCCAGCTAACCGCGGCGTATGCGACCGCGTACAAGGACGGCGAGAGGGCGCTTCTTAGAGGCGAGGACGCCCGGAGCGTACTGAGGCGCCACATGACGTCCACCGACATCGGACATTGGGAAAAGTTTATGGATGCAGGCTATGCCGACGCGTGGGCGGCCTTTGAGGGGAAGGCCCGCGTCGCGTACCACCGGCAGTTTGGAACATGGGACGTTCCGCCGGCGGCGTATCCGAAGGTGTTCACGGAGTTCAGCGAGGCGGACAGGGCGAAGCTCTTCGGCAAGTTTGACGAGATTGACAATGCCACGTTCTCGGCCGCAGTCATACGGGCGGAGGAATTGGCAAGAGCCGAAGAGCTGGCCAGGCTCGACGGCGCGCAGATCATCAAGGGCGTGCCGGACTGGGGTCAGGCGGCTGGAGACGCCAATCTCTACCTGAAGTCGCGTGACGTGCCTGAATCGATTCGGGATGGCCGCAAGTACTATGACGACATACATGAGACGCTCAGCAATATCCAGTCTCTGCAGCGAGACGCGTCGGCGGATACCGTGCATGGTCGCCGGGCGGCGGGGACCATCCTTGAAATTCGAGGCCATGCGCTTGACGCGGTCCAGAGCAGAACAACAGACTTCATCCGCGCGCACCTGGATCCCGACATCACGGACAGCGCGATGGGAATCAGGGATGCGAGATACTACGCGGATGCGCCTGTCCCCAAGACGGTACACCCCATAGACGCGATTACGAACTGGCTGAACGTCAAGTACGCCAATGCCGTCGAGGCGCAGGATGCGGCGCAGGCCAACGCCGCGGCCGAGGGCCTCCGGCTCATGTCGGAGTATCTGGGCGAGACGGAGAATCTCATGAGCGCCAAGTTCCAGGAGTTCGCCGTGCATCCGCAGGCCGCGTACGACGTGCCGTCGGTTCGCAAGGCGTTCCTGGAGGACCCGGGGATCAAGGCGGTCAAGGAGTTCTCCGAAACGAGCGATGTACCGCAGTCCGCCGTGAAGAACAGGGAAGCCGTGCTGGGAAGAAAGCTCACGCAGGGCGAGAAGGACGTACTCTGGCGCCAGCTCTACAGCAGGGCGTTGGCGTTTCGCCTGACCGAGAAGTCCTTCGAAAATGGCGAGGACGCGAGGGGAGTGCTGCACCGGGCCACGGATTTTGAGATTGGCTCGACTTCGGAGGATATCCAGGCTGGCTACCTGTGGGTTCGCGACAGGCTGGACGCGATTGTCGACGAGACCGTGTTCCGGCTGGCGGGCGAAACCGCCCCGCCCATCGAGCATCCGCAGATCTACTCGACCTTCACCGAGGCGGAGAAGGCTTCCCTGGCCCAGCGGTTCGACATGATCGACGCGTTCCACCCGCTCGACTTGGTGGCGGACCAGTACAAGGTGATGGAGGACGACTGGATCAAGAACGTCCTTGGGGAGACGGAGCAGACGTACGACGGCGCCGCCTTCTTCACGACTGCCTCTGCTGTCGATGCGCAGATTGGACTGGACCCGCTGCCCGTCCCCCAGGCCCCGAAGGCTGCCGACATGGCGGCTGAGAACCGCGGCTGGGCGGCGGCGTGGAGGAACCTGCAGGTCAAGGACGTACCTGCAAGCCGGAGCGAACAGCTCCGGGATGCCCCCACCGTGACGCAGGTGCGCAACTTCTTCTACAAGGCCGCCTCGGAGCGCATGGCGAAGATGGCGGCGGAGGTCGACCCTTCCTTCACCCGCGAGGCCATGGCTGGGGCCAGCGGCAGCCAGGCGGACCAGCTGAAGGCGATGCGGCAGTTTCTCGTGAGGCAGCAGCGTACGGCGGTGCTGGCGGGCGATGCCGAGAAGGCCAGAGACCTTGGCGAGATTCTAAGACGCTCGACGGGCTATCTGGTGGAATCCGACAATGCGCTCACGAAGCTGCTTGCCGACATCTCCGCGCCGCAGGAGGTGCCCTACAGTACCGTAGAGGCGCTGGAGGTTGTTGGGCGGGACCCGTCCTATCGGATGGCCATGGGGTACAGCAGAAAGATCGAGCTTCCAGACGTGATCAAGCACAGGGTGGCGGCGTGGGACGAAGCGGTCGGCGCCCTGCAGTCAGGGAAGGACCCCAGGGCCGATCTGCTGCGGCGCGCGGACGGGTACAATTTCGGCCTCGTCGATTCGGTCGAGCGCGACGCCTACGCGGATGTCGCCAAGGCGTTCGACCGCGCACTGCAGGAGGTCGTAGGCGAGGGCCAGCCGCTGCCTCCGGTCTCCTATGACGGGAAGATTTTCTCGGCGTTCGACGACGCGGCCCGCCGCACCCTGGCGGAGGCGTTCGACGCCATCGACGGAGGCAAGACGGTCGCGCACCCGGACACCCCCGAGTACCTGTTCTCCGTCGGCTTCGGCGACCTGCTGGTCATGCCGCCCATGAAGGCCGCCGAGCCGCCGTCTCCCCAGATGGTCGATGACCTGACCTCGCCGCTGTCGACGGCGGCCACTGTCGCCGCCCGCAGGGCAGCTGCCGAAGCGCATCTGGATGCCTGGAGAAACGCCATGAAGCGCGCGGCCAGCCAGGACCCGCAGCCGGTCGTCTATCTCGACACGGGTTCGGTAGCGCCCCTCTACGCTGGCGATGGTGGGCGGTCAGCACTGGAGCAGATCATGAATCCGCACGGCGCGAGGCAGCTGAGTCCCTATCAGCGAAGCATAGCGCAGCGCTTCGACCCGACATCTCCGCACCTGCGGATGATCCTCAGGAGATCGAAGCTGAACCATCCCGTCGATCCGGTGCAGGACATTCGTTTCGTGTTCCAGAACCCGAAGGATCTGGTTCCAAGCGCCGCCGAGGGAGGCATGTGGGACTACAGGCTCACGGGCCTGGAGATCCAGCGGTACATGGACGAGCCGCACGTGAACCCATCGCCAAAGAGACGGAGCCGTCGGCGAAGGCCCCCGCAGGGAGTCCAGGCATGAGCGGACTCAGTACCATGCTGCCAGCCGTACTATCCTCCGTACTGGGGGTGGTGAGGCATGGCCAAGCAGCGCGTCAGGTCGCCGGCGTTGCCGTCCTCCGCGGACATGCCGTCACCATGGGGGTTGCTTGACGTGACGGAAAAGTGTATCATATGGGCATGAAGCGTATCAGTTCGACAGTGGCGATTCGCTCCACGGATAGGAGGTGGCTGGGCAGTTGCATGCCGGGCCGTAAGGTGGTAGCATTGCCTGTCAGACTAGGGAGACCAACATGAGTATCACTGCTGACCGCGAGGTCTACGCGCTCGAATCGCGTTCCGAGTCCTTCGAGCTCATCAGCCTCGGAGGCTTTGTCCGGGAGGGCGACAGCGACCAGATCGACGTTGGTACGGGCAGCCTGATGGACAGCGTCGACGGCGACGAAGAGGCTACCTACGGCTCCCTAACTGAGACGCATGACCACAAGCTGAACCGGAAGATTGGCGAAGTAGAGACCGAGTTTCGAGGCAACTACACCATCGACGGCAAAGACGACATGATGATGGTCACCGGGGCGATGGCGGAGACCCAGGCCGGCGGCATGGTCACCTGTGCGGGCATGAGCGACGATCTGATCGGCATCTCCGGCATGCGGCTGACGCTTGTCGGCGATCTGTGGATCGCGGGCCTGTTCGGCATGGAGGAGAAGATCGCCTCGGGCATCGCGGACGGCATGCTGCTCGAAATCTGCGGGCTGAAGTTCGAGCGGGAGTATCTGAGCTCCAACTACAACGGCACGTTCGGCTACCAGAATGCCGCAGTAACGCATACCACGGCGGCGACGACCTTCTTCCCGTATTTCAAGATTGTCCGGGGCCTGCGCAACCAGCTTCCCGGCTCCGGCAAACCGGAAGGCGAGGGCGAGGGGGAAGGGGGAGAGTCCGCTCCGGCGACGCCGCCTCCGGCGGCAGCGGAGGGTAGCGAGGGTGCTCCAACCGGTACGGACGGGGCTGTCAACGCGGGCACCGGCGGCGTGGCTGACGGCGCGGGCGCAGGGGCCGGCACGGGCGGTGGTGCCACAGGCGGAGCTACTGGAGGCGCTACAGGGGGGGCCACTGGAGGCGCTACGGGCGGTGCTACTGGAGGCGCTACCGGCGGAGGCCTGCTCGATACTGCCGGCACGACCACTGCCGCCACCAGCGCCGCCCAACCCGGCGCAGACATGGCCAACGTGGCGACTCCTACGACCTGGCGCGCGGCGAATAAGATCGCCGACCTGCAGAGTATCGACTCAACCAGGCACCTTGAAGGCGTGTCAGATGTGGCTCACGCGGATGGCTTGCAGCACGTCGACCAAGTGTCGGCCAGCGCGCAATTGGACGATATGCTGGCGTCGGTCGGGGGAAAAGTGGATGACTTTGATCCCAACTACGACACGATACCGGCCCATAGGGGACAGGGGCAGGTTGACGGTCCGACGAAGGGATATGGCAGTGATCCGGTCTACGATACGATTCCGGCTCAACAGAGACCGTCGGTGCCGGAAGACGCGGGCGACGGCTACGCCCAGATCCCCGGCGAGGAGCTCGCGCCCAACCAGCCGGCCCCGCAGCCCGATGCGCCAGTCCGTCCGCTACCGGAGGCGGATCCCAACGCCATCTACGCGACGGTCCAGAAGCCGGTAGGTGGTACGAAGCCGCCGGTTGACGATCTTGACGTCCCCCCTCCGCTGCCGCCGCGGCCTGACTTCACCGCGGACGAGGTGGCGAACCTTGGCCGGTACGCGGGCGAAACGCCGCCAGCTCCGGGAAGGGAGGGACTGTACAAGCAGTCCCTGAGCTACAGGCACTGGATGGAAAGCCAGGGGGTGATCACCGAGTGGAGGAACGGCTGCTGGCGTCCGGTTATCGAGTCCGGTGCGCCGCCTCCAACCATTCGCAACCAGCAGTACATCAACGGCGACTGGAGACTGATCGAGAGGGGGGCATCAGCTGGCGACACAGCAGTGAATCCCGGTGCGCTGCAGAGTACGGGCTTCAAGGAATTTGGCGGCCGCGATCCAAGTACATATGCGCGGATGCGACAGCTTGTGGGGCTTGCAGAAGACAGTACCGACGGCCTGCTGGGCACCATAAAGCATGGCGACAAGGGGTCGTCGGCTGCGGAGATGACGGCGGAGTCGCGGCAGGCGTTCGTAGCCCGCATGTTCAGAAAGCCGGCTGAGGAAACAGCCGAACACTCGCCGGAGGTGAAGGCGGCGCTGGACAGGCTGCAGCAGGCGGCGGACGCGGCCGCCCGCTCGGACGCCGGCAACCAGTGGTGGGACGAGGTACAGGATACATTGAGGGCGGCGGACAAGAAGATCGCCGAGATGGATGCCGATGACGACCTCGCATGGATAGCTCGCATGGACGACGCGGTGGACGGATTGTCGGACACGTCCCCACAGGCGGCCGAGGGTTTGCAAACGGCGATGCTGCGGGCCACCGACCCCACGCAGAGGGCGGTGTTCGGGGTGCGCAACCCGGCGTATCAGGGAAGCGGGCACGCGATGAACCTGCGGCATGTGGAGAATGCGCTCGGCGGTGGTGACGCCGGCCACCTGCTGCCCAAGGCGTCGCAGGCAACCGAGCAGGTTGGGGCGGTGTCGGTGATGCGGGCGAGCGACGCCCTGGAATCCAGTTCGACGGCTCACAAGAAAATTGCGTCGAATATGAATGCCAATCCTATGCTGCGGCAGATCAGTGACAACCTCAGGAAGGAAATTGCCCGTCTCAAAAGGCTCCAAGAGAAGGCGAAAGAAATAGACAAGATAGCCCTCGCCAGGGACATTAAGATGGCCGAGAACACGCTGGCGTCGATTGACAGCTGCGTTCCAGACATAGTGAAAGCGAAACCGATTGAATCGCTGCCCCCGGTCAAGCCGCAGGTCATCGACGACATTACCGACGCCGCGAGGTCAAGCCTCAGGACCGGTACGCAGGAAGACGCGGCGAAAGGTACTTGGCAGGTTTCGGAGTCCGCAGTGTCTGGAGGCAAGTCAGTCCCGCAGCAGACTGATATGGGGGCGCAGTGGAGCAGTGGCAGTGCTGCGCTGAAGAACATCGATGTGGAGCAAACTCAGGTGGTGGAGGTTGGGGATGGCACACTGCGAATAGAGAGCGTCACCTCGGGAGGCCGCTTTGACAACAGCGACTGGCTAGAGGAGCTTTCCAACGCGGCGCCGCCACCGGGCGCGCGGATTGGCGGCGGCTGGAAGGCGGGGACCCAGAGGCCCAGCCGCCTGCAGAAGCTCCGCACGTGGTTCTCCACCAAGGCTGCGCAGCTTCGCCAGTGGCTAGCACGGGGCCGTCAGGGCGCCCTGACAGCGGGGCAGGTCGGCGAGGATTCCTTTACTGGAATTGGAAAGCTAGGTGACGGCGCCACGGCGGATCCGCAAGGTGCAGATGCTCTCATGTCCAACCTGCCGGGCAAGGCGGCGCGGCGGCTGGGGCTAACGGGGGCAGACGCGCCGCCGCCGCCGTCGTTTCTGAGCGGCGATGACGCGCGGCAGTTTCAGTCGGCGCTTGAGGGAACGGGTTCGGTCAATCCGGGCCATGGAGACGCCATGAATCCTCCAGGTGGCACACTGAAGGGACTCGACAACGATCTGGAGCTTCAGCAGACCAGCGCCACCTTCAACGTGACGTTCAGGGCGGGGGACGACGCCGCTGGCGTGGGCAAGGTCGGCGAAGACCTCGTGGGAGCGGGCCAGGCGGGCACCTCTGCGGCGCAGGCGGGAAGGAAGACCGACCCCACGTCGTATGGCAAGAACTGGTACAGACAGTTCAACGATACCCTGAATATTTGGCGCGACTCGCATTTCGACGCCGGCGCGCGCTCTATGGAGACGGTGTTCGAGGCTAGAAATTGGGGGCTGGACGAGATTCAGCGCAGAGCGACGGACTATATCCGCAGGACCATTGACCCGGATATTACGGATGCAAAGATGGGGATACAGGGTGACGATTATTACAAGGGGGTTGGCAATGTCCACCGCCATCCCACGAACCAAATTAAGGAGTACCTTGAGGAGCAGTACAGGCTGGCCACGCTCGCCGGGGACACCCAGAAAGCCCAGGCTGCGGCGGAAGGCATTCGGGCCATGTCGGGGTACATGGACTCATTGGCGGATACGTTGAGGCAGCTGCGGGTTGAAACGAATTTCTCGGATGTGGCGAATTACGACCATCTTGAGGTGCTAAAGGAGTTCAGGAAAGACTCGGACTACCAGAATTGGAAGTATTGGAGCGAAACGGGCGAGCTGCCTCCGCAAGTGTGGAACGATACGGTTGCCAAGCTTGGCAGAGACATGACTCCGGATGAAATCAGGGACGCGTGCGCCGTTTTTGCGAACATGAGCATGCCAATGAAAGTGGCGGAGGACGCCTTGGTGGATGGCGGCGATGCACGGGGCATGATGCACCGGCTTGTGAACAGCTTCCACACCGGGGCCGTCGCCGGAGATGACGCGGCGTCGCAGAACGCGTACATTTATGTGCGGGACCTTATCGATGAACTTGTGGAATTTGTGCACATGAAGCAGACGGGCGACCCTCCTCCGCCGATCGTGAATACCAGGCCGTTTTCAGTTTTCGACCAGCCGCATCGGACCATGCTGCTGGCGGAGTTCGATATGGTCGAGGGAGCGCGGGTGATTGATACCCTGGCGGGTGACGACTGGGCCAGCGGCATTATTGGCGGTTTCTATTCGAGTCACGCGACGCGCGGAGCGGACTCGGAAACGGCTACCAGCGCGCTAAAGCCAGTGACGGACAGCGAGGCGGTCGCGCATGGGGTGTCGCCGGACTTTCCGACGGTGGAGGTGCGGACGCCGGAACCGCCGCCGGAGCCGGATATCCCGCAGCGAATGTCCAGGTTAAGCGTTTCGAGGGGCGCACCGGATGAAGCGTTTGAAATCAGCAAAATGGAAAGTTTGGAGGACTTGGCCTGGGCGGAAGACGCGGCAGGGCCGCTGCAGACAACGCTTCCTCCCGGCGTGAGGGACCCGCAAAGGTTCGCATCGGAGTTTGACGCAAGGATAGCGAACATCCATGACAGGCAGAGCAGCGCCGTGGTTGACCAGTCAAGACGCGCTCTTGGCACTGTGATGGACGTGCGCAGCAAATCACTTGGCGAAATGCAGAAAAGGGCCACGAATTTCATCAGGACGCACATCGATCCGGGCGTCACGGATGAAATAATGGGCATTAAGGGCCCAGACTACTACAATGCGGCAACGCCCAGCGACAGGCATCCCGTGACGGAAATTATGAGCTATCTCAAGGCGCAGCATGCTCAGGCGGCGAACGTGAATGACGTCAACAAGGCAAACGCGGCCGCCGAAGGCATACGGATGATGTCAGAGCAAGCAGCCGTAGCGGAGGAAATGCTCAGGCAGAAGCATCTGGACACCGCCGTCATAGACAGGGCTCCGTACGATACCAGCATCACGCTGTTCTTTTTGGAGGATATGCCTGGGCAGCACCATTATTACAGCAAGTTTCTGGACTCGGGCGCTGACATAGAGGGATCGCCGATTTACAGGCGCAAGCTGACTGCAAAGGGACATAATCCGGACGACCCAAAAGTGACAAGCAGCGTGTTTACGAACATGGAGATGCAGGAAATCACCATGGAGACTGAGGCTTATGCGAAAGCGTACAGAGAAGGCGAGCTTGCGCTTCATAGGGGCGAGGACGTGCGAAGCGTCATGCGCCGCCATGCTTCATCCGCGGGTATCGGAAATTCCCAGAGGTACATGAAGGAAGCCTATACCGAGGCGCAGGACTATTATGACAAGGTTGTCCAGGCCGCGTACCAGATACAGCGGGCGGAGAGCGGCCAGTCGTCCGGCGACGTGCCGCCGCCGGCGTATACCACGATTTTCTCGGAGTTCAGCGACGCCGACATGGCAACGCTTAGGGGGGAGTTCGACCATGTCGAGACGACGATGTTCAAATCGGACAATTGGCATGTACCCGGGACTCCAAGAGACGGGGCATTGAATGCGGCAGACGCAGAAGCGCATGGATATTTAAAGTCAGAAAACATGCCTCAGGGCATAAGGGACGCCAATTCCGACTTTGACGAGTTTTTCCGCTCCACGGAACGAATTTTCGGAGTTTTCCGAGCGGAAAGCCAACGCGATTCCAAGTGGAAGGCGGGGACATCCTTCGATGTCTGGAGGTGGTCGTATGACACAATATATGATCGAATGATGAACTTCACCAGAACGTACATCGACCCGAGCGCCTCGCCCGCGTCCATGAACGTCAGGCCGCCGAGAGAGTTTTTCGAGGGCGAAAGCATGAAGGAGGGACATTCAATCATAGATATCAGGGACTACTTCAGGGTGCAGTACGCGGAGGCGGTAAAGGCGGGAGACGCGGTTACCGCCAACAAGTACGCGGAGGGAATCAGCACAATGGTCAAGTATCTGGAGGAGGTGGAAAAGGTCCTTGGCCGCAAGATGCTGGAGATGGACGACATTCCGCATCCCGGCTACGATCTGGATATCGTGACGAAGGCAATGCGCAATGATCCGGACTTTCAGGCAATAGACGAATTCATGAACACAGGGCGTATCGATCCCAGGCTTTTCCCGGACGATTTTGCAAATGCGGGCGGCGACATCAATGCAATTCCCGAGCAAAGATGGGGGGAGATGCAGCGGGAAATGAATGGATTTGTGCTTGGCAAGGACGAGATTGAGCTTGCCATTCGCAGGGGGGAGGATCCGCGGGCGGCGCTGCGCAGAAACTGCCAGCGGTTTTATTCAAATACGCCGCCGTACATCCAGAAGGGAATGGAGTTTGCGCGTGACAAAATCGCAACCCTCACCCATTCATCGGTACTTCAGGCGACTGGCAGTCCGCCCCCAGCTCCCGTAAACGTCGAAATCTTCTCGGTATTCAAGGTAAGCGACAAAACGGAGCTTCTCAACGCGTTCGACTCCATCGACGCGTTTCCCCATATCGACGCCGTTGCGGACCAGTACAAGGTGATGGAGGACACATGGCTGCGCCATGTCGCTGAGGAGACGGGACAGGTGTTTGACGAGTCTGCATTCTTCACGGACTCCGCCACAGTCGACTTGTATTTCGGTCTGGACCCGCTGCCATTCCCTCCAACGCCGAGGGTTGCCGACATGGCGGCGGAAAACCGCGGCTGGGCGGCTGCATGGAGAAACCTGCAGATCATGGACGACCCGGCGACCAAGAGCGAGCAGCTTAGGGATGCCCCCACTGTGGCGACAGTGCGCAAATTTTTCTACAAGGTTGCTTCGGAGCGCGTTGCAAAGATGGCTGCGGAGGTTGATCCTTCCTTCACCCGCGAGGTCATGGCTGGAGGCGCCAGCAAGCCTGCGGACCAGCTGCAGGAGATGCGGCAGTTCCTTGTGACGCAGCAGCGGGCGGCGATGCAGTCGGGCGATGCGGACAAGGCCAGCAAACTTGGCGAGATACTGCGGCGCTCCACTGGCTATCTGGTGGAAACCGACAATACGCTCAAGAGGCTGCTTGCCGATACCTCCGTACCGCTGGATGCGCCTTACAGCACCGTCGACGCGCTGGAGGGGGTTAGCAGGAATCCGGACTATCGGATTGCCATGGGGTACCGCAACACCCCCGATCTTCCAGACGTGATCCAGCACCGGGTGGATGCGTGGAACGGCGTAGTTGGCACTCTGCAGTCAGGGTATGATCCAAGGGCCGATCTGATGCGGCGGGTGGACGGATACAATTGCGGCTTGGTCGATTCGGTAGAGCGCGACGCCTATGTGCAGGTTTCCAAGGCGTTTGACAGCGTACTGCAGGATTTGGCGGACGAAGGCCAGCCGCTGCCGCCGGTCTTCAATGATGGAAGAATGTTTACGGCGTTCGACGAAGCGGAGCGGAGAAGCCTTGCGGAGACATTTGACGCGATCGACGGCGGAGCTGTCGTTGCGCATCCAGAGATTCCCGACGACCTGTTTTCCATAGGTTTTGACGACTTTCTGGTCATGCCGGCCTTTAAGACTGCCGAAACGACGTCTCCATGGGAGAACACCAGGCTGAGGCCATCTTTCCGGCCGACATCCGCTTCCAGAAGGCCAGCTGACGACTCGCATCTGGATGCCTGGAGAAACGCGCTTAAGAGCGCGGTCAACCAGGACACGCATCCGGTCGTCTATCTCGACACGGGTTCGGTGGCCACCGTTTTCGCAGCCGATAGCACAGGGCGATCAGTGCTGGACCGGGTTGTCGATCCGTACGGCGCAGCGCAGTTTTACCCCCATCAGCGCAGCATAGCGCAGCGTTTTGACCCGACCTCTCCAACCCTGCGGATGATCCTCAGAAGATCAAAGCTGAATAATCCCGTCGACCCGGCGCAGGATCTTCGCTTTCTGTTCCAGGACCCGCACGATCTCGTTCCAAACCCCGAGCATGGAGGCATGTGGGACTACAGGCTCTCAAACATGGAAATTCAGCACTACATGGACGAGCCGCACGTGAATCCAAAGCCAAGGAGGCGGCGGGGGTACCGGACAAGGCACCGGCACCTGCTCGGAGTCCGGGTATGACAAGGCGCAGCATCAGACTGCCAGCCGCGCTATCCTCCACAGACTGGAGGCGGCAAGGGACAGCCGTAGCGGGGTATCAGGACGCCAGCGGTGGCGTCAACCACAGACAGAAACCAGCAGGCGCTAACGGGCGGGGCTACAGGAGACAGCGTTGCCCGCATGCCGAGGGAGCAAGACCATGAGCATAACAGCTGACCGCGAAGTGTACGCGCTGGAGTCGCGTTCCGAGTCGCTGGAGATCGTCAGTTACGGCGACTTCTTCCGCGAAGGAGACAGCGACCTCATCGATGTCGGCATGGGCAGCCTTGTCGACAACGTCGACGGCGAAGAAGTGGCCACCTACGGTTCCCTGACCGAAACGCACGACCACAAGCTGAACCGCATGATCGGAGCTGTCGAAACCGAGATTCAGGGCAATTTCTCTATTGACGGCAAGGAAGACACGCTGATGGCCACCGGGGCGATGGCGGAGACCCAAGCCGGCGGCATGGTGACCTGTGCGGGTATGAGCGACGACCTGATCGGCATATCCGGCATGCGGCTGACGCTTGTGGGCGACCTGTGGCTTGCGGGACTGATGGGTATGGAGGAGAAGATCGCCACGGGCATTGCGGACGCCATGCTGCTTGAAGTATGCGGTCTGAAGTTCGAGCGGGAGTATCTGAGCTCCAACTACAACGGCACGTTCGGCTACCAGAACGCAGCCGTAACGCACACCACGGCGGCAACGACGTTCTTTCCGATGCTGAAGGTGGTCCGGGGCCTGCGCAACCAGCTTCCCGGTTCCAGTGGCTCTGCGGAAGGCGAGGGGGGAGAGCCGTCTCCGGCGACGCCGCCTCCCGCGGCGGCTGGAGAGGGAACGGACGCGGCCACCGGCGGCGCGGACGGCGTCGTCAATTCGGGCACCGCCAACGCGGCCGCCGCCGGCAGCGACAACGCGACTCAGGGCGCCACCAGAGCGGCCACGAATGCGGGAGATGGCGCAGGGAATGTTGGGGGTGCAACTGGCGGCGCTACGGGCGGCGCTACTGGTGGCGCTGGCGGTACCGCCCAAGCGACCGGCGGCGCGACGAACGCGGCGAGTCCAGGCCTGCTCAGCGGCACCAGCACGGCCAATGCCGCCACGAATGCGGCCCAGCCTGCCGTGGACTTGGCCAACGTGGTGTCGCCCTCGACCGTGCATGGAGCGCAGAAGGTAGCCGATCTGCACAAGGTAGCCGGCGTGGAGGACGTCCGGCACCTCGAGGGCGTAGGAGACGCCGCGCGCGTTGACGGCGTACAGCAAGTCGACCAGGCGGGAGCCGCTGGCCAGGCGGGGAACGTACAGCACGCCGATCAGGCGGCGGATGGCAAGTGGGCGGACCAGGTGCTTGGCGTACCCCCGAAAGACAGTCCCGATGGGCCGGCCGCGCGCAACCATAAGTATGAGCCGATTATCTCGGGCCCAAGATTTGACTCGGAGGGAAAGTGCACCGATGCAGGACGGTACCAGGGAAGGGACGCCGACAGCGTTTTTGAAGCCTATAAGAATATGGTGAGAAGAGGAGAGGATCCTGTCTGGGTACAGGGCGCATGGCGAAGCCGGGAGGCAGTTGACGACTGGATTGCAACCATGAGGAACGCGGATGCGCTCCCTCCGGAGTGGTCTCCGACGCCAGGCCCGACGTATAACTCCAAAGGCTACTGCCAGGACCAGGGGCCGTTCCTGCGCGCACATCAGGATCATGTCGAAGCGCTCAGAATGAGATACGAGAGCCAGGGAAGAGTCGTCCAATGGGAGAACGGGACTTGGACCGACGTGCCGCCTCCTGTGCCGACTTCGCCCAGACCCGTGCTGTCTGTTGCCGACGTCGAAAACGCTGCCACGCCGGCGGTCAGCGCCATATCCAATGCCAACCCTCCTCCCATGAGGGATCCGCAGACGGCCACGCGCCTGAGAAAACTGACAGAAATGTCGCAGTCCAGTGACCAGGCTCGGCTGGCGCAGGAAGCCTACAACGCCCGGGTGCTGCAGGAGCGTCCACACACCACGGTGGATGCGGAAAAGTTTGCGAGAAACAACGAAAGAGTTGAAGAGGCCATGCGACGTCTCGACAAAACGGTCAGCAATTCCACTCCGGAGGGCAACTGGTGGACGGCCAGCGAAGACCATATCGGCAGGGCGATTGGAGAGGAAAGCGGCATATCGGGACTGGGCGGCGGCGAGCCGGTTGCGGCAAGCCGCGCCGACTGGACCAACAAACTTGACAATGTTTACAAGGCGGCGGACAAGTCATCCACAGGACAGGGCGTCGTCAACGCGGGTAATATTGCCAGGCAGGCCGAAGTGCCGGTGGACAGGCAGGTATTTGGAGTGGTGAATCCCGGCGTGGAGGCCGGCCAGCCGATCGCCAACTTGCCAACGAGGCGGGTTGGGGGAGGGGACGGCGCGGAATTGCTGCCGAAATCGGCGAATCTGGGCGATCAGGCAGCCGCGCCCGTGCCCGTTGTGCGCGCGGTTGACGCTCTGGAATCCAAGTCGAGGGCCTATCGAAGCATTATGATGGATATGAATGCCAATCCTATGCTGCGGCAGATTAATGCCAACCTCAAGAAGGAGCTCGACCGTCTCAGAAGGCTCCAAGAGACGGCGAAGAATAGCTCGCAAAGGGCCGGCATCGCCAGGCATATTAAGCAGGTCGAGAACACGCTGGCGTCGATTGAAAACAGCATCCCCGCCATCTTGAGGACGAGTCCGGCCGATACGGTGGCCAAGTCCAAGCCGCAGGCCATCGGCGACCTTACCGACACCGCCAAGTCCGGCGCAAAGACGGGCTCGCAGGACGGCGCGGCGAGGTCCACATGGCAGGCATCGGAGTCCGCAGCGTCCGGAGGCAAGGCAAGCCCGCAGAAAAGCGATATGGGCACGCAGTGGAGCAGCGGCGGCGCTGCGCCGCAGAACATCGAAGTGGAGCGCACTCAGGTCGTGCAGGGGGGGGACGGCACGATGCGCGTGGAGACTGTCACCTCGGGCAGCGGTTACGACAAAGGCGACTGGTTCGATCAGCTGTCCAACGCCGCGCCGCCCCCGGGTGCGAAGGTTGGCGGCGGCTGGAAGGCAGGGACCCAGAGGCCCAGCCGCCTGCAGAAACTTCGTACGTGGTTTTCCCAAAAGGCAGCGCAGATTCGCCAGTGGCTTAGGCGAGGCGGCTCGGGCGCCGAGGATGCCAGCAGCGGGGATTCCTCGGCAGACTTTGTACATCCGATGTTCGAAGATCCCCATTACGTGCAAGCCACAAGCGACGTGGAGACGGCGGCGGTACTGGACAATACGCCTGGAAAAATTGGAAACCGGGTGGAGGACATTGGCGGCTTTGGCAAGACCGGAGACCAGGTTGAGGCGCGGGGCTGGCAGACAAGTCTCGAGGCGGCCGAACCCGGCAATCCGGGGTCCATCGACGCGCTGTCGGACTCTTCCAGGGTCAATGGCCTGGACAACAATCTGGAGCTGGCCCAGGGTGACATCTCGATCAGGACCGCATCGAGTACGGAAGCCGCGACGGATGCGTATAGACCAACTACGGCCGCCGCATTGCCGCCGCCGGCGGTCATTCCCGCAGCCAAGGCGGAATTGGACCAGATGATGGCCACGTACGAGTATGCCGCCCGCAACCACTGGCGTACAATCAATAAAATCACGATGCAGGCCACAGAAGGAAACAGGCTGAAGCTGGGCACGCTGATGGACATCCGCCAAACCGGACTGGACAGCGCCCATAACAGGATGACGGAGTGGTACAAGGCAAACATAAACCCGAACGTCAACACGGAGAGCTGGGGCAAAGCGGCAAACCAGAATTTTCAGACGCACGGGCTTGAAAACATGAGGACCTCCATGCACGAAAACCACTGGAAAGCGCTGCAGGCGAATAAATATGAAAGGGCGGCCAAGTATGTGGAGGGCATGCGGCTCATATCGGACTACCTTAAGGCGATTGAAGATACGATGGTTGCAAAGCGGGCGGAGGACGTCGATATCTCGATGGTTGCAAAATACAATACGAGAGAGACGCTGAAGGCCCTTCGCAAGGATCCTGAATATCAGATCTACAAGAAGATCGAACAGACGCACAAGCTGCCACAGTCCATGATTTCGGCGGAGGAGGCGCGCCGCGGCGAGCCGCTGGGCGATTGGCACAAGGATATGCTGCTTCGCTTCCATCTGGATTACTGGAAGCTTTTGCATCGGGCAGAAATGTCGCTGGAAGCGGGGGATGACGCCCGCAGCGTTTTGGCCCGCCTTGCCGACAGTCTGGATATCTCCGGGATTCACCTCAGTGCCCCGGAAGAGCTCAAGCGCCTGAACATCGGCACGAGCGTTGACGATCTCTATAGCCGGGCCCAATCGAAGATTGATCAATTGGTAGACGCCACGAGCTTGCGGCTTACGGGCAGGCCTGCGCCGACGGCGGAGAATACGGCGGTGATGTCGAAATTCAGTTTCGAGGAGCTTACTGACCTCATGTCCAAGCATGACGACATTGAGGCAACTGACCAGCTCATCGAAGTGAACAGGATTGACGAGCTTGCCCCTCCGCCCGCAGCGATAGAAGCCTCCACGGAAGCTGCCAATGTGGAGGTGGTAAGGCCGGTAACCGACCAGGAAAGCGTGATGCACGGCATCTCGCCGGAGTTTCCAACGGTTACGGTGCAAGGCGCGCTTAAGACGACGGAGGCGGCTGGCGATGCGGTGTCGGGGACGCCGACTGGACTGGGCGGTATCGGCGGACCGGGCATACTCTCGGCGTCGGAAGACAGTTCGAGGGCGCCCGACATAACGCGGGACATGGGCCGCTGGAAGTCGGCATACGAGGCTGTTTGGGACGCGCAGCGCCGCGCTGCGGATGCGAATCCAGAAAACATCGATGCCATTCAGGAAGTACGCAACCGGCACTCAGCGGAAACCGCCAGACGAATGGTGGACATGGCGCAGGAGGTGGATCCGTCCCTAACCCGCGACGTCATGGTGGGAACCGACGGTCCGCGCTATACCGACGGCGCGGTTGCCAGCGGCAAGTATGCGGGCCAGCCCAAAGAGTTGGTAGATCAGTCCCGGGCGTCCTGGGAGGCAGCTGGCGTGCAGGTGCGATGGGACGACACTGAGGGCTGGGTGCAGATTGGCAGAATTGAGACCAGCGGGGCGGACGCGGGAATAGCGAAGCCGGTTTACGCGCCGGATGGCACGGTTGCGAGAGGCAAGCTGCAGGGCACCCCGCAGGAACTGATCGATCAGATGTACGATGGCTACAGGGCGCAGGGTTACGACGTCGAGTGGAATGACGACACCGGCTGGAGAATTCTCGGGGGCAGCGCTACAAATGGCGACACGCCCGTGTACGGAACGGACGGCCTGGTCGCGAGCGGAGCAATGAAGGGCGCATCCGCGGAAGACGTCGCGGATACCCGCGCGGCTCTTGAGGCACAGGGCCATAGGGTTCAGTGGAATCAGGAGACAGGGTTTCAGCCTTACGAAAGCGGCGGCGCTGCCAGCACGCCACCGCCCGCAGCCGCGGATGCGGCGAAACCCAGGCCTAGAGCCAGGGAACAGGTTTATAGAAGGTACATTAAGATTGGTACCGAGCCAGATTTTGACGGCGGCATGATTCGCTACGGCGAAATGAATGGAGCCACCGAGTTTGAAGTCGGGCAGGTTCGGAGGAGGTACGAAAGAAGGGGCGTCCCGCCCGTTTGGGACCCGGTGTATGGTCGCTGGGCGGTCTCCGATGAGATTGATGGCGACTATTGGGTCATTGTTGATACAGCTCCCCCGCCGGCGGGCGTTGACCTTACCCCGCCGCCGGGGACTACGGGCGCTATCACGCCTCCGCCGCGCCAGGGGCCGCGGCCAGAAATGCCATTGCCGGGCGATATAGTAGAAGTCCCCCCTGTTTACGGAGACAATGGCCGGATAGCTGGTGGCGCGATGGATGGAGCTACTCCTGAAGAGGTGGAGGCCGCCCGCACGGCTATTGAGGCCAAGGGCAAGCGGGTTCAATGGGATCAGGAGAAGGGCTGGCAGGTTGTTGGCGACGCTCTGGCGCCGGATGTACCCGTTCGTGAACACCCGCAGGTTTTCCCGGAGACTGGGCGTCCGGTGTACGGCCGGGATGGCGGCGTGGCCAGTGGCGCACTCAGGGGCAAATCGTCAGTGGAGGTGGATGAAATTCGCACGTCGCTGGAAGCGCAGGGTTTCATCGTCGAGTGGAACCAGGCGGCTGGCTGGAGAATTGTTGGAAGGAGTGCACCTGATGTTGCGCCTCCCGGGGCAGTCGGAGCTGCCGTGCCGCCAAGCGGCATAGCTCCCGAATTTGTGAATGGCAAGATACCTCACGGCGCCTTGGAAGGGGCAACTCCGGAGCAGGTGGAGGCCGCCCGCATGGCGTTTGTTTCCAGAGGCCGTCAAGTCGAGTGGGACCAGGCCGCTGGCAACTGGAAGGTAGTGAACAGCGCCAGCGGCGGCGCTGCGCCGTCGGCCAGCGCCGGTCCGCAGTATGTGAACGGCGTGATACCGAGCGGCGGCATGCAGGGGGCCACCCCTGAGCAGGTGGAAGCAGCCCGCGTGGCCATGACGTCCAGAGGCCGCCAGGTGGAGTGGGATCAGGCCGCCGGCAACTGGAAGGTTGTAGACAGCGCCAGTGGCGGCGCAGCCACGCCGCCGACCAGCGCTGAACCACTGTATGTGAATGGCGTAATTCCGCACGGCGAGATGAAGGGAGCCACACCGGCTGAGGTTGAGGCGGCCAAAGCGGCATTCACCAGCAGTTACCGACAGGTCGAATGGGATCAGGCGGCTGGCAACTGGCGGGTTGTGGGAGGCAGGCAGTCCAGCCAGACTGGACCCCAGTATGTGAGCGGCGTAATTCCGCACGGCGAGATGAAGGGAGCCACACCGGCTGAGGTTGAGGCGGCCAAAGCGGCGTTCACCAGCAGTTACCGACAGGTTGAATGGGACCAGGCGGCTGGCAACTGGCGGGTTGTTGGAGGCAGAAAAACCGGAAGCACCGGCCCCATCGGCAGCCCCACGCTTGGTCCGAACAACCGGGTGGCCAAAGGCGATTACATTGGCTACACCGAACGGGAAATCGACGCTCTCCGCAGGTCGCTGGTCGCAACGGGCAGCGATGTGCAGTTTGACGACGCCAGCCAGACCTACGCCGCGACGCGCGGGGACTCCAGCTTTGATCCCAGCGACTATATTGGATACTCCCCCGAGGAGCTTGAGGAACTTCGCAAGTCGCAGTCGGGAGCGGACAAGCCTCCTCCACTGCCTCCCAGCTCGACAAAGCCGTCTGGCCAGATCAGGCCAGATGTTATCGGGGCTCCTCCCCCGACCTTCACCGCCGACACGTCAAGCTACGTTTACAGCAGCTGGGGCGAGAGCCTGATTCAGCACTTTGAAGACGTGGTCAATCTGGCCAAGTCGGATGGCGGAGAGGATCTGGCCCAGGCGGATGCCGGACACGACGCGGCGAGGGCGGAGGATGCCGCTGGAGGAGCGATGCCCGGTCCGGAGTTTGTTGATGACAAGGCTGTGGGCGGAGTGTTTGACGGTCTGTCCCGCAACGTCGTCGAGGACCTTTACCAAGCGCAGGTTAACAGCGGAGCCGGTCCTGTACAGTACGATCCGAGATTCGGATATTACATAGAGGGCACGGCAAAGGCGGGAACGCAGGCCGGGGAAGCCGTTTCGGAAGCGAAACCAACCTACGGCACGGATGGAAGGCTAATTGGAACTCCGCTTGAGGGAAGAAGCCGACGGTTCGTCGATGACGTGCGTGAGGGCATCGAGGCGGGCGGCAACCAGGCCATGTGGGATACAGCGGCGGGATGGAAGGTGGTCGAGTCGCCCGACGGTCCCATCTTCGACGGCCAAGGCAAGCTTGTGGGAACCAAGCTGGACGGCTGGAGCCGGGAGGAAATCGGGGCGATCAAGAGAGTCATCGAGAGCACTGGCGAGCAGGCCGAGTGGGACGCGTACCATGGCTGGGTGTTTGCCGACGTCACGGACGAAGTTCCAAAGGTGGTGGACTCCGCCGGAGACGCGGCTGGAGACGCGGCTGCGCCTGGCGCCAAGGTGGCCGCCGACGGACCCGTGTATGGCGAGGAGTCCGGCCGTATTCTCGGCAGTTCGAGCCAGAGGTTTGAAGGCTGGACCCGCGCTGAAATGGACGAGTGGCTGGCCAACGAACAGGCGGCGCATGGCCCGATGGAATGGAAAAACGGAGATTGGGTTAAGGTCGCGGATGAACTGCCGCCGAATGGTGACGGCGTCACGGCGCCGTTCTTTGACGACAACGGCATATGCGTAGGCAGCAACATGGACGGATGGACCAAGCAGGACGTGTATGACGCACGGACCGGCTATGAGATGACCGGAGTTCCCGTCCAGTGGGACAGCAAGTATGGCTGGGTTCCCGCCAAGACGGGGGCGGACAGCGCAAATGCGGGCGACACTGCCGCTGACGCCACGCGGGTTATAAACGGCCCGGTTTATGGAGAGGACGGCCTGGTTGCGCGGGGCACTTACAAGGGATGGAGCGAGACGGATTTAAACCGCGCGCGCGAAGGTTACGAAGATGCGGGATTGCACGTGACTGGCTGGGACGACGACATGGGCTGGGTGGTGGCCAGCACGTCGGACAGTGCCTCGGCTGTGGAGGACGCGGGGACGCTTGTCAAAGGTCCGGTTTACGGCGAGGACGGCCTTGTCGCGCAGGGCACCTACAAGGGATGGACCGAGGCGGACTTGAACCGTGCGCGCGAAGGATACGAGGACGCGGGGCTGACCGTAACTGGCTGGGACGACAATATAGGCTGGATCGCAAGCGGGTCGGAAGATGCAGTGACGGCGGAGAAGGCGTCGTCAGTTGAGGATCTCAAGAGTGCGGGAGGGTACGCCGATGGTCCGGTTTACGGCGAGGACGGACTGGTCGCGCAGGGTAACTTCAAGGGATGGTCCCAGACGGAGCTGAACCGCGCCCGCGAAGGTTACGAGGAAGCGGGGATGACCATCATCGGCTGGGACGACATTATTGGCTGGCGGGCCTACACGCCGGAAAGCCCTGCGGCCGCAGGGGGCGCAGCAGCTGTGGAGGAAGCGGGAGCGCTCGCCAAAGGTCCGGTTTACGGCGAAGACGGCCTTGTCACGCAGGGTGCGTACAAGGGATGGAGCGAGGCGGACTTGAACCGCGCCCGCGCGGGGTACGAAGATGCGGGGCTGGTTGTAAAGGGCTGGGACGACAATTTTGGCTGGCGGGCCTACACGGCGGAAGACACGGATGCGCTTGTCAGCGGCCCGGTTTACGGCGATGATGGCCTTGTCGCGCAGGGCAATTTCCAGGGATGGAAGCGGGAAGACATAGACCTCCTGCGCCAGCAGCACGAAAACGTGGGGCTGACAGTGACGGGCTGGGACGACAGTCTGGGATGGCGGAGCTACAGGTCGGAAGGCGTTGCGGTCTCGGAGGATTCCGCCGACCTGATGAAGACGGAGGTGCTCACCGATGGGCCGGTTTACGGAGAGGACGGCCGGGTTGCGCAGGGCGAATATAAGGGATGGTCTGAAGAGGAGGTCAATGCTGTACGCCAGAAGTACGAGGAGGACGGGCTGACAGTCATGGGCTGGAACGACGAGCTGGGCTGGAGAATTGCCACTGGGGAAAACGATGTTTTCGCCAGCCCGGTTTACGAAGACGGCGTTGTCGCGCAGGGCAAGTATGCGGGATGGAGCAAGGAGCGGATCGACAATCTGCGCCGAATACACGAAGAGAACGGGCTGACCATCAGGGGCTGGGACAACAATATGGGCTGGCGGGTTTTCACCCCGGAAGACACTGCGGCTCTGGAGGTGAAAGCGGTCGGCCTTGAACCAGCTCCCAGCGCCCCAGGACCGGTCTTCGACGACAGCGGCAGGCTGACCAATGGCGGCCAGGGGCTCAATGGAGTTTCGCTGTGGGAGACCAACGAGATGCGCCGGATTCAAATGGAGGTACACGGCGAGGTCGAGTGGCGGGATGGAGTTGGCTGGGTTGGCGTCAACAAGCTCTACCGTCCCGAGGACTCGGACCGCATCTTCGATTTCCTCAGGGTGGAACACCAGAAGGCGGTACAGGTAAACGACTTTGGCAGGGCAAACCGTCTCCTCGAAGTTATGTCCCAGTCCGTGCTCTATATGCAGGCAACCGATGGCTTGACTCCGGAAATGCTGAGGCATGTGGACGAATCGACGTCCACGGAACTCGAATCGCTCCAGAGGCTGGCGGCGGAATTCGACGAGATAGACGGATCTTGGCGGATGCAGCGGCAGGCTCTCGACACTAGCCAGAGCGCCGGCGATGACGCGCTGGATGCTGCGGTTGTGCCCTCCGGATCTTCGCGGGCAGCCGGTGACAGCGCTGATGAAGATGCCACACAAGCGTGGAGAGAGGCTATGGCAAGGGCGGCAAACCAGGAAAGGCAGCCGGTTGTCTATCTCGACACTGGCTCGATGGCGACCCTACACTCGGAAGACGGGCTGGATGAAACTGTGACGCTAAGGGCGCGCAGAGGAAGATCCGGCACGAATGCTGCCGGACGCGAGCGGTCGATGCTTTCGCGGATTTTCAATCCGCGCCCCCAGTCGCAGTATAGCCCGCGCCAGCGCGCTATGTCGATATCGACAGGATTCATGGCGCCCGTGGTCGACCAGCCTGTTGGCTCGCACCTGCAGGGCCGGATGCCTGTCGACGCGGAGACGGACATTCGCTTCCTGTTCCAGAACCGGCGCGATCTTACTCCGAACGTCGAGCACGGAGGCATGTGGGACCACAGGCTCACGCAGACGGAGATCAACCGCTATATGGCCGAGCCGCATGTGAATCCATATGTACCGAGAGAGCCTGGCACAAGTCGGCAAGGCAGGCCGGGGCGGCGGATTCGTCCGTATGGACTGAGCAAATAAGCTCTGCATCCAGATAATTGGAAGAGAACGCGATGAGCATTACAGCTGACCGTGAAGTTTACGCTCTGGAGTCGCGTTCCGAGTCGCTGGACTTGATATGCGGCGGCGATTTTCTGCGTGAAGGCGATAGCGACCGAATTGAAGTTGGCATGGGCGCTTTGGTCGACAGCGTCGATGGAAGCGAGGAGTCCAGCTACGGCTCCCTGAGCGAGACGCACGACCACAAGCTGAACCGGCTGATTGGCGCGCAGGAGCTCGAAGTCACCGGCAGTTACAGCGTCACCGGCAAGGAAGAGATGATGATGATTACCGGGGCGTTCGCCGAGACGGAGGCAGGCGGCTCGCTGTTTGCCGGTGGCATGTCGGACGTCCTGCTAGGCGGCGCAGGCATGCGGCTGACGCAGGTGGGCGACCTGTGGCTGGCGGGACTGTTCGGCATGGAGGAAAAGATCGCCTCCGGCGTCGCGGATGGCATGCTGCTGGAAATTAGCGGGATGTCGTTCGAGCGGGAGTATGTGAGCTCTACCTACAACGGCTCGTTCGGCTATCAGAACGCCGCCGTAACGCATACAACGACGGCGACGGGCTTTCTGCCGATGCTCAAGGTTGTCAGGGGGCTGCGCAACCAGCTGCCGGGCTCCGGCGCTCCAGAGGGCGAGGGGAGCGAACCTTCCTCGCCGACGCCGCCTCCGGCCGCTGCCGCTGGAGGAGAGGGTGGAGATGCGGCTGAAGGCGTAGACGGCGGCGTAAGGGCGGGCACCGGCGTGGCGGACGCCGCGGAGGGAGACGGGGTTGCCGATGTCGTAAGGACGACAGAGTCGGCCTCTGGCGCGGGCGACGCAGTAACTGACGGTACGCGCTTGGCCGACACGTCGACTGGTGCCACGCGGCATACGGACGGTCTGCTAGAGGGCATTACCAGCACGGATGAAGTGGTGCAGACGGATGAAGTGGCGCAGGTGTCTGATGTCGATGCGACCAAAACTGCTGCCAATGCCGATGATGCCCCCAAGCGCCGCGGGTGGTGGCAGCGTTTTAGATTCGAGAACTTCGGTAGCCCTGGGTACAATCCGGACAGAACCGCCCAGCATGTGAACAAGAACGCGGATTCCATCTGGCGGATAGATCATCGGCCTGATTGGATGATTCAAAAATATGCCGACGACGGCATCAGGCCGAACGGTCCGAGATACAGCGAAAAGGGACTGGTCGTCGATCCTGGCTGCCTTTACGGCCTTAGCGAGGAAGTTGTTGGTTGGAGAGCAGATGGATTTGCGGAAAGCGGCTATCAGGTTGCGTGGGTCGACGGCAGGTGGACCACTACGCATGTTGGCGCTGAGGCGGCGGACAACGACTTCCTAAAAATCCCTTACACTCTGGGCGACACGGCCAACACAGCGGATGCCGCTGGCGATGCCGCCCGGCCTGCGTCCGATACAATACCGGCCGGTTTTCGGGCTGGCGCTGACGACGCCGCAACCAACGTGAATCAGGTCAATCAGGCAAGTCAGGGCATAGGAGGAGTGGACGAAGCTGCGGAGGCGGACAGCACCGTCGTGACTACCCAGTGGGTTGACGAAATACTTGATACTGCCACCGAATCCACCGAGTCCTCAATTGTCTCTAGCAATTCACCCACCACCAGCACGGCCCCCACCAGCAGCACAACAAGCACCAGCGGCAGCACGGTCCCCACCACCAGCACGCCCGCCAGCGGTACGCGTTCCGGCGGCAGGCCCACCCCCATTTTTGAGCCCTTCGGCAGCCCCAACTACGATCCGAGGCAGACCCAAAAGTTTCTAAACGAGCACGCGGATACCGCCTGGCGGATGGATGTCCGGCCTGACTGGATGATTGAAAAATACGCCGACGACGGCGTCAGGCCGAGCGGTCCGAGATACGGCGACAATGGCCTCGTCGTCGACCCGGGCTGCCTTTACGGCTTAAATGAGGAGGTGGTTGGGTGGAGAGCAGAAGGCTTTCAGGAAAGCGGCTATCAGGTTGCATGGGTCGACGGCAGGTGGACTACTACGTATGTTGGCCCCGAGGCGGCGGATAACGCCTTCGTAAAAGTCCCTCACGTCGTGGTCGAGACTGCTGCCGACACGGCTGCCGACACGATCAACGCCGCGGATGCCGCTCCAACTGGGCCGATACAGCACATTGATTACCCAAGCTACAATAAAAAGAACAAATGCACCGACCCAGGGCCCTACTTTGGAAAATCGAGGGTAAAGGTTGAACGGGACTTCAGGCATTATGACCGGCAGGGAATGCTGCTGAATTGGCAGGACGGCCAGTGGCACCGGATAGGTACGTTTGAAACTCCCCGAATCAACAGCAGAGGAACCGTAGCGGATGACGGTCCGTTCAAGGGAGTGTCCGAAGCAGATGTCTGGGCGGCCAGAGAGTACTATGCAGATCAGGGCAGGTGGGTCGAGTGGGGGCAAAACGAATCCGGATGGACGTGGGTCGACATGTCGGATGACATGTCGATGTACGACAACTATGACGAGCTGGCCCATGTTCAAGAAACGGGCAACGTGGGCCCGATTTGGCGACCCGGCGACGCCATTGGCCAGAATGTGCCAACCTCGCAGATGTCGGGTATGCATGGTCCAGGTGGATCCCCTACGGGCAGACGACTCGCCTTAAACAGAGGCGGGCAGTCGTCTAGTGCTCCCCGCCGGTGGTTCAAGTGGCGGAGGCCGCCGTTTCGCCATCCCAAAACGGCCCGCCGCCTGAACAAGATGAGCGAGCTGTCGAAAGCCAACCAGCAGTCGGCGATAACGGCGGCGACGCATCAAGCATTTAACCAGCAGGTCCTTTCCGGCGGCAACGCGTCCAGCACGAAGAGCGCGCAAGACCAGGCGAGGAATGCCGAGAAGGTGCAGGCTGCTGTCAACCGCCTGAACGAGACCGTCGGGTCCAGTTCGGATTCTTCCAGCGGCAACTGGTGGAAGGCCAGCGAGGATATGCGCGGGCAGGATGGCGTGTTGGATGGTGGCGATGGCCGACATATGGTCGAGGGCCAAGGCGACATCGAGTGGACGTCGCATCTTGACCGGCTTTACAAGGCGGTTGAGCGCCCGCAGGAGACTGTTCCTACTGGTGCCGACATAGGCAAAGTATCTAGGCAGGCCAATGTGCCGGCCGACAAGGGAGTGTTTGGAGTCGTCAATCCGGCCCTTGATTCGGGCCAGCCGTTGGCTGACGTACCGACGTCTGCGCCCGTGGTGGGAGGGCCGGACGGCCGCCATCTGTTGCCTACGGGGAGTTCAGTCGAGCAGGTTTCAGCACCTTCAGTGATGCGCGCGGTCGATGATCTGGAAGTCAAGTCGGCTCCCATCCAGAAAGCGGTGATCAGAGCGGAGGAGGCCGTCGCCGCTGGGCGGGTAAGGAACATCCTCAAGAATCAAATCGCCACGCTCAAGCGTTCCCAGAAGACGGCGGAGGGGCCGGTCAAGGCTGCTCTTGCCAGGCAGATTACAAAAGCCCAAAACACGCTGGCAGCGCTGGAGGCAAGCATGAACACCGCTGTGTCGAAAGCGGATTCTGCGAGTACGGCGAGCAGCGTCAAGATGCAGCCCATCGGTGAAGTAACCGATACAGCCCAGTCAGGCGTGAGGGCTGGTTCGGAGGATGGCCTGGCGAAGTCATCATGGCAGGCATCAGAGTCCGCATCGTCTGGCAGCACGGCGACTCCGCGAATGAATGGGGTTGGAGCCGAATGGAGCGACGGACCTCCGAAGAACATCGAAGTAGAGCGTACCGCCGTCACACAGGGGGAGGACGGCACTCTGAGCGTTGCGACCGTTGCTTCTGGCAGCACCTACAACAACGAGAACTGGCTTGAAATGCTGTCTAATGCCGCGCCTCCCAAGGGCGCAAGCACCGGCGCTGGCTGGAGGGCGGGAGTCCCCACTCCCCTCACTCGTATGCAGAAGATACGGACGTGGTTCTCCAACAAGCTGGCTCAGATTGCGCAGTTTTTCAGGCGAAGCGGTTCAGGGGGCCTGCATGCCGAGGACTCCAGCAGCGGGTCACGGTCGATTGACCGCGCCACGGAGACCTCCGCTGTGCTGGACAACATACCGAGCAGAACGGCGGGTGAGAGCAACCAGGCATCTGAAGTGGCGGATGAAGCTGGCTACGCGAAGGGCTGGCAGTCCAGCTTCGAATCGGGAGATCCTATCAGTCCCGGCTCAGGGGACCTGCTGCGCCAGTCGCCGGATGAAACAAGGGGACTGGACACGAGCATGGAACTGGCCGAAGGTGACGTGGTGGCGAAAGCGGACGGAGAGGAGGCCAGATCTGTCGAAGCTTTGGAATCCGCGAATGGGAATGCTGGGGTACAGCGCTCTGCAAGTCTTGAATCACTGGCCGAGCATGAAAGCGGCGCCAATTATGACGATTACAAGCGCTTCAACAAAATTCGAACCAGCATACGGGATGATGTCCGAGACTTTGAGCAGGACACCACGCTTCGGCAAATTGGTACTGTGAACGACATACGGAACTGGTACGACGGGGAAGTGTCAAGACGGTTGATTGGCATGGCGCAGCAGGTGGATCCTTCGAACACCAGAGAGAGCCTGCTTAGGGGGGAGGATATTGGCCGCTGGAATCTGGAGGTCGATATTGTATTTGACTCAATTTACAGGCTGAACAAGCAGGCGGTTGTAGATGGGGACGGGGCGGCGGCCGCCGGCTACGCCGAAATAATTCGCCGTGGCGCAAATTACATGGAAGAGGTCAGGAAGGTTGCCGACAGGCGCGTGCTGGAGACTACGGTAGCGGAGCCTGCCCCTTACCGCACCAACCGGGTGTTGGAGCTGATACGGGCGGACGCCGACTATATCGAGGCGAAGAGAGTCAATTTTGCGCCGCTTGAAGATTTCCCCGATGACATGATGATTTACCGCAGGGAAAAGAGCATAGAGTACTCCGCTTGGGATATTGCCGTCAAGTTTCTGCAAAACCGGGAAGACGCCCGTGCTCCCCTGTACCGCTACCTGGACCGGTCCAACTACGCGCAGATGGCCAGCGCCGCCACGACAGACACGTATGGCAGGGTCATTGGCCGCCTCAACGATTACGTAGAGCAGGCCCGCTTAGAGGTGGGCAAATTGACGCCGCCAATCAACCGTGATGGCAAGATCTATTCGCTGTTCTCCGAATCGGACAAAACCGACCTTCTGAGGTATTTTGACCGGGTTGATTCCGCTGAGGACCTGGCGAGTCCGATAGGGCGCATTCAAGCTCCCATGGCTCCAAGGTCCGTCGACAACGCAGCCAGCACACCGCCTCCGCTGCCCCCCAAGAGGCGGCGGCGGGTGACCGACGCTGAAGGCGTGAAGTACGGCGTCTCGCCGGAGTTTCCGGCTGTCACGGTACGCGGGGTGCAGGTTGTTGAAACGGCCGTCGACACGGCGCCGACGACGCGTGCAGTCGGACTGGGCGGCCTCGGCAGTTCTGGCATCCGGTCTGCCGCCACCCGAAGCGAGGAAACAACGCAGCTGATTGACATCCAGCGGGATACGAGGCGGTGGGAGGCGGCATATGAGAGCGTGTGGAATTCGCAGCGGCAGGCGGCGGGCGACTCGCCTGGAAGCGTCGACTCCGTTCAGGACGTGCGTGACTGGCACTCCACCGAAACGGCCAACAGGATGGTTGAACTGGTGCAGCAGGTAGACCCATCCATCACTCGCGAGCGCATGGTGGGGCTGGAAGGCCCGACCTACACGAACCGAGGGAAGGTGGCCCGCGGTCAGTACAGAGGGTGCACCCGCGAAGCGGTTGAGCGGTCCCGAGCATCCTGGGAGGCAAATGGATACGAGGTGCGCTGGAATGACGATGACGGCTGGACGATCAGCAAAGCGCCGGACGGCATCAGCGCACAATCCAATGTCGAGCCCATATACCAGCCGGATGACAGGATTGCGCTGGGCAAGTATTCCGGAATACCTCGAAGAAAGGTCGAAGAATCC
The DNA here is from genome assembly GCA_964586735.1 of uncultured Rhodobacterales bacterium. GTDB lineage: Bacteria > Pseudomonadota > Alphaproteobacteria > Rhodobacterales > CAZPXZ01 > CAZPXZ01. The sequence goes on along the minus strand of CAZPIN010000114.1, from coordinate 23,592 downwards.
CGCAGGATCAAAGAAAGCATGGGATGGATTGTCGAGTGGAATCACTCCCGCGGCTGGCAGCAGATACAAATGCGCCCTTCGGATCCACCCGCGCCTCGAACCAAGCCCACGCCTAAGCCGAGGGTCGGCAAGCCGGTATCGACCGCGGGCGCCGCGCCGCCGTCTCTGCCAGATGGGCCCAAATTTTCTCCTGATGGCAGGGTCGAGAGCGGCAAATTCGCTGGCGCTTCTTACCAAAGCGTCAAGGAGACCCGCGAGAATCTGGTGTCCAAAGGGTACACGGTCGAGTGGGACGAAGCATCCGGCTGGCGCGTCACTGGATTCGAGCAGCAGAACGCGCAGCCCCCAGCCCCCGGTGGCCCGCTATACGTGGAAGAGAAAGTGGCGTCTGGCGCGTTTGCGGGTACGCCGCGCGGGGAGATTGAGCAAACCCGCAGGACCTTGGAGAGCCAGGGCAAGATCGTTGCATGGGACGACGGTCGCGGCTGGGTGGAGCTGGTACCCGGCGAGGTCGCTGCCGGCCCCAGGTATGACTCAAATAAACTGCTTGCCGATGGCCCGTTTGCGGGTACGCCGCGCGAGGAGATTGAACTGGCCCGTACCCGAATGGAGGCAGCTGGCGGGACGCCGGTTTGGGACAACAATCGGGGCTGGATTGATGCGAGCAGCCAGGCGCCGCCGGGGGCAGGCGCGGCAAGCTCGGATGGACCGGGTCTAGGCGCGGGAAGCATCGATCCGAACGGGCCGAGGTTTGAAAACGATCAGGTGGCGAATCAGGGCCGCATGAACGGCGCCAAGAGGGACGACATGGAAGTCGCCCATGCGATGCTTGTTTCGGATGGCAAAACGCCAGTTTGGGACGACAATCTGGGCTGGGTGGATGCCGACACCGTGGCGATGCCGCAGACGGCCATGCCCTCGCCGGCAACAGCGCCGGGCGGCGCGGTTGATCCGGTCCCAGGAGCGGGAAGCGCCGATTCGGGAACGGGCACGAGAAGCAGCATAGACCCGGGCGGGCCGAGATACGAGGGCGGCAAGGTCGTGAACGACGGCGACATGAAGGGCGCCCCGCGCGAAGCGATGGATACCGAATATGCGTCGCTTGTTTCGCAGGGCGCAACGCCTGTTTGGGACAACGACGTGGGCTGGGTGGATTCGGCCCAGGTGGCGCCGCCGCAGGCCGCCGCGCCCTCTCCGGGAACGGTCCCGGGCAGCGCAGCTGATACGGATGCGGGCACGCGAATCGGGCCTGCACTTCCCGAGCCGGAATACGACGAGAACGGCTTTGTGACAAACGCGGGCGACATGAAGGGCGCCCACCGTGACGACATGGATACGACATTGGCGCAGCTTATTTCCCAGGGCGAAAGGCCAGTATGGGACAACAATCAGGGCTGGGTGGCGGGCGCGCCCGGCGCCGAGCGCGATCTGACGACGGCTGGTCCGCCGATCATCGATGGCGTGGCGGTGACCGGCAAGTATAAGGGAAAGACCACCCTTGAAATTAACAATATACGGCGCGCGCTCTTGGAGGATGGCGTGCCAGTGTACTACTCCGATGAACTAGGATGGGTGAAGGTTGTGGATGCGCCTCCGGCGGAAGTCAAGAGCCGCCCGAACGGGCCGCCGTACGCGGTGGACGGTACCGTCGCAAGGGGCAACTACCGAGGCGTCGGCTGGCGGGAAGTCGAGGGGGTGCGCGACATGCTGGTCGCCGCCGGCGACGGGGCCCCGCGGTGGGACGACAGGCTGGGCTGGGTCAGGTCGGGGGACGCTCCGCCGCCCGGGCCAAAGTTTAACCGCAAAGGCAAGCTCACTGAAGGGCCTCTCGCGGGAACGTCGCGCAGGGATCTCGAGAAGGCCCGCAAAGCAATTTTGAAGGGCGGGAACACCCCGGTTTGGAACAGCCAGAGCGGCTGGATAGCGGGGCCAAGGATGGACATTCTGGCGGCCAACAAGTCGGCCTTCGATCCGGCAAGCCGCGGAGGCCGGGTACTCGGGACGTCGCGGCCCCAGTACAACGCGCTGGGACAGATTGAAGGCGGCACTTTGCATGGATACCGCCATGAAGACGTCATGAGGCTTCAGCAGGAGCTGCTGGACAGGGGATGCGACGTCCACTGGAATCCCGAGACGGGCTGGGAAGGATCGGTACGCTGGGCGGATTCGAAAGCGGCGAGACCGCCCGTCGGCGGCGCCAAAGCGGGCAGCCAGGCGGATGGCCTTTCCGCCGCCCAAGCGGCGGACCTGGCCGGCCTGGAATTCGGCACGGACGGCAGGATTGTGAATCTGCCGGGCAACTCGATTTACTACGGCTGGCCCAGGAACAGGATCCAGGACTGGGCAAAAATATTCTCGGCACTGGGCAGCAGTTCATGGGACGCTGCCGCGGGCGCGCTGGTGCGAAGCGACGCCGCGGCGGACGCCTCGGGCGCGTATCGCGCTGAAGATATCAGGGCGACGTCGGACACGGTGCCGCTGTATGGCAACGACGGCGGCCTCGCCGGCACAAGCATGAAGGGCAGCAGCCGCAGGGAAGTCGACAGCGTGCACCGGGGCATGTCGGCGAGCGGCCAGGAAGTCGTTTGGGATGGCCAGGCGGCCTGGAAATTCAACGTGCCGCCCGGCCAGGGGCTGCATTTCAGCGAAGACGGAAGAGTCGTGAACTCCAGGCTGCGGGGCATGTCCAGAGCTGGAGTCGAGCAGGTGCTGCAGGCGTACGCTGCGACCGGGCGAACCCCCTTCTGGGACGAGGCGTATGGCGTAGTGTTCAAGGGCGCGGCGGTCGATGCGGCGGCGGACGCCGGCTCGGCGGCGGGGCCCGTTTACGACTCCTCGGGCAGGGTTGTTGGCACGGCGATGGAGGGCTTCACGAAATTTGAAGTGGATGTGCTTCGGCGGGAGCTGGACGCCATCGCCGGCGGTTCGGAATGGCATCCCCAGCACGGCCTGGTGATCGCTGAAGCTCCGGCGTCCACTCTGGAACTCTTCCAGCCGGCGTCAGGCCCCGTATATGACGTAAACGGCCTGGTTGCGCGGGGCACGTACCGCGGAAGGGGCGCAGCCGAGATTGGCCAGATGCGCAGCTCGATCGAGGGCGCGGGCGTTCCGATCGTATGGGATGACACGGAGGGCTGGAAGTTCGCCCAAGAATGGCGGCAGTCCGCAGACCCGGATGTGCCGTCGCCGGAATACGACCAGAGAGGCAGGGTCAGTAGCGGCGAATACAGGACCCATTCCGTGGCCGAGGTCGATGAATTGCATGATGAATTCTCGAGCTTCGCTGAGGGCCGCCCCATCGAGTGGGACGACCATCTGGGCTGGAAATTCGCCGACACGCCGGATGAGCTCGAGCAGGGGAGGCAGTCTTCCGCCGGCGGTGCGGGACGCCCGGTTTACAACGAAGATGGCCGGCTGACCAACGGCGGCTATCTGAACGGCCTGACGAAGTGGGAAATCGACAGGCTGCACCGCATCCAGATGGACATACAGGATGGCGTCGTCTGGGAGGACGGCGTTGGCTGGAGAGGCGTGGGCAGGCTTATTCGGAACGAGGATTCGGACCGCATCCGCCAGTTTATCGTTGCGGAGCACTCCTCGGCGGTGTCGGCAGGAGATGTCGAAAGGGCCAACGACCTGGCCTATGTCCTGCGGCATGCGGCTGATTATATGGAGGCGACCAAGGTCCAGAATCCTGAGATTCTCAGCCACGCCGGCGAGGCGGCCAACAGCCCGCGGGCTAGTTTGCTGACGACGTTCAACTCCATCGACGAGTCTGCACGGCAGGCGGCGGCTCGGCGAAGCCAGCGGGCGGCGGACGCCGCCGCCAATACCCATGCGCTAAACCCAGCAACCGGCCCGATTGGAGGGACTCCGCCGGCGGGGAGTACGTCCAGGCCGAAGAGGCGGGTGAGGTTCGCCGACCAGCCGGAGAGCATTCCCGCGGTCGATGACACGCGGTCAGCCAACAGCAAGACTCCAGTCATCTATCTTGATCCCGAAGCGGCCAGTCTTGGCCAGAGTCCGCGCGGCGCAGGCGGTCAATCCAGTCCACGCAGGGGAATATTGAAGAACATCGTGAATCCAAGCAGCCAGTCCCAGTTTTCGCCGACGCAAAGGGCGACCTCCGCCGGGGCTCGTCCCACACCGGCTCCTAGAGTACCGCGCAGCAGTACCAAGCCTGTGGCGGCGCCAAGGGCTGGCGGCAGTTCCTCGTCCGCAGGCAGAGGAGGGCTGGGAGGGCTTGCCCTGTTTCAATTCGAAACTAGCAGGCCGAGAACAAGCGGCAGTGGAGGCATGTCCGTTCAGGACTACATGCAAGGCGCCCGGCGGTAGGGGACGAATCGATGCCTGTCGAGCGAATGCCTCTACCGCGCGAAGCGGTTTCGCCCGGCAAGACGGTGCCGGGGGCTGTCTTATGAGCATCACCGCGGACAGGGAAATCTACGCTCTTGAGTCGCGCTCGGAATCGCTGGAACTGTCCAGTTTCGAAAGCTTTGTACGTGACGGCGAAAGCGACATGATCGAGGTCGGCATGGGCAGCCTTGTCGATAGCGTCGACGGCGACGAGGAGGCCACCTACGGCACCCTGACTGTTACGCACGACCACAAGCTGAACCGGCTGACCGGCGCGCAGGAACTCGAAGTCAACGGCATATACAACGTCAAGGGTAAGGAAGAGGTGATGATGATCACCGGGGCGTTCGCCGAAACGGAGGCGGGCGGCCAGTTTTTTGCCGGCGGCATGTCGGATGTCCTGCTCGGCGGCGCCGGTTGCAGGCTGACATTGATGGGCGACCTTTGGCTAGCGGGCCTCTACGGCATGGAGGAGAAAATTGCCACGGGTGTCGCCGACGGAATGCTGCTTGAAGTAAGCGGGCTGGCGTTCGAGCGTGAGTATGTCAGCTCCAACTACAACGGCACGTTCGCGTACCAGAACGCCGCCATAACGCATACCACGTCGGCGACGGGCTTCCTGCCGATGCTCAAGGTAGTTCGGGGCCTGCGCAACCAGCTGCCGGGCTCCGGCGCTCCGGAGGGCGAGGGGGGCGAACCCGCTCCGGCGGCGCCGCCTCCGGCCGCTGGAGGTGAAGGTGGAGATGCGGCTGGCGGCGCTGACGGAGGCGTAAGGGCCGGCACTGGCGCGGTGGATTCCGCCGATGGAGGCGGGGCAGCTCAAATCACAAGAGCGACCGAGTCGGCGTCCGGCGCAGGCGAAACCGCTACCAGCGGCACGCGCGTGGCCGACGCGTCGGCCGACGGCACGCGAGCGACGGATGGCCTGTTGGAGGGCGTGACCAGCGTCGATGAAGCGGCCCAAGGAGATACAGCAGCCAATACGAATCTAGTCCGGCACGCGAGCGAGAGCATAGAAAGGGCAGACGAAACGGCGGAGGCGCAGAACACGGCCGTTGCCACCCGGTGGGTTGATGACGTTCTCGATTCCGCCACCGAATCCACCACCGAGGCGGCCGGTCCGCGATATGGCGACGATGGCCGGTGCATCGATCCGGGCGCTTACCACGGCATGAGCGAGGACCAGGTCAGTTGGTGGAAAGCCCATTTTGAGGAGGAAGGATACAAGGTTGCATGGGTCGACGGCAGATGGAGCAAAGCGGACGCGGCAGACACGGCCAAAGTAGCGTCAGCCGGCTCCGACGCTGCCCAGACCGCCTCCGGGTCACGCGCCAGCGACGCGGTCTACGGCGCCCGGCAGCCCACGTTTAAAAACGACATCTGCGTCGACGATGGCCCATACTTCGGCCAAACAAGGGCAAAGGTTGAAGCGGACCGGGTTTATTACGAACGGCAGGGAGCGCTGCTGAAGTGGGAGGAAGGCCAGTGGCACAGCACCGGATCGTTTGAAACACCCAGTTTCGACAGCAAGGGGATTTGCGTAGATGAAGGGCCGTTTCATGGAGTGCCCCAGGAAGATGTCTGGGCGTCCAAGGAGCTATTTGAGGCGGAGGGAAGGCGGGTCGAGTGGGGCATCAAGAATTCTGTATATACGTGGATTGACAACGTAAATATTCCTCCGCCGGGTTCAGTCAACGTGGACGCGAGCGCGCCACCGGTCAGCGTCGGCGGGAGATTCAAATGGCGACGGCCGCCTTTCCGCCATCCCAAGACGGCTCGCCGCCTGAAAAAGATGAGCGATCTGTCGAAAGCCAACAAGCAGGCGGCGCTGACGGCGGCGGCGCATAAGTCGTTCAATCAGCAGGTTCTTTCCGGAAGCAGAGTTTCCGGCGCAAAAAGCGCACAGGACCAGGCGAGAAGTACCGAGAAGATGCAGGTTGCGGCCAACCGCCTTAACGAGACCGTTGAGGCCAGCTCGGATTCTTCCAGCGGCAACTGGTGGAAGACCAGTGAAGACATGCGCGGAAATGACGACCCAGCGGTTGCAAACGATGGTCGGCATATGGTCGAAGAGCGGGGAGACCTCTCGCATCTTGAACGGATGAACAAGGCGCTGGAGCGTTCGCAGGATACCGCTGCTACCGGCGCCGACAAGGGGGTGTTCGGAGTCGTTAGTCCATCCCTGACCTCGAGTCATGCGCTTGCCGACATACCGCCGACGAAAGCGCCCATGGTTGGAGGGTCGGATGCTCGCCATCTGCTGCCAACGGGGAATGCGGTTGAGCAGGTGTCCGCGCCTTCTGTAATGCGCGCGGTCGATGGTCTGGAATCGCAGTCGGCCGCAATTCAAAGAGCGGTGGTCAGAGCGGAGGAGGCGGCCGCCGTACAGCGACTGAAGCGCATTCTCAACAGACGGATCGGCGAGTTAAAGGTGGCTCGGCAGGCAACGGTGGAGCCGACCAAGCTTGCCTCCATCAGCAGACAGATCACGAAGGCCGAAAACACGCTGGCGACGCTGGAAGCCAGCACGATCGGAATGCGGAAAGCGGATGCTGCGAGCGAGGCGGGCAATGCCAAGCTGCCCACCATCGGCGAAATTACCGATACCGCGACGCCAGGTTCGAAAGCCGGCTCGGAAAATGGTGTGGCGAAGTCCACTTGGCAGGCTTCAGAGTCCGCACCGTCTGGAGAAAGCGTGGCGGGCCCGCAGATCAACGGAGCTGGAGCCCAATGGAGCGATGGACCTCCCAAGAGCATTGAAGTAGAGCGCACCGCAGTTGTGCAGGGGTCAGACGGCACTCTCAGCGTCCAGACCGATTCCTCTGGCAGCGTCTACAACAACGACAATTGGCTCGAAATGCTGTCCAACTCCGCGCCTCCAAAGGGGGCAAGCACAGGCGCCGGCTGGAAGGCGAGGGTACCTAGGCCCTCCCGCATGCAGAAGATTCGCGCTTGGTTCTCCAGCAAGGCCGCGCAGATTGTCCAGATCTTCAGGCGAAGCGGCTCGGGCGCGCAGCAGGTGGAGGATGCCAGCAGCGGTGGCCGGCTAGTGGACCGAGCCACGGAGACCTCAGCGGTGCTGGACAATGTACCTAGCATAACGGCTGACCGGGGGAGCGCGGCCGCTGGTAGAGCAGGCGATTCAAGTGGCGCGAAGGGCTGGCAGTCGGGACTCGAGTCGGGCAATCCAGGCAATCCCGGTTCTCATGACCTGCTGCACAGCCCGCCGGATGATACCAGGGGGCTGGATACCAATCTGGAGCTTGTCGAGGGCAACGCGGCGCTGAAAACGGACGGAGAAGGCAGCGCCGCGGATTCCGCCGGTACTGGCGTTAAGGCCGGTAGAAGCTCGGCTGCCTCGCCTGGGCCGGGAAGCGGGGCCAATTACGCCGATTACATGCGCTACAACGAGGCTCAAACGAGAATACGGAAAAAGGCCCGTGACTTTGAGCAGGACACCTCGCTACGGCAAATTGGCACGATCAACGACGTGCGGAACTGGTACGACGAGCATCTGTCAAGACGGCTGGTAAGCATGGCTCAGCAGGTAGACCCGTCCCATTCCAAGGAGAGCTTGATCGGAGGGGAGTCTCTTGGCCGCTGGAATCTGGAGGCAGACATCATATTTGACTCTATTTACAGGCTGAACCAGCAGGCGGTCGAGACCGGGGATACCGCGGCGGCCAACGGCTACGCCGAAATCATCCGCCGCGGCGCCGAATACCTGAACGAGGTTGACCGCGTTGCCACCAGACGCGCGAAGGCATCCACAGTGGCTGAGCCAGCTCCGTACCGCGCCAATCGGGTGCTGGAGCTGATACAGGCTGACGCCGACTTTATCGCCGCCAAGGAAGCCAATTTTGCGCCGCTTGAGGATCTCCCGCCTGATTTGATGCGCGTGCGCACGGAAAGAACCCTGGAATACTCTGCATGGGACATTGCCGTTAATTTTCTGCGCAACCAGGAAGATGCCCGCGCTCCCCTGTACCGCTACATGGACCGGGCAAACTACGCGCAGATGGCAAGCGATGCCACGACAGATGCGTATGGCAGGGTAATTGGCCGCCTCAACGAGTACGTTGCACAGGCTTGTTTTGAAGTGGGCGTGCGGTCGCCGCAGATCAGTCGGGAAGGAAGGATATTTTCGCTGTTCACCGAAGGAGACAAGGCTAGAACCTTGATGTTTTTTGACCGGGTTGATGCCGCTGGGGATCTGATGAGCCCAATCGGGCGCATTGACAGAGTTGCGGTTTCAAGGCCCGTTCAGAATTCCCCTAACGCGCCGACGCCACCTCCGGTACGGGTAAACGACGCGGAAGGCGTAAAGTATGGCGTCTCGCCGGAGTTCCCGACAGTAACGGTACGCGGTGCCCAGACTGTGGAAGCGGCTGGCGACACGGCGCCGTCTGCCAAGTCCGGCCTGAGCGGCATTGGCGGTTCCAGCATCCTGCCCGCGCCCCGAGGCGAAGAAGCGACGCAGCTGATTGATATCCAGCGGGACACAAAGAGGTGGGAGGCGGCTTACGAGAGCGTGTGGGACGCGCAGCGGCAGGCGGCGGGCAACAACCCGCAAAGCGTCGACTCCGTACAGAAGGTGCGCGACTGGCATTCCACCGAAACGGCCAATAGGATGGTTCAACTGGTGCAGCAGGTGGATCCAGCAATTACCCGCGGGCGCATGGTGGGACAGGAAGGTCCGACCTACACGAAAGGAGGGAAAGTAGCCCGCGGCAACTACAAAGGCTGCACTCGCGATGCGGTCAATCGGTCACGGGCTTCCTGGGAGGCAAATGGATACGAGGTGCGCTGGGATGACGCAGACGGCTGGGCGATAAGCAAGGCGCCGGACGGCGTCGGTGCGAAATCCAACATCGAGCCGATCTATCAGCCGGACGACAGGATAGCGATAGGCAGGTATTCCGGATTGCCCCGAAAAAAGATCGAGGACTCGCGCAGAGCCAAACAAAACATGGGATACGCTGTCGAGTGGAACCACAGCCGAGGCTGGGTACAGGTTACCCAACGGCCGCCAGATGACGCTGTAGCTCCGACGGCCGCCGCGTCTCCGTCGACCGCTGTCAGTGCCGCTTCGCCAACGTCGCCGTCGGGCGGCCCTAGAATGACGCTAGATGGCAAGGTCGAGAATGGCAAATTTGCCGGGGCATCCTACAGCAGCGTCGAGGAAGCGCGAGAGACTTTGGTGTCCCAGGGATACACCGTCGAGTGGGATGACGCTGCAGGCTGGCGCGTTACTGGATTCACCAGGCAGAATGCATTGCCTCCAGCGCCCGGCGGTCCCGTCTACGTTAAAGACCATGTGGCGACCGGCGCGTTTGCGGGTACGCCGCGCGGAGAGATTGAGCAATCCCGCAAATTCTTGGAGAGTCAAGGCAAGATTGTCGCGTGGGACGACACCCGCGGCTGGGTGGAGCTGGTACCCGGCGAGACCATCACCGGCCCCAGATTTGACTCTAAACAACTGCTTGTTGATGGCCCGTTTGCTGGCACACCGCGCGCTGATATTGACTTGGCCCGGACACGAATAGAGGCAAACGGCGGAACACCGGTCTGGGACAGCAGCCGGGGCTGGATAGATACGAGCAGCAAGGCTGCGCAGCAGCCGCCCGCTGCCTCTCCGGGCGCTGGTGCAGGAGCCACAACTCCGGGAGCGGGCACGGGAAGCACGGACGGTCCGGGCATAGGCGCGGGAAGCACCGACCCGGGCGGGCCGAGATACGAGGGTGGCAAGGTCGTGAACGACGGCGGTATGAAAGGCGCCCTGCGCGACGATATGGACGCCGAGTATGCATCGCTTGTTTCGCAGGGTAAAACGCCTGTCTGGAACAACGACGTGGGCTGGGTGGATTCTGCCCAGTTGGCATCACCGCAGCCCGCCGCACACTCGCCGGGGACGGGCATGGGTACTAACTCTCCGGATACAGTCATAGTAAGCGCGACAGACCCGGGTGCGGATACGGTACCCTGGAATCTTCCGCCCGGGCCGGAATACGATGAAAGCGGTCTTGTAATGAACAAGGGCGCAAAGAAGGGGGCCCACCGCGACGACATGGATTTAGCCATGGCGATGATTGTTTCTCAGGGCAAGGAGCCAATTTGGGATAACGATCTCGGTTGGTATGCGAAAGCGCCCGGCGCTGAAGGCCAGCTGTCGCCGTTTGGTCCGCGGATCATCAATGGCAAAGCCGTGTCGGGGAAATACAAGGGAATGACTGTCGCCCAGATAGATTCCATTCGGGCCAGGCTTGTTTCGGATGGCAACGCCGTGTTTTACGACGATTCCAGGGGATGGGTAATGGCCGTGGACGCGCCTCCGGTGGAGATTAGGGACCGCCCGCACGGCCCGCCGTACGCCGCTGACGGCACTGTTGCAAAGGGCAATTACCGAGGCGTCCACTGGCGGGAGGTAGAGGGGGCGCGCGGTCTGCTGGTAGCGGCGGGCGACGAGGCCCCGCGGTGGGACGACAGGCTGGGCTGGGTCAAATCGGGGGACGCTCCTCCGCCCGGGCCAAAGTTTAACAGGAAAGGCAAGATCACCGAAGGGCCTCTCGCGGGGACGTCGCGCAAACAACTCGAGAAGGCCCGCAAGGCAATTCTGAAGGGCGGGAATACCCCAGTCTGGAACAGCCAGAGCGGCTGGATAGCTGGGCCAAAGATCAACATCAAGGCGGCCGACAAGTCGGCCTTTGAGCCGGCAAGCCGCGGGGGCAGGGTCATCGGAACGGCGAAGCCCCAGTACAACGCGCTGGGAGAAATCGAAAGCGGCGTCCTGCAGGGATACAGGCAGGAAGACGTCGTTAAACTTCAGCATGAGCTGCTGGACAGGGGGTGCGATATCAGCTGGAACCATGAGACGGGATGGGAAGGATCGGTCCGCTGGGCAGATGCGCCCGAATCGAGGCCGCCTGCCAAGGAAACCGCTGCCAGCGTGGAAACGGCGGACTTGGCTGGCCTGGAATTTGGCCCTGACGGCAAGATCGTAAACCTGCCGGGCAACTCGCTGTACTACAACTGGCCCAAGGCCAAGTTCCAGGATTGGATGAAAATCTTTTCAGCGTTGGGCGGCAGCTCATGGGATTCCGCTGCGGGCGCGCTGGTACGTACAGGTGACGCGGAGGACGCATGGGGCGCATATCGCGCTGAGGACATACAGGCGACATCGGACACGGTTCCGCGGTATGGCACCGACGGCGGCCTCGCCGGCACTGACATGCGGGGGGCTAGCCGGAGGGAGGTCGACAGCGTGCACAGAGGCATGTCGGCGAGCGGCCAGGACGTCGTATGGGACGACCAGGCGGCCTGGAAGTTCAAGGTGCCGGACAAGGAAGGAGCGCTTTACAGCACCGACGGCAGAATCATCAACTCCAGACTGAAGGGCATGGACAGATACGGATACGAGCAGGTGCTGGAGGCGTACCTGGCGACCGGATGGCCCCCGGTCTGGGATCCGGAGTATGGCATCGTGATCAAGGCGGAGGCTGGCGGCGAGACGGCGAACATCAGCACGGCCGCCGGCACGACCGCCAAAGCTGGTGCGGGGCCTGTTTACGACTCCGCTGGCAGGGTGGTGGGCACGGCTATGAACGGCTTTTCGAAATTTGAGGTGGAGTCGCTCAAGCGGGAGCTGGACGCCATCGCCGGCGGAACGGAATGGCATCCCCAGCATGGTCTGGTCATTGCAAAGGCCCCGGCGTCCACATTGGAGCTCTTCAGGCCGGGGGCGGGGCCTGTATACGACGGTCATGGTATTGTCGCCCGGGGCACATACCGAGGTAGGGGCTGGGCGGAAATCGAACACATGCGCCGGTCGATCGAGGGCACGGGCGTGCCGCTTGAATGGGACGACACGGTCGGCTGGAAGTTCGCCGAGGACTGGCGGCAGTACGCGGGAGAAGGAGTACCTGGACCGGAATACAACCAGCGGGGCAGAGTCAGCAATGGAGAGTACAGAACCCATAGCGTTGCCCAGGTCGAAGAAATGCGCGATGAATTCTCTGCTGTCGCTGGCGACCAGGCCATCGAGTGGGACCTCGATCAGGCATGGAAGCTCGCCACAGAGCCGGAAGGAAGCGGGCAGGGGACGTCGCAGTCGGCGGACAGCGTCGGAAGCCCCGTCTACGACACGGATGGCCGTCTGACCAACGGCGGCTATCTGAACGGCCTGTCGAAGTGGGAAATTGACAGGCTGCATGAAATCCAGATGCAGATACAGGGCGGCGTCGTCTGGGAGGATGGCGCAGGCTGGAGAGGCACGGGCAAGCTGATTCGCGAAGAGGATTCGGATCGCATCCGCCTGTTTCTCGTTGCCGAGCACTCTTCGGCGGTGGCGGTCGGCGACACTGAACGGGCGAACAACCTGGCCTATGTCCTGCGGAATGCGGCAGAGTACATGGAAGCGACAAAGACCCAGAGTCCCAGTCTGCTTGGCGGCGCTGGAAAGTCTGGCGCCAACCCGCGGTCTAATCTGCTCGCGACGTTCAACACTATCGACGAGTCGGCGCGGCAGGCGGCGGCCCGTCGAAGACAGCGAGCGGCGGACGCCGCCGCCAATGCCAACGCGGTAGCTCCCACGACGGGGCCGGCGAGAAGCAGGTCCGGACAGAAGAGGCGGGTGAGGTTCGCCGACCAGCCGTCCAGCGCCGCCAATACCGCGGGCACGAGTCCAGCCAACAGCAACGCCCCTGTCATCTATCTCGATTTCGGGGCGGGCAGTCCAGCATTCGACAACCTTCGCGGCCTTGGCCAGGGCCAGGTTGGCGCCGCCAATCCGCCCAGCCGACGCAGGGGGATATTGAGCAACATCGTGAGGCCCCGCAGCCAGACCCAGTTTTCGCCGACTCAAAGGGCGGCGGGTGCAGGTACCCGGCCGACGCCGGCGCCAAGAGCGCCGCGCATCGAGTCCACGTCGGCAGCAGCGCCAAGAACGCCGCGCGGCGGTTCCAGATCAGCGGCGGCTACGGCTCCAAATGCGGCGAGTGGCGGTAACTCAGCCACAGGAAAAGGAGGTCTGGGGAGGCTTGCGCTGTTCCAATTCGAAACCGGCGGTTTGGGGACTAGGGGCAACGGAAGCATGGCCGTTCAGGATTACATGAAGGGTGCCAGAAAGTAGAGTATGTACCCATGTTCGGCGGGCGAATGTCTCTGCCGCGCAATGCGGCCGCGCCATCCGAGATGTCGCCGGAGGCTGCCTTATGAGCATCACGGCGGACAGGGAAATCTACGCTCTGGAGACGCGCTCGGAATCGCTGGAGACCTTTAGCTTCAACGAATTTGTGCGCGATGGAGAAAGCGACCGGGTTGAGGTCGGCACAGGCGGCCTGATTGACAGCGTTGAAGGCGACGAAGAAGCCACCTACGGCTCCCTGACCGATATGCACGACAACAATCTGAACAGGCATGTCAACAAACGCGAGATGGAAGTCAATGGCAGCTATCGGCTCGACGGCAAAGACGAAATGCTGATGGTCACCGGGGCCATGACCGAGACGGACGCGGGCGGCCAGTTTTTTGCGGGCGGCATGAGCGACACCATGCTTGGCCTGGCCGGAATGCGGCTGACGCTTTTGGGCGATATCTGGATTGCGGGGCTGTTTGGCATGGAGGAGAAGATCGCCACAGGCGTCGCCGACGGCATGCTGCTGGAAGTAAGCGGGCTGGCGTTCGAGCGCGAGTATGTGAGCTCCAACTACAACGGCACGTTCGCGTACCAGAGCGCCGCCGTAACGCACACGACCGCGGCGACGACCTTCCTGCCGCTGCTCAAGGTTGTCCGGGGCCTGCGCAACCAGATGCCTGGTTCGGGCGCTCCCGCCAGCGAGGAGGGAGAGCCCGCTCCGGCGACGCCGCCTCCGGCTGCGGGGGGAGCGGCCGAGGATGCGACCGAAGGCGCCGACGGCATAGTCAAAGCGGGGGAAGGCGCTGGAGGGGCGGCAGACACGGAGGGCGTCACGGACGCTGTCAGGGCATCGGAGACGGTCGGCGACAGCGCAACGGACGCCGCCCAGACGACAGCCCGCACCACTGACGCGACCACGGAGGCGGCAAGTCCCAGCCTGCTGTCGGGCGTGGCCGACCCTGCTGGGCCGGGGGCCATCAACGCCACCGAGACGCTGCACGAGATGGAGAACGTTGGAGACGTGAACCGCGCCATAGCCGCAGCGGAGACAGCGGAAGATCTGCAGTCTACGGATGTGGTGCGGCATCTGGACGAAATGCTCGATGCCGCCACCGACACCACCACCGGAAAGCTGATTGAGAATGCGGACGATGCGGCGGCGTTCAGAAACCTGTCCGAGACGGACGGCGCCCTGTCGATGACTTCGGGAGCCAACTACCACACCATCGGCGCCGCATCGGAAAGCGCCATGGACACCGCAACCAACTCCTGGCACTTGCTCAGGCGTTTCAAGCGGCCTCCGTTCCGCCATCCCAAGACGGCTACCCGCCTGAACAAGCTGACCAACCTGTCGAGGAACAACTATGCGGCGGCGCAGGCGGCGCGGATGCACGAGATGTTCAATCAAAAAGTGCTCAATAGCGCGAATGTTCTTGGCGCGGACGCGCAGACGCACTCGACGAATCAGGAGCAGCTGCAGAGCGCGGTACGAAATCTTGACAGCATGGCCGAGTCGAACAGCAGCCGGGACAACTGGTGGCAGGTTCACGACCAGATGTCGAGCGACCACGGCCGCGAACGGGACTTTTCCAACGATGGAGATGGCCGCCACATGGTCGACGGCGGCGATATCGACTGGGAAGAGCATCTCGACGAGCTCCACAGCGCCCTGGAGCATCCCAGCCCCAACGCCGGCGAGAATTCCCGCCAGGCCGCCCAGCAGGCGCTTCTGGCTAAGGACAAGGGGGTGTTCGGAGTGGTCAATCCCGCCATGCAGCAGGGGCATGCGGTCGGCGGCCTTCCGGTGACGGGCCCTGTTGTAGGGGGCAGCGATGCCCATCACCTGCTGCCGAGTGGCGCCGACGGCATGGAGATTGTTGACGCGAACGCGGCGATTCGCGCCGTCGAGAGTCTTGACGCCCGTGGGCGGCCTCTGGCGGCTCAGGTGGTTCAGGGAAGCGACATGGGCATGCTTCAGGAGCTGCTTGTCGAGTTCCAGAAGCGCATGGATGGATTGCGCGTAGAAGGGACTGATGCGTCGAGGCCGGGCAGCATGGGGACTGCCTTGGAAGTGCACCGGCTGGGGAACATCGTGGCGGGCATGGAGGCCAGCTACCCCGAATTGGACAAGGTGAGCGGCGTCGCGGGCGCGGCGGCGGATGGGGAGAAGATGGAGGATATTGCCGAAGGCAGCATGGCGCGTCTGTTCGACGATACGGAGGACGGTTTCGATACAGACTCGGGCTGGCAGGCCGCCGACGGTTCGGCGGACGGGGCGAGTCCAGCCCTGAACGGCTTCGGCGCCCGCTGGGAAAGCATAGGCGTGGACGCTCCGTCGGGCACCTTCCGCGACAAGCACTTCATCCGCAGGCAGATGCCGGATGGCACCTACCGCTACTTTTTGGCCATGGACGGCACGGAGATGAAGGATTTCGACGCCGTCTACGACGCGCTGCAGGGGCCTCCCGGAAGGACCGCGCTTGCCGTGTCGGAACTGGTCTCGACCATGCCGCGTCCGGACAAGATTCGCGGCTGGTTTTCCTCCATCGCCAGACGCCTGAAGCGCAACCGGCCCGGCTTTGGCAGCACGGACAGCCTGGCGAATGTTGGCTTGGTGGAAAAGGCCGAAAGCGCGACGGACACAGCGGCCTTGCTGGACAGCGTGCCGGGCGGCCTTGGCCGAAGCGATTCCCTTGAAAGCATTGCTTCGCAGGGCGACGAGGGCCGGGTTGTCGACAGCGGCATGGACGGCGTGGCGGGCGGCGGCAGTGGCAAGGCGGACGCTTGGCAGGAGTCGATGGAATCGGGCGACTACGCCAATCCGGGCAGAGGGGACGCGCTGGAATCGCCGTCTGAAACGAGGACGCTCGATTCGGGGGTCGATCTGGAGGAAGTGGACGGCAAGGTGGTCAGGGCTGCGGACAAGACGGGCGACGGCTCCGACGGCGCCGCGGCGAGCGGCATCCATGCGAAGATGGGCGTCGTCGAGGCGGCGGAGGCCGCGGTTCAGCTGACGGAGGCAGAGAAACTGGAGGCAGTGCGGGCGTCCTTGGCCAAATGGGACAGCGGCGTGGCTAAGCTGCTGGACTCCGTCCAGGCCGCGGAGCGCAGCGACACGCTGCGCAGCGTCGGCACGCTCAGGCAGCTGCGCGACTGGTTTGGCGACACCGTCGCCGCCCGGCTGACGACGATGGTGAAGGATGTCGATCTGGACATGAGCCGCCATCTGCTTGTGGCGAAGTCCCAGGACATATCGCTGACCGACGCCGAGGCGATTCACCGCCAGGTCAAGCTGATGCACGAGGCGGCGGTGCAGGCTGGCGACACCAAGAAGGCCGATGCCTATGCCGAGATCCTTCGCCGGGCGGCGGCGTACGTGGAGGAGGTGAACAAAGTCGCCGAGCGCCGCGCGGCGGAGGCCAACATCGTCGAATCCGCCGGCTTCAACGCGCCGATGGCGCTGGAGCTGGTCAAGGCCGACCCTGAGTACCAGCGGGTTCAGGACGCTCTGGCGAATGCCGCGGACCACGACCCGACTGACCCGGAGGCGGTCATTGGCGCTGCGAGGACCTCCTACGAGGGCAGCGCATGGAAGGTGGTGACCGACCTGCTCGAGAAGAACCAGGACCCGCGCGCCTCGCTGATGCGTTACATGGACAGCAGGGACATGACGCTGGCGATGTCACGCCATCAGATCGATCTGTTCCAGGAAGTGTCGAAGCAGGTGCAGGGGATCGTCGAGGACGTGTGCGCCAAGACCGGCAAGGCGGTGCCGGACATCAAGAACAACGGCAAGAACTACTCGGTGCTCACCGGTGACGACGTCCGCTCGCTGCTCGTCGCCTTCGACCAGACGGACGCCGCCGGCGCGGACGTGCTTGCGGCTCCACCGACAGCGACGCTGAAGGACATGGCGTCCGAGCGGCTGCGGTTCCAGAAGTCCTACGATGCCGTCTACCAGAGCTTCCGCGACGGTTCGCAGGACAAGACCCTGCGCACCTTCGGCACCATGCGCGATCTGGGCAACTGGTACACCGAAACAGTGGCCAGCCGCATCGCCGACGTCGTGCAGGGGACGGACCCGACCGTCACCCGCCAGTGGCTGGCTGCGGGGGCATCGACCAAGGAGCACTGGTCCACCGAGACGATGATGATGTGCTCCCACATAGTCGAGCTGTACAACGCGGCGGCGGCATCGGGCGACTATGGCTTGGCGAATCAGTACGTCGAGATCATGCGGCGCATGGCGGACTACGCCGGCGCGACGAAAGACGCGGGCGAAATGCTGAAGCTGGCGTCCAACGTGGCGGAGCCGGCGACGTTCAACCATCAGATGGCGCTGGAGAGGATCATGGCGCTGGAGTCAGTGCAGGATCTGCAGTGCCGCGCCGAGAGCATGACGACGCTCAGTGGCAAGCCAATCACGCCCGTGCAGTATCAGGAAGCGGTGATGAAGCTGTCCGGCTGGCAGATCGCCATCGATCTGCTCAAGCAGGGCGAAGATCCCCGCGCCTCGCTCCAGCGCTACTTCGACGCCAGCCAGAAGGGGGCTATGGAGCAGGTGGACAACGTACGTAGGGAATACAGCAAGGCCCTGCGGACCGCCGAGCTCTGCATCAGCATCGCCTGCAACAGGGAGAACAGAATACTGCCTGACCTGATGCATGACGGAAAGGTCTACTCCCTCTTCGACGAGACCGACTCGTCAGGGCTGGTCGCCGCCTTCAACAAGATCGACGCTTCCTTTGATGGCAGCGCCGCCACGAAGGCCGATTCGGCCGATGGCGCGGCGCTGATCGCCGCCGAGGGTACGGCGCATGCCGCAACGGGCGACGGTACCGTCGTGACTGGCGGCGCGGTGTTCAAGGGCGAGATTATCGAGTCCGACGCGGTGCTCTTCGGCGTGACGCCCGAGTTTCCCAGGGTGGAAGTGCGGGCCGTCGAGCAGACTGAGGGCGCGGCGCCGACGGTGACGGCGGTGCAGTCCGGAGGCGGTGAGCGGCCGATGCTAACGCTGCCGCCAGTGGACACGATCAAAGCGGACCTGCCCGCTCCCGCCGCCGCGTCCGTCAACGGCAGCGTCGGCGACCAGACGGTACTCAAGGTGACGACAGAGGCGGAAGCGGCCGGCAGCGGCGTCGACTCCACTGCCGCGGTGCTGCAGCCTCTCGCGCAGGGTGGCGCCGCGACGCCGCGATGGACGGCGCTGGACCCCGCGCGCATGCCAGCGTCGGGCAATGCGATATTCAGCAAGCCCCCCGCTTCGAACAGAAGCCATCAGGACATCTTCCAAATCATGCAGTCGGCCGGGGCCTATCTGTCAGCCGGCAAAAAGTCTGTGGGGGGCCAGCGCAGAGAGCAGCAGCAGCGGCATACGCGGCAGCGGCGCCATATGTAGCGACGCCGCGCCGGAGCGGTGTCGGAGCAGGAGCAGCTGGCAGCGCTGGGGATGCAGCGACGGCCGCAGCGGGTGTGGCTGCGACGCGGAAACGGCAGCTGTCCGGATGGCCGTACGTGGGGCTTCCCCAATTGGACAAAACGCACTATGGTGGCGGCACACCGCAGGGGAGCAGCCGGGCACGTCCAGTTGGGCAGCCTGTTGGCTTGCTCGCCGTGAATGGACCGCTGGCGGCGTTTCAGGCGCAGGGGGCTCTGCGGAAGCACTTCATTGGCTGGAGAAATCTGGCTATCTTTGGGACCGCGCAGCTGGCCAACCCGTCAGGGAAGGACGGCGCGTTGCAGCAAGAAAGCGACAGGGAGAGGATCATGAACCTTCGCAAACTTTACGAACATTTGGACCAGGACGCGCGCCAGGTGCTGCACCGCACCGCCGAGATGGCGGCGCGCGAAGGCCGCAAGAGCATTTCCATCGAGCACTTCCTGCTCCAGCTTCTGCGCGACAAGTCCAGCGGCGCCTTGACCATGAAGGCGCTCGCCGACGCCGGGGCCGACGCCAACGCCATCGAGACCGCCCTCGCGGGAGCCTCCTCCAAG
This sequence comes from uncultured Rhodobacterales bacterium, assembly GCA_964586735.1. GTDB lineage: Bacteria > Pseudomonadota > Alphaproteobacteria > Rhodobacterales > CAZPXZ01 > CAZPXZ01. The sequence continues at coordinate 4,109 of CAZPIN010000114.1, read as the reverse complement.
GAGGAGCGGGGACTGGCCGGCGCGCTGCCGTCCTTCGACGAGTCGCTGGCTCACCTGATTCGCGAGGCCTGGTCGCTCGCCTTCGACGAGTACGGCGTCGGCTGGGTTTCGCCGGTGCGCTTCTTCGAAACCATCCTGCGCCGCGGCGACAACTGGCCCAAGCTGGTGTCGCTGCTGCCGGGCCTGTCCAACCTCGACCTTGCCAAACTGTCGGCCGCCAGCAGCGAGCAGAGGGCCGGCGGCGGCGGCGGAGGCGGCGGCGAGGCCGGCGCTCCGGCCGCCACGGACCAGCGCTACCCCGAGCTCTCCCGATTCGGCCGCGACATGATCAAGGCCGCTTTGGAGGAGGGCTTCGATCCGGTGGTGGGCCAGCAGGACTCGATGCAGGCGATTTCCTCCATCCTTCTGCGCCGCCGCCAGAATTCCACCGTCGTGGTGGGCGAGGCTGGCGTCGGCAAGACTGCCTGCGCACTGGGCTTCATCGACTCCATCGCCCGCAAGTCCAAGACCGTTCCCGATGCGCTCCATGACACGCCGATCTGGTCGCTCAACCTTTCGGCGCTGCGCGCCGGCGCGGTGGTGCGCGGGGCTCTGGAGGAGCGGCTCCAGACCATCGTCAAGGAGGTCGAGGCCGACGGCATGCTGCTGTACATCGACGACATCCATCTGCTGTTCGGCGAGCAGAGCTCCGGCGCCGACGCGCTGCGCAACATCCTCTCCGACGGCGGGGTGCGCATCCTCGGCACCTGCGGCTGGCGCGAGTACCGCCGCCACGTCGAGCCTGACCCGGGCCTGGCCCGCCGCCTCGCCCCGGTGCGCATTCAGGAGCCCGACGACGCGACGGCCCTCAAGATCATCGAGGGCATAGCCCCGACGCTCGAGGAGCACCACGGCGTCGCCATGGGCGAAAACGTCCTGGAGTCCTCGGTGGCCCTGTCGCGGCGCTACATCGTCGGCCGGCAGCTGCCGGACAAGGCGATTGCGGTGCTCGATTCGGCCTGCGCCCGGGCCCGCATGGCCCAGTCCGTCGAGGCGCCCGCCGCCGCGTCGGAAGAAACCGCCGCCGATGGCTCCGAAGCGGCCGAGGGTGCGGAGGCGGATGCTCCCGCCGAGAAGCAGGCGGCCAAGCCTGCCGCCGGCGGCTCTATTCCCGTCGTCGAGGACGACGTCGCGGCGGTGGTCTCGGACCTCACCGGCGTGCCGGTTGGCGGCATGCTGTCGGACGTGGGCAAGGCCGCGGCCGCCCTCGAGGACAACCTGCGCAAGCGGGTGGTGGGACAGGACGAGGCCTTGGCGCGCTGCGCCTCGCAGGCGCGGGCCTATCTCGCCGGCCTCTCGGACCGCCGCCGCCCGGTGGGCGCGCTGATGTTCTGCGGCCCCTCCGGCGTGGGCAAGACGGAGACCGCCCTGGCGCTTGCCGACACGCTGTTCGGCGGACGGGTGCTGACCATCAACATGTCCGAGTACCAGGAGGCGCACACCGTCTCCGGCCTCAAGGGTGCGCCGGCAGGCTACGTCGGCTACGGCGAGGGCGGCGTGCTGACCGAGGGCGTCCGGCGTACGCCGTACTGCGTGGTTCTGCTGGACGAGATCGAGAAGGCTCACAACGACATCATCGAGATGCTCTACCAGGTGCTCGACCGCGGCTGGATGGAGGACGCCGAGGGCATCGAGGCGGACTTCTCCAACGCCCTGATCATCCTCACCTCCAACGCTGGCGACACGGTGGTGGAGAAGGCGGCCTTCGCCGAGGAGCCGCCGACCGAGGAGCAGTTCAACGACGACCTGCGCAAGGCGCTGCGCCAGCACTTCCCGGCGGCCTTCATCGGCCGCCTCCAGCTGGTGCCGTACTGGCCGCTGGGCGAGGACACGCTGTCGACCATCGCCGAGATGCGCCTCGGACGGCTTGCCGAGGCGTACGGCGCCTCGCACCGCTCGACGCTGAACTTCGACCAGGGCGTACGCAGCTGGCTGGCGGACAGGGTAAAGTCGACGCCGCAGGGAGCCCGCTTCCTCGACGGCATCATTGCCGGCTCCATTCGTCCGGTGGTTGCCGACTACGTCATCGGACGGCTGTCGGAGGACAAGGCGCCAGGCAACTCAACGGTTAGTATGGATGGAGACAGTTTCGTGGTTCGCCCGGATGCGGCCTAAGCGCCGCGGCCGGCGCCGCGTTGACGACTCCCTGCGTTGCGGTTAGCAACCCTCCATTCATCCGAGCGAAAGGAAAGAGCGGCCTATGCGCGTATGGACTAAATGGCTGGCGGCCGGAACGCTGGCGGCGGCTGTCGCTGGCTGCGGCGGCGGCGGCGGCGACGAGATCGAGGAGCCATCCCGCCCGCTGCGTCTCAGGACGCTGGAGCTGAGTGTCGGCGCGGGCGTCAACTCCAACCGCCCCGTCGAGATCACGCTGGTCAGGGTGCTGGACGCCAAGCATCTGGACAAGCTGCTGGCCATCGAGACGCCCGCATGGTACGACGGCGAGCGGGAGGTGTTCGAGGGGGCGGCGCCAGACTCGATCATCCAGTCTTGGGAGGTGGTTCCGGGTACCCGAGTCGGCCCCGAGGACATGGAGGTTGACGACAAAGTTGCGGGAGTGTTGTACTGTAACCTGATCGAGAACCCGCAGCCGCCAACGCGCGTGGAGCGCAACGGGCAGGTTGTCGTGTCCATCACCGATGAGGGCTGCGAGATTGGCGGAGGCACGCCGACCCGCGAGCCCACCGATATCGAAAAGGCTCTTGGCGCGGTTGGCGAGAAGGTCGGCGGCGTGTTCGAGGGCATTAGCGAAGTTCTGGGAGGGGGCAACTAGGCCGGACAGGCCATGCTCGTATGCGCATGACAATTCCAACGATTACCAACGCCGTCGACTGGCGGGCCGGCATGGTGCTGGAGCCCGATCACTTTCAGTCGACCGACCGGCGCAGCGCCCAGCTCGCGCACCTCGCCGCTCTGGCGGGAGACCCATGGCCCTGGGGCATGACGGAGTGCAGCGTCGACCAGACCGCGCTTGCCTCGGGCGAGCTGCGGGTCGACGCAGCGGGGGTTTTCCCCGGCGGCCTGCCGTTTCGCGAGAAGGGCATGACGCAGAAGCTGGATACGGGCAGGGACGGCGCCGAGGCCAATTTCACCATCATTCGCAAGAGCGACGGAGGCGTCGGCCTGCAGGCCGAGGGCGGCGCGGCGCCGGCCGAGGAGAGCCTGCCGGTGGCGCGCCTGGTGTTCCGCGGCGGCGTCTGGGGCATGCTCCCCGACTGGTCGCCGCCGGCCATGCTGTTTTGGCCGGACCATCCGGTGCGCGCCGAAGTCAGTCGCCAGCTGGGATCGCTCTCGGCGCTGGCCGGTGGCTTCATGGCCACCCTGCGGCTTCCCGGCGCCGAGGAGCGTCCCGCCGCCCGCGTGATGGGGCAGGTGGCCTACCTCCTCAACCAGGGCGTCGGCGTCATCGAAGCGCTGCTGGCGGCGCCGGCGGTCGCGCCGGGGCAGGTTGGCATCGAGGCCCTGCGGCTGGCGCTGGGCGTCCGCAGCGTGACGGGAGTCGCCGAGCGGCTGGACATCCCCTGGGACCCTGCCGACCAGCAGGGGTCGCTGCGCCAGCTGCTGTACGCGGCCGAGTCGGCCGCCTCCGGCATTGGCCTGCCGTTCCGCTCCAACGTATTCCGTCCCACCTCCGAACCTGACGTGTCTATCGCCGAGCAGGTTCCCGCCGGACGCCTGCTGCTGGCCATCGAGGGCGCCCGTCCGGCCGACATCATCGCCGCCCGCACGTGGTTCGAGGGAGCGGCGCTCACCGCCCCCGAGCGCATCCGCGAGGCGCTGGTCCGGCGGGTAGGCGGCTGCCCGCGCCAGCAGATCGAACGGGATCCCCAAATCGGCATCTCGGCCGGCCCGCTGCTGGCGCTGTATCAGGTCGAGGAGGATCCCTCCTGGCGCACCGGCTCCGACGACAAGCTGGCTCTGGCGGCGGCGGTGCCGCCTCCGCCCAACGTCTCGTTTTCGCTGCTCATTCCCGAGGATATGAGCCAGTCCCTTATGGGACAGCCCGCCGCCGCTCCTCCTGCGGCGTATGCGGCTGCGCCACCGCCCCCCGCCGCGCCGCCGCCTCCGGC
>CAZPIN010000113.1:0-2028 GCA_964586735.1 uncultured Rhodobacterales bacterium | reverse complement strand
GGTTTCCAGCTCCGCCGGGGTCCGCCCCACCGCCTGCCTCCCCAGCACCGCCGCCGACGCCTGGCCAAGGGCGCATGCCTTGACGTCCTGGCCGTAGGCTTCGACGCGGCCGTCGCGCAGCCGCAGGTCCACGGTCACGGTTGATCCGCAAAGCGGCGACCGTTTCATCACCGTTGCCTGCGGGCGGTCCAGCCGGCCCGAGTCCGCCAGGCCGGTCGCCAGGGCTAGAATCTGCTTCGAGTAGAGCCTGAGCAGGTCGTCGCCGCCAGCCTCCGCCGCCAGCCCATGCGTGTGCTGGGAAACTCTTTCCACGGCAAGGCCAGAGGTGCGAGTGGCATCGGCGTTGACGCGCGTCTATAGAAGGTGCTTGTTTGCCTCTAGAGCAGCTTCTGTTTGTGGCAGTCCGCACTCCCCTACGTATTGGATGAACTCAGTTTTGCTGAGCGCAGGTTTATTCAGTTTTTCTCTCATTAACCGAATGGCATCCATTGCCGTTTCGGGATGGATGCGGATAATGTTTGCGACAAACTGATCGCAAGACACGGCCTCGACCGAATGCGGCGCAAGCGCCGAGCGGGGGAAGTCTTTGAGGTTGTCAGTTACGATATACTGCGCATTTACCTTCAATGCGGTCGCCAAAACATGCCTGTCATCCGGATCTGGCAGGATCAGCTCATTTTCAATGTTTTCAAACTCTGAAACGAATGCATTGGGAAACGTGTCCTGAATGCGAGTACATTGCTTGAGACTTTCTTCCTTGCTCTTGACAATCTTGTGTATCGCTCTTTGAGTTTCGTTGAGTATTCGGGTTGACCAGCGAAAATTGTACAATTCGACGTCTGCGAGGGATAGGGTCAATCTTCGTCGCAAACCGCTGGCAAGCACACAAGCGTCAATAATCGCAGTGATTTTTCCTGCTGAGCTTGTCATATCAGCCCCATTTTCTGATCAAACTCAATCATTGCCGTTAGATTCCTTTCCGCATTGGCTTTCCGCAATCGTTTAAATGCAAAGAGGACGTCAGCACGTACTAGCCGGCAGCCATTCTTCTCGGTATACGGTATCTCCCCGCTGTCAAGAATTTCATCCATGCTGTCTTGTCCGACGTTCAGTATGTCAGCCGCCTGCTGCGAAGTCAGATCATAGTCGCCCGGTCCGATTGCGTACCCTTTCCTGCTGGATAGGACCCGCAGCACCTCCAGAACCGCAGCGGTAATAACGGGGTCGAGCACTACGACGTCGGTCCCTCCTCTGTCCTCTCCAAGTGTCAGCTGGACCGAGTTGTCTTCCCGCATATGGGAAGCAATTCTTGCGATGATCCTTTCGGGGCTAGAAAATTCTTCCGCAGAAGACGTGTGCCGCTGCGGCTCTTCAACCAGCTTGCGCACTTGCCGAGGCCGCTGTGTCCGGCGCAACTGCTGTGTCCGTCGCCCCCGCTGTGCCTTAGGTTTGGCAGGCGCAGGTTTTCTCATTGCCGACATGTCTGTCTCCCTAACTGGAGCATGGTCGTTCTTACCCGACCGCAATCAGTATAGCACACTCTCGGAATGCCGCAACAGCACCCCATGGCCCGTATGAGCCTCCGCGCTGGTCAAGCCAAGCTGTACGGCACAGAAACTCCATGCCGCGATGCGATGCGCTCTCATCGCTCGGTCAGAAACCTCTGGATGCGCTGGCACGCCTCCTGCATCGAGCGGTCGCTGCCCGCCATGCAGATGCGAAGGAAACCCGCCCCGGACTCGCCGAAGGCGGATCCCGGCATCACCGAGACCTTCTCCCGCTCGTACAGGGCGCTGGCGAACTCCATATCCGTCAGGCCGCTCTCGCGGCTGTCGGCAAACAGAAATATCCCGCCCTCTGGCCGGGGCACGCGAATGCCCTTCACCTGCGAGAGGCGTTCAGGCAGGCTGCGGGCGCGGTTGGCAAGCGTCTCGCGTATGCGGGCGCATTCAGGAAAGTCGCCCGCGACCGCCATGGCCGTCGCGTCCTGCAGGAACTGCGGCGACGAGAAGACCACCACCTCGAACA
>CAZPIN010000112.1:0-13339 GCA_964586735.1 uncultured Rhodobacterales bacterium | reverse complement strand
TCAACAAGGAGATCAACAGCGCCGGCGACCTCGAGGGCCTCAAGATGCGCATCCCCGGCCTCGGCGGCGACGTCATGGCGAAACTCGGCGCCTCGCCGGTGTCGCTGCCCGGCGGCCAGATCTACGAGAACCTCGTCTCCGGCGCCATCGACGCCACCGAGTGGGTGGGACCGTGGAACGACCAGGTGATGAAGTTCTACGAGGCCGCCAAGTTCTACTACTACCCGGGCATGCACGAGCCGGGGGCGATGCTGTCGATGGGTATGAACGCCGACTTCTGGGGTTCGCTGAGCCGTTCCGACCAGACGCTGATCGAGGCGGCCGCGTCCATGGAGAACGACGTCATGATGTCGGAGTACAACGCCAAGAACGGCGCCGCTCTCGCCGAACTGATCCGCGACCAGGGCGTGCAGCTGCGCGAGTTCAACGACGACGTCTACGACGCCTTTGGCCGCGCGGCCGACGAGGTGTTCGAGGAGGCCCGCGCCCACAGCGACCTCGCCGCCCGCATCCACGAGAGCTTCCTCAAGGCCCGCGTCGAGATCGGCGGCTGGACCAACATCTCGGACCAGGCCTACGTCGCCCAGCGCAACCGCGTGCTCGGCGTCTAGGCTCCGTCACGCAGCGGGCGGCGCGGCGGGTTCTTCCCGGTCGCGCCGCCCGCGCTTCCATCCTTCCCTTCGCCTATGGCAGGCGCCGCCCTCTCCCTCTCCAGGGACTCGATCGGCGTAGTGGCGCGCATCGTCGCCCTCGGCGCCGCCGCCCTGCTGCTGGCGTTTCTTCTTGACGCCGTCCTCACCTTCCGCTTGGGCCTGCCCGGCGGCGCCAGCCCATTCGCGGGCGGCGCCCCGTTGCTGGGCTGGGCGCAGATGCTGCTCTACCCCGCCTCCCTCGCCCTCGTTGCTACGCATGTGCTGTACCGCTCCGGCGAGGGACTGATGCCAGACTCGCGGCGCCTGGCGGCGCTGGCCGCCCTCATCGTCCGGGCGGCGTTCTGGACCGTGCTCATCGTCGGCGTCGCCGACATGGTGATTTCCTTCCTGCGGGTCGAGGGCTTCCTCGAGCCCCTCTTCGGCGACTGGCTCGCCAAGCGGCTCGGCGTCTCCAGCTGGCGGGGTACCGTCGTCCATCTTCCGCTGCTGGCGCTGTCCATCCTGATTGCCCTGCGCTGGCGGTCGCTGGCCTTTGTCTGGCTGGCGCTGCTGGTGGTGGTGGCGCAGTTCGCCATCGTCATCGCCCGCTTCATCTTCTCCTACGAGCAGGCGTTTATGGGCGACCTCGTACGCTTCTGGTACGCCGCCCTGTTTCTCTTCGCCAGCGCCGAGACCCTGGTGCAGGAGGGCCACGTCCGGGTGGACGTGTTCTACGCCGAGTTCTCCGAGCGCCGCAAAGCCTGGACCAACTGCATCGGCTCTGTGCTGCTGGGCGCTCCCCTGTGCGTAACCGTGCTGGCGCTGGGCCTCGCCGAGCGCACCTCGATCATCGCCAGCCCCATCCTCTCCTTCGAGACCACCCAGGCGGGCTTCGGCATGTACGTCAAGTACATGATGGCGGGCTTTCTCGCCGTCTTCGCCATGTCGATGCTGGCGCAGTTCGCCTCCAGCTTCCTGCGCGCCGCCGCCGTCCTGCTGGACGACCCCGCCGCCGAGCCGCCCGCTGAAGCGGCCGCCGCGCACTAGGAGCCCGGCGCCATGGAGCTGTTCTTCGTCCTCCTGCTGATGGCCACCATGGCCGGCGCCCTGGCGATGGGCTTTCCCGTCGCCTTCGCCCTGCCCGGCTCGGCCATACTCACCATCGCCATCGCCGCCCTGGCCGGCCAGCTGTTCGCCGGCGACGTCTCCGCCTTCTTCCACCAGGACGGCCCGGTGCAGTGGCTCTCGGCGGGGGTCACCAACTTCCGCGGCATCTACTGGGAGGTCGAGCGCGACACCCTGATCGCCATCCCGCTGTTCGTCTTCATGGGCATCATGCTCCAGCGGTCGCGCATCGCCGAGGACCTGCTGGTCACCATGGCGCAGCTGTTCGGTCCGGTGCCGGGCGGGTTGGGCGTCTCGGTGGTGCTGGTGGGCGCACTGCTGGCCGCCACCACCGGCATCGTCGGCGCCACCGTGGTGGCGATGGGGCTGATCTCCCTGCCCGCCATGCTGCGCAACAATTACTCGCGCCCGCTGGCCACCGGCACCATCTGCGCCTCGGGCACGCTGGGCCAGATCATCCCGCCCTCCATCGTCCTGATCATCCTCGCCGACCAGCTCTCCAGCGCCTCCGACCAGGCATCTTCGCTGCGCAAGGCCGAGTACAAGGACTCCACCGGCAACAGCCTGATGCCCTCGGAGTTCGACATCACCTCGACCAGCGCCGGCGACATGTTCCTCGGCGCCTTTCTGCCGGGCCTGGTGCTGGTGGGGCTGTACGTCGCCTACATTTTCGGCACGGCGCTGCTGCGCCCCGCCCTCGCCCCGCCGGTCGCCTACGAGGGCAGCTACGACCGCCGGTTCGCCGTCAAGGTCGTCATGGCGCTGGTTCCTCCGCTCACCCTGATCCTGGCGGTGCTGGGCTCGATCATTCTCGGCATCGCCACCGTCAACCAGGCCGGCGCCATCGGCGCGGTGGGCGCGACCATCATGGCCGGCTACCGCCTCATGGACGGCAAGCCGGGTGCGTTCCGCCCGGCGCTGCTGGCCGTCGCCTCGGTGGCGGCGATTCTGGCGCTGCTGGCCGTCTTCGACATCAACGTAAAAAGCGCCAGCGGCGCCGGCGACCTTGCCGTCCTCGCCATGGCCGCCGTCGCCTCCAGCGGCCTGGTCGCCGCTTTCGTCTGGAGCGCCTGGCGCGCCTTCCGGATCGAGGACACCCTGCGCGGCGTCATGCTGGAGACGGCGAAGACCACCTCGATGGTCTTCATCATCCTGCTCGGCGCGGCCATGCTGACGGCCGCCTTCCGCAGCTTCGGCGGCGAGGAGATGGTGCGGGAATTCCTCACCTCCCTGCCCGGCGGCTTCTGGACCCAGATGGTCGTCGTGATGGTGGTGATCTTTCTTCTGGGTTTCTTCCTCGACTTCATCGAAATCGCCGTGGTGGTGGTGCCGATCATCGCCCCCATCCTTCTCGCCGACCCTTCCGCCAACGTCACCGCCGTCTGGCTGGGCGTGATGATCGGCGTCAACATCCAGACCTCGTTCCTCACGCCTCCCTTCGGATTCGCCCTGTTCTACCTGCGCGGCGTCGCCTCCAAGGCGGTGCGCACCCTCGAGATGTACCGCGGGGTGGTGGCTTTCATTGCCCTCCAGCTTGTGGCCCTGGGCATCGTCGGCCTCTATCCGCCGCTGGTGAACTACCTGCCCTACCGCGCCTCGCTGCTCGCCGACACCGCGCCGCCGCCGATCAATCCGCGCCTCCAGCACTGCATCGAGGAGGACATGTTTCCCCAGCTTCTGGCCCGCCGCGCGGACCTTCAGGCGGCCATAGGCAGAGCCGGCGAGATGGAGCTGGAATTCTTGCCCGCCGAGCGGTGGCGCGGGTACACCGAGGGACTGGCGATGGCGGAGCGTACCTTCATTCTGGTCGAGGAGGCGATCGAGGCGGACCGGCTGCTCGCTGACTACATCCCCGGCTACCGCCCGCTGCACCGACAGGTGCGCCGAATCGAGGCGGAAATTCGCGGCGTCGACGAGGAACTCAAGGAACGGGGCAATGCCCTGCGCCGGCTGGAGCGGGCGAACGCTGGGGATGGCGCCGAGGCGGAGGAGCTGCGGCGCGAAGTGGAGCGCCTGGAGGAGCGGAAGCGGTCGCTGGCAGCCACCATCCCCGCCGAGTGGGCGGAGGCGCGGAGCCGCTACGAGGAGCTTGCCAAAGCTGCTACCGCGGCCCGCCTCGCCTACCGGCGCAGCGCGGACGGCGCCTACGACGCGGCGGTCGAGATGATGGAACTTGTGGATACGGGGCCGCTGCTCGCCGCCTCAGCCGGGCAATACGGCAGCCTGGAGGACCGGGCGAGGCGGGGCGAGGACGTGGCTGACGACCTGCGCGCGCTCGAGCGCGACCTGGGGGCCGCCGCCGGCACCGGCGAAATCCGCTCCCAGCTCACGGCCGCCCGCCGGCACATTTCCAGAGGACGCCCTCCCGAAGACGCGGCGCCGATGATTGTCGAGGCCGCCAGCCTCCACCAGATCGAGCTCGCCTGGCGCAGCCGGGCCAGCGAGACGCTGTCGGAGACGCTGGCCGACTACGAGCGGGAAATCCGCGGCACGCTTGGCCTGCGGAAACAGCGGCGCCTGCCCCGCCCGCTGGCCAAGTCCGTGGCGGCCTGCCTCTCCAGCCACCGGGACATTTCGCTAAGTTTCTAGCGTCTGGCGGCTGCTGCCTCCCCCGGCGGCCCCGAGCATGGAGCGCTCCGGCATGATTCCCCGCTACACCCGACCGGCCATGGCCAGCCTCTGGTCGCCCGAAACCCGCTTCCGTCTCTGGTGGGAAGTCGAGGCCCTCGCATGCGAGGCCCAGGCGGACCTGGGTACCGCGCCGCGGGAGGCGGCGGAGGCGGTCGCCAAACTCGATCCGTCGCGAATCAGCGCCGCCAGAATCGAGGAGCTGGAGCGCGAGACCCGGCACGACTTCGTCGCCTTCCTTCGCCATCTGGAAGAGCTGGTCGGAGAGCCGGCCCGCCACCTGCATGTCGGACTGACCTCCTCGGACGTCATCGACACGGCTTTCTCGGCGCTTCTGGCACGGGCGACGGACATCCTCGACGGGGACTTCGAAGAGCTTCTCGACGCGCTGCACGAACGCGCCCACGAGCACCGGCACACGCCCTGCATGGGCCGCAGCCACGGCATCCACGCCGAGCCGACCACCTTCGGCATCAAGCTGGCGCAGGCTTACGCCGAGATGGAGCGGAGCAGGCGGCGGCTTCAGGCGGCGCGCGGCGAAGTCGCCGTCTGCGCGATATCGGGGCCCGTGGGCACCTTCGCCAGCGTCGACCCCCGCGTCGAGGCGAATGTCGCCGCCAAGCTGGGACTGGCCGCTGAGCCGGTGTCCAGCCAGGTCATTCCCCGCGACCGGCACGCCGCCTACTTCTGCGCCCTCGCCGTGGCGGCGGGCTCAGTCGAGCGAATCGCCGTCGAGCTGCGCCACCTGCAGCGCACGGAGGTCGGCGAAGTCGAGGAGCCGTTCGGCGAGGGCCAGCGCGGCTCGTCGTCCATGCCCCACAAGCGCAATCCCGTCCTGTCGGAAAACCTCACCGGCCTCGCCCGCCTGGTGCGCATGGCGGCGCTGCCCGCGCTGGAGAACGTCGCCCTATGGCACGAGCGGGACATCTCGCACTCGTCGGTCGAGCGCGCCATCGCCCCGGACGCCACGGCGACCCTGGACTACGCGCTTGTGCGCCTGGCCGGAATCGTGCGCGGCATGACGGTCAAGCCGGAGGCGATGGCCGCCAACATCGAGCGGCTGGGCGGCGCGGTCCACTCGCAAGCCGCGATGCTGCGGCTGGCGGCCGCGGGCATGGCCCGCAGCGAGGCGCACCAGCTGGTGCAGCGATGCGTCGAGGAGTCGCTGGCAGGGGGCGAATCGCTTGAGATGACGCTGCTGGCGGCGCCGGAGATCGTCGAGGGCGAACTGGCAGAGGCCGTCAGGGAGGCGTTTCAGGAAGAGGCGCTGCCTCAGCTCGCCGACGCCATATTCGAAAGGGTGTTTGGCAAGTAAGGACCAGCGGAGCGGACTAGGAGGCTTCCCCCTCCTCCACCACCTGCTGCATGGCGTTGCGCAGCTCTACTTCGAGCTGGGCGCGCAGGTCGGCCTCTGCAATTTGCACTCCCTTCGCCTCGAGGTCGGGGATCACCTTCTCCAGGATGTCGTCGGTGCCCGGCTCGCGAAGGTTGGCCGCCACCACCTCGTCGGCGTAGTGCTCGGCGTCAGCCCCCTCCAGCCCCAGCTTGCCGGCGACCCATGCGCCGAACAGCTTCGCCTGCCGGGCCTCCGCCTTGAAGCGCAGCGCCGCGTCGTGGGCGAACTGCTTCTCGAACAGGTCCTCGCGGTCGTCAAAGGTGGTCATGCTGGCAATCCTCTACGCGTGGTTACGTCGGGCTCCCGAACCGCCCCGGCTTGCGCCGACGGTCGGGTCAAGTGGCGCCATTTGTATCCGCATGGCGGCCGATTGCAAGGCCGCTCCCGGCGCGTCCTGCGGAGGCCGCTATTGAATCTCGCCGCAAAAGGGTAACATGTAGGGTCAGCCCAGCCCGGTGCTGGCGCTTCCAGATGGAGGTAGGCATGGCCCGTCGCCGCACAATGCTACACGAGGCAGAGAACAAGATCCTCTACGAGGGTCCAGAACCCGGCACCCTGGTCCAGTACTACAAGGACCAGGCGTCCGTCCAGAAGGACAAGCCGCAGCAGACCGCCGATGGCAAGGACGAAGCGCCCGCCGCGGAGGACAAGCCGCAGCGGACCGTCGACGGCAAGGGCGTGCTCAACAACCGCATCTGCGAGCACGTGATGACCAACCTCAACCGCATCGGCGTGCCTACCCACTTCCTGCGGCGGCTCAACATGCGCGAGCAGCTGGTGCGCATGGTGGAAGTCATCCCGCTGCGGATGGTGGTGCGCAACGTCGCCGTCGGCGACTTCGCCCGGAGGCTGGGCGTCCAGGACGGCGAGCCGCTGCAGCGGGTGGTAACGGAGTTCTACTACATGGACCCCAAGCTCGACTTCCCGCTGGTCAACGAGGACCACATCTACGCCTTCAACTGGGCCTGCAGCTGCGAAGTCGGCGAGATGACCGCGCTGGCGATGCGCACCAACGACTTCCTGTCGGGGATGTTCCTCGGCGCGGGCATCCGGCTGGCCGACTTCCAGATGGAGTTCGGCCGCGAGTACTCCAATGACATGGAGCGTCTCATCATCGTCGACGAAATCAGCCCCGACACCTGCCGGCTGCTGGACATCGCCACCGGCGCCCGCCTGGACTCCGACAGCATGCGGGAGGACGTAGACGGGCTGGTCGACTCGTATTCGGAAGTCGCCCGCAGGCTTGGCCTGGTACGCCAGAGCGAGGCGCGGACGGAACCCGGCCCCCCCAGGCTTGTCCGGCACAACGAGGGGGTCAAGATGCTTGCGACTCCGTCGTCGGCGCCCTAAGTCACGGCCACGACGGCCAGCGAAGGAGACCGCAAGCCCATGCCCCTGCCAGTCGCCGAGCTGCGAGAGCTGATTCTGGAGGCGTTTCCCGACGCCGACATAGAGATCCGCGCTCTTGCCGAGGACGAGGACCACTACGCCGCGTCCATCGTCTCGGAGCAGTTCCGCGGCAAGAACCGTATTCAGCAGCACCAGATGGTGTACGCTGCGCTGAAGGGGAAGATGGGCGGCGATCTCCACGCGCTGGCCCTGCAGACCGGTGTCCCGGAGTAGAGGAACATGACCGACGAACCGACGCGCGAGCGCATCCAGACGCTCATAGACGACAACGAAGTCGTGCTCTTCATGAAGGGCACGAAGAGCCTGCCGCAGTGCGGGTTCTCCAGCCGGGTCGCCTCGATACTGCAGTACATCGGCGTCGACTACCAGGACGTCAACGTGCTGGATGACGACGGCATCCGCGAGGGCATCAAGTCCTTCTCGGAGTGGCCGACGATCCCGCAGCTGTACGTCAAGGGCGAGTTTCTGGGCGGCTGCGACATCGTCACCGAGATGACAATGTCCGGCGAACTGGATACAGTGCTGAAGGACAAGGGCGTCCAGTACGACGCCGAGGCCGCCGACCGCATCCGCGAGAGCAACTAGCGGCCATCTGTTGGGGGATAGTTTAACGGCAGAACAGCGGACTCTGACTCCGTCGGTCCAGGTTCGAATCCTGGTCCCCCAGCCAGCTCTCATGCATGGACAGGCCACGAACTCTGGCGCCAGCTCGGGGGCTGCGGTCTGCGCTCCTGCCATGGCACATGGCAGGTGAGAACTCTTGGGGAACCCGTTCGTCTGGCCATGCCGTTCAAAGGGGGTATCTGCCATCCGACAGGTGTACAGCCCGCAATCCACAGCGTACTGCCAGACTGTGTCGAGCATCCCGCAGACTTCCCACGAGCGGTGACTGCAGGTTGAGCATTCCTCATGCAGCGGCTACAATCAGGCAAGCGGGGCCGGTTTCTCTCAGGCAGCCGCAAGCGGAGAGCAGAATCGTGAGTATCAATCCGATCATCCAGGGCGGACTGTTCTCTCAAGACTACCTTGAGACGGCCGTTCGTGACGACCCTGACTACTTCAGGGATTCGCCAGATGATCTTTTTGTGGAATTGCGTGGCATTTTTGACAATTTTCTCAAGATTTCGAACCCGAATGAAGCTGATACAGAAAGCAACCTTATCTGGCCTGTCTTGGGAGCCATTGGATGGACGGCATATCTGCCCCAGCAAAGGCTGAAGGCCGGTGGACGAAGCGCTGTCCCTGATGGCTTGCTGTTTCTTGATGAAGCAATGAAGCGCCAGGCTGGCCAACTGCCCGAAGAGTGGAAACGGTACAGTCTCGGTGCTGTACTGGTCGAATCCAAGCGCTGGATGCGTCCGTTAGACATGCAGTCAGAAAGACATGGTGAAAGAATAGCGCCGTCCACCCAGATGCTGCGATACCTGCGTCTCGTTGACGACCACACGGATGGGGAGCTGCGCTGGGGTATTCTCACTAACGGCTGTCACTGGCGGCTGTACTGGCAAGGTGCACGATCGGTATCCGAGCAGTATTTTCAATTCAACCTTGCTGACTTGCTTGGCTATCCCTGCAACGAGGCAAGGAATGGCGATATAGCCCTTTCAGAGGAGGAACGGAGCCACTGGCTTAGGATCTTCGCTCTTGTCTTTGGGCGCGCTTCGTTTCTCCCCTCGTCCTCGGACTCGATAACGTTTATTAGACGCACTCTCGACTCTAGCCAGTACTTTGAAGAGCGTGTTGCCGAGAATCTTTCACATACTGTATTTGAGAATGTCTTTCCCTCCATTGTCAAGGGCCTTGCCGATGCCGTTCCTGGTTCCTCTCCTACGGATGTACGTGACGCCGCATTAATTTTTCTCTACCGCTTATTGTTTATATTCTACGCTGAAGACAGAAACCTTCTTCCCATGTGGGATAGCCGCTACGATTCGAACAGCATACGCAAGCTGGTCCGTGATGAGATTGGCGCTCGTGTGGATCGGAACTATGAATTTTCCTCCTCCTTAACTCGCTACTGGAACACTATAGACGATCTGGCATTCGCAATCTCCCGTGGCGACTCCTCCATGGGTCTTTCTCCCTACAACGGAAAGCTCTTCGACAGAAACAAGGCACCTGTTCTTGCGGATGCCCGTCTTACAGATAGTGTCATTGCGCCGGTCATTGATTGCCTTTCCTTCGACCGTAGTAGCGATCGTCGACGATACATCAACTACCAAGAGCTGTCTGTTCAGCAGCTTGGTTCAATCTATGAGCGGTTGCTCGAACAAAACGTAGTTCGCAATTCTAGTGGCAGCATTTCTATAAGACCAAGCGCATACGCAAGAAAGGCAACTGGGTCATACTATACGCCAGATGATCTTGTCCAGCTGATCATCCGCGAAACCCTCCAGCCTCTCATACGCGATAAATATGACGCCTTTCAGCAACAGCTGTCTGTCATTTCTGACAAAACGAAGAGAGACGAAGTCAAGATAGCTCTACTCAAGGGCGTCGATCCCGCCGCTGCTATTCTTGAGCTGAAAATTTGCGATCCCGCAATGGGTTCCGGACACTTTCTTGTCAACCTTGTTGACTATCTCGCTCACGCGGTTCATGAAGCAATCGCGGATGCCAATGCGATGGTCAATCTGCCAGATGACATTCAGTACGTCTCTCCTCTACTGGATACTGTCAACAAAATACGTTGGACCATCATGAAAAGCGCTACGGATGCATCACTAACGCTTGATGATGACCGTCTCACTGATCGAAATATCATTCGACGCATTATTCTCAAGCGATGCGTTTATGGCGTGGACAAAAACGAAATGGCTGTTGAGCTTGCCAAAGTTTCCCTATGGCTGCATACATTCACAGCTGGTGCGCCGCTTTCATTCCTTGACCATCATCTCCACTGCGGAAACAGTTTGTTTGGCGAGTGGGTTGCCAACGCTCTTGACAAGCTGGATAAACAAGGGAAAAAGATGCTCATGATACCGTATCTCCGACAAGCGATAAAGTCTGCCGGTACCTCGCAAAAGCTTGATTTCATTGCCGACGCGGACATCGCCGAAGTTGACCAGTCAACTGAGTTTTATGATGATCTTGTTGAGCTGACGGATCCACTGAACAGTATTCTTCGAATACTCCAGACCTTAGAGTGGATGAACCTCAAGGACGAGGCTGACTGTACAGCGGTACATGGCTGGCTGGACGGGTTGTTTGGCGACCCAATTCGTATTGCACAAGAAGTATTCGAACCGGCGCTGCCCACTTACCACCGCAAGCAGGTGAGACCGTCTGATCGCAATGCAGAGGATTTTTCACCCGTCCCAGAGAACGGTAGCAGGGAGCGAGAGCAGGTCGTCAGCGTGCTGCAGCGCGCGCGCAATCTTCTCAACGAAGAGAAGTTCTATAATTGGGAAGTATCCTATCCCGGCGTTTGGAAGGATTGGGAAGGAAATCGTACTGGCGGCTTTGACGCTGTTGTTAGCAACCCGCCATGGGAGCGCATAAAGATGCAGCCCGTCGAGTGGTTCGCCGCTAGGGATTCTCGCGTTTCCACCGCCCCTACAGATGCAATTAGAAGGAAAGTCATTCGTGACCTTGAAAGAACCGACCCTGATCTCTATATCGAGTACAATACAGCTGCACAACGCGCGAAAGCAACAGCTGTACGGGCTAGGCAGTGTGGCGATTACCCATTGCTTTCATCTGGAGATATAAACCTCTATGCACTGTTTGTGGAGCGATGCTGCAGCCTTCTGAAGCCTGGGGGCATGCTTGGCTTGCTGATACCAACCGGAATTGCAACAAGCAAGACGGCGTCTAGATTTTTCCGAAAAGTTTCCGGCGAAGGGCGACTGAAGGCCATTTATGACTTTGAAAACAAGGGGCTATTCCCAGATGTTCACTCCAGTTTCAAGTTCTGCGCATTCATTGCATCTTCTTCCCGCATGTTTGAGGAGACACAATGCGCGTTCAACTTGCATAATGTTCATCAAATTGATGACGCTGACCGTACGTTTTCCATGTCAGTTGCAGATTTTCATACTCTCAATCCTAATACTGGCACTATGCCTATGCTTCGTAGCCACCGCGATGCCCGTCTAATGAAATTGACTTATGCCAAGCTACCAATTCTGGCTAATCACAGAAAAGCCAAACCACGACCAGTGTGGCCCGTGACGTACTATCCGATGCTGCATCTGGCAGGTGATAGCGACAAGTTCCGCAACCAAGGCCAATTGACCGACGACGAAGGAGCATGGAAAAAAGACGAGAGTCTATGGGAAGACGCAGACGGCTTGTGGCACCCATTGCACGTTGGACGCATGATCGGGCCATATGACCACCGCGCCGCTTCTGTGAGCGTCGATGATCCAAGTTTACAGAATCCGGCGCTGAGTAACAGCATCCCCGTGGAGGACAAGGCTAATCCAAAATTTACACCAACACCGCAATTTTGGGTCAGAGAGACCGAAGTGCCCTTGGACAAGTCAGTTGGCTGGATGCTTGGCTTTCGCGACATTGCGCGATCTACTGACATCCGCACAATGATTGCGGCAGCCATACCCTGGGGACCGGTTGGCCACACCCTGCCCCTACTGCTTCCTTCGTCCCCCGAGCTGGAGAGATCCAACCTGTCCCTGCTTCTTGGAAATCTAAATTCAGTCATGTTCGATTATCTGATCAGGCAGAAGGAGCAAAGTGCCCATCTCAGCTGGTATATTGTTGAACAGATGCCCGTCGTGCCGCCCGATGTTTACGAAACCACGTCATTCGGGCCAAAGTCCGCTGGGCAAGTCGTCAAGGAAGCAGTACTGGAGCTGACCTACACCTCGCACAGCATGGCACCCTTTGCCAAGGATTTGGGCTACGTAGACGCTCGTGGAAGAGTACGGCAGCCCTTCAAGTGGAATGTTGATCGACGCCTTCGCCTAAAGGCGAAGCTAGACGCCGTCTACTTTTTGCTCTACGGCATGTACAACAAACGCAAGCGAAAGGACAGCAGAGAGGACATCGAGTATATCTACTCGACGTTTCCCATATTGGAGCGACAGGAGACCCGTGACTTCGGAAGCTTTCTGACCCGCGACCTTGCGCTTGCCTACTGCAATTCTCTCTCGGCGGGCAAACCCGATGCAGACCCCCAAGTCTAACTGCCACGCGCTGGGTGAGGGCAGAACAGACTCCAGAAGAAGTTGGGACAGTATCGATGCCGGTCCATCATCTCCCTCATCGACGTTTTCCCCTTGAGGGCAAACTGTGGCCAGCGCTGAATGGCGCCCCTCCCCGATTACGCCGATTCGCCGGTGTCACGAGCCACTAGCTCCCGGTAGAGTTCTCGGATACGCAGCGTTACAGGGCGGTCTGCCGTGCCTACCTGCCTGCCATCAATAGAGGCGACTGGCGTCTGCGCCCCGAAGGTGCCGGTCAGAAACGCCTCGTCCGCACCGTAGGCGTCGACCAGGCTGAAGTTCCTCTCGAAGACCGGTATGCCGTGTTCGCGGCACAGCTCGATGACCTTGCCGCGGGTAACGCCGTTGATGCAGTAGTCGCCGGTCGAGGTCCATACTTCGCCCTTTCGCACGATGAAGAAGTTGCAGGCATTGGTGGTGTTGACGAAGCCGTGGGGGTCCAGCATCAGCGCCTCGTCGGCCCCGGCCTGTTCGGCCTGCAGGCAGGCGATGACGCAGTTGAGCTTGGAATGGCTGTTGTACTTGGCGTCCTGGCTCATGGGAAGGCCGCGCACCTGCGGCACGGTCGCCAGCCGGATTCCCCTGTCCTGGACTTCGGCGACAGGCCGCGAGTGCTCCATGATGATCACCACCGTCGGTCCCGAGCGGCTCAGCGAGGGATGCTGGAACGGGCGTGCCTTCGGTCCGCGCGTCACCATCAGCCTGCAGTGGACGTCATCGGTCATGCCGTTGGCCTCGGCGGTCCGCGTCAGGGCGTCGAGGATTCCAGCCCGGTCCATGCCGATGTCCAGCGATACCGCCTTGCAGGAATCGAAGAGGCCGTCCATGTGGTCGTCGAAGAACGCCCAGCGGCCATTGTGGAGCCGCATGCCCTCCCACATGCCGTCGCCAAGCATGAAGCCGCTGTCGAACACTGAAACCCTGGCCTCTTCGCGGCGCACGATCTCGCCGTTGACGTAGAC
>CAZPIN010000111.1:0-8326 GCA_964586735.1 uncultured Rhodobacterales bacterium | reverse complement strand
GCCCGATTCCCAGCCCGAGCCCCAGCAGCAGCCCGAGCCCGATTCCCAGCCCGAGCAGCCGATTGCGATTTTCCATAGATACGCGGTGCAGCCCGAGCCTCAGCCAGCCGATACTGTCCAGACTAGCCAAAATGAAGAGTCATGCCTACCTACGCTTACCGTGCCCTGCGAAAGAGCGGCTCCCACGTACGTTGCTGGACAGACTCTTGGCCCATCAGACACCTACCTTAATCAGCGTGGGATTCAAGCAGTCAAGGCTCCTCAGGCCCGAGACAGCATTCGCACCGAATTTGGGCAGAATACCGTGCCTGGCAGCGGCGTTAAAGTTGGCATGTTTGACACAGGAGTGGAGGCACAGCACTCCGTATTTGGACAGACTGAAGTCATGCAGTACTATTGGGATGGAAGCATCAGAGACGGCTCCAACCACTATAAGGACGGTCATGGCACCAGCACAGCAAGCGCGCTTCTCTTCACAGCTCCCGGTATTGATATCGAGTCCTATGCAATGCCATCTTTTTATTCGACAGGCACCTCTTCGTTAGCAGTTAGAAATAGGACAACAGCGGCGCGTTTGAACTTTGCGCTGAGGCGGGAAATCGACATCCTCAATATTTCAATGTCCCCGTTTGGCGGCAATGTTGAATTTATCAGCGAACTGCAAATTCGCGCCGATCTCTTGGAAACATTTTCTGCTTTAGCTCAGGTAGGCACCGCAGCGCAGGACCGCGTCCTCGTTGTTTGGGCCGCTGGAAACGAACACGGCAAGAAATGCGATCCCTCAACTTCCGACTTTCAGCATTGTGTGGAAAGATGGGTTAATGCGTCCTCTGTAACTTATGGTTCGGGGCTGGTAGCACGTATCGAGGAGCTGCAGGGCCATTCGGTGGCGGTCGTTGCGGTTGAAGCCAACCCAGATGATGCAGAAAACCCTAAAATTGCCAGATGGTCTAGCCGATGCGGCATTGCCAAAGACCATTGCATCGCTTCTTGGGGAGGCTACACGCACAAGGCAATCGTCAATGTCGAAGACGGGGAGCAACCCTATAGCTACACATATGAGTTGGGGGGTACTTCAACAGCCGCCCCCATTGTATCCGGAGGCCTGGCGCTTCTGATGCACCGGTTTCGCCGCCAGATACCTTCAGTGAACGTCCTGCAGCGGCTCTTCGAGACCGCCAACGACGAGGGCATCTACGCGGACGCCGACATCTACGGGCATGGCCTTATGGACCTCGAAGCTGCCACCCAGCCGGTGGGTAGAAGCGGCATCGCCAGCGGCATCGTAGTTGAAGGTCCTGGTGCAAGCCTGCACAGCACGAGTCTCTCACTCGGACCAGCTTTCGGCGTCGGGGCGATGCGCTCTCTAGCGGGGCGCGAGATTGCCGCCTTCGACACGCTGGGGGCGCCCTTCTGGCACGATCTTGGGTCGCTTGCGTCTGCGCCTGCTAGCCATGATCTCGGCAGCCAGCTCCGGCGCATGCTGACGGAGCGGAATGCGGATGACGATGCTGATCCGCAGCGTTCCGTAGCGGTGGCAAGCTCGGTGCGCCTTAGCCTGGCGGCCACCGACTCCGGCTATCTGGGGATTGGCGGTCCCGCCCTGGCGGTGTCCCTGAGCACTTCCGATTCCCCGCTTGCCGCCTCCGCCTTCACCACCGAGGGCCGCGAGCGCCAGTCTGCAACCAGCGGCCTGTCTCTTGTCTGGAAGTCGCTTGGCCTGCGCGCAGGCGTGATCGCCGAGCGAGAATCGGCGCTGGGAGTCAGGGCCGAAGGAGGTTTCGGTCAGCTGCAGGCGGCCTCAGCGTTCGCCGAGGTTGAGCGCGCCCGCTTCGTTGGCTCCTGGAAGCTGGACGGCAGCGCGGAGTTTGGCCTTACCGACCCCTCCGTAGGGCGCGGGATGCTGGCGGAGATGGACACCGCGTTCGCCACGCGGTTCGAGCTCGCCGCCTCCCGGAAAATTGAAAGCGCGGGCCAGTTCCGGTTTTCGCTGGAGCAGCCGCTGCGGGTAGAGCGCGCTCCCGCCACGCTCTGGGTGCCAGTCGGCCGCACCAAGCCGGGGAAGGTGCTTCGTGAGCGCTGGCATACGGACCTCGCACCCTCAGGACGTCAGATCGACCTTTCGGCCCGGTGGAGCGGCCGCGCCGCCGGAGGCGGGCGGCTTATGTTTGGCGCGGTGGCATCACGCCATCCCGGCCACGAACGCCTGGCTTCGTCGTCGCTTTCGCTGCTGGCGGGATACCGTCTCTCTTTCTGACGGGTTCTGGCATTCACGAGTGGGCACAGTCGCGCCCTGCCGCGGCGCTGACGCTGCACTCTGCCAAAGCGCCGTCCGGGCAGTTCCACGAGGCTCCCGTTCCTGCGGAGGCCGCTCAAGCGGGATGCTCGTCTGAATTTCAGACAGATGCTTGAGGGGTCCGCTGTGCGCGGTTGTCTGCCACATCGCGTCCCCGCAGCGCTACATCGGCCGCGAGGCGCATGACGCTTCCAGGCAGGCTTGCCGCCAGCCAGAGGCTGCTGTCACTTCGAGCGAAGGCGGTCTCGCCTTCAGGGTCTCCAAGTACCCGCAGCGCCGCTTTGCGCCCGAGATAGTTGGACATTGCCACGCCGTTGCCGCAGTACCCGCCGACGCAGGTGACGTTGCCGCGGCGCTCGATGAAGGGAACAAACCCCTCGGCGAAAGCCACGAAACCGCTCCAGCAGTGGGTGTAGGCCAGACGCTCGTCAGGGAATATCCCCCGCACCAGACGCGCCAGCGCCCGGGCGGCGCGGGCGGGGGGGATGTTCATCATGGATGCCCGCCCGCCCAGCAGCAGCCTGCGGCCGTCGTGCGACCGGCGGTAGTAGCAGTGGCGGGCGCGGGTCTCGACGATCATGCGGTCCCGAGGCAGCATCCGCGCCAGCGTCTCCTCGGATAGCGGCTCTGAGGCAATCACAAACGATGGTGTGGGCAGCATCCGCCGCGCCGGCCATCCCAGCTGGCGGCCCGTGTAGCCGTTGGTCGCGATGATGGCCTCTCCCGCCCGTATCTCAGACTGGTGCAGATGGAGTCGGACGCCGTCGCGGGCTTTCTGCACTCCCAGTACCGCCGACTCAAATGCGAAACGCACGCCAAGCGTCCGGGCCCTGGCCAGCAGTCCGGCATGCAGCTGCGCTGGCTGCACCGCGCCGTGGGTTTTCATCAGCAGTCCGCCGCAGTAGCGGGGGGAGGCCACCTCCTCGGCGTACAGGCGCTGCGCGTCCACTGCCTCGGCTTCGCCTTCGCGCAGGCGGTTGATGGTTTCCGCGCGGCGGCGCAGGCTCTCCAGGTCGCCTGGACTCCAGGCCGCCACCACGCGCCCGGTTCTGCGGAAGCTGCATTCGATGCCGTGGCGGAAGATGCTCCGCTCCAGATGGTCCACGGCGTCGTAGCTTTCGCGCAGGATTCGCTCGGCGCGGTCCTGGCCGAATCGGCGCGCCAGCTGGGGCAGTTCCAGCCGCATGCCGCTGCCCACCATGCCTCCGTTGCGGGTACTCGCGCCCATGCCCGGACTGCGGGAATCCAGCACCAGCAACTCGCGGCCGGCGGCGGCCAGCTCGCAGGCGGCCGATAGGCCGGTGTAGCCGGCTCCAACCACCGCTATGTCCACGCTTGCCGGAAGAGTCTGCGGCGGCGCGGCGGACTCGGGGCGGGCATCCTCCCACCAGAAGGGGTCGAAAGTCAGGTTGCGCATGGTGGGGTCCCGCGGCTGCGCGCCAGCCTGCAGAATACCCGAACCGGCTGCCCGAAACCGCGTTCCATCTCAGGCCGCAGGCCACAGTTTGATGAGCGCAAAGCCGCCATGCACTGGGTGCGGCAAGGGGCAGGTCGGCCATTGGACTGCGCCATGTGTCCTGGCGTAGCGTGCGGCGGCGCCGTTGGCAGCGTCTGGCGGCTTTGGGAGTCCGGCCAGCATCGAAGCCCTACGCAGCCTTCTGGCCAGTCGCTGAAGGATTGGCCGCCAAGCCTATGCCCGCGCCGCTCAAGGCCATCGCCGAGTCTGGCCGCGCAGCGGACGGTCGATGCGTGTAGACTTCCGCGACAGGCAGCAGCTTGGGAGGGAACGTCGTGGAACAGCGAACCGTATACGTAAACGGCGAATTCGTGCCGGAGTCGGAGGGCAACGTCTCCATCTTTGACCGCGGGCTGCTGTTCGCGGACGCGGTCTACGAGGTCTGGTCGGTGCTGGACGGAAAGCTGCTCGACGTCGAGGCCCATTTCACCCGCCTCCGCAGGTCGCTGCGCGAGCTGGACTTCGAGTTGCCTACAAGTGACTCCGATCTGCTGGAGGTGGTGCAGGAGGTCGTCAAGCGCAACGACATGAAGGAGGGCGTGGTGTACCTGCAGGTCACCCGCGGCGCCGCCGACCGCGACTTTCTGCCGCCGTCCGATCCGTCGCCGACGGTTTTCCTGTTTCCGCAGGCGCGTCCGGTGGTTGACACCCCATCGGCGCGCGACGGCCTCAAGGTCATCACCGTGCCGGACCTCCGCTGGCGCAGGCGCGACATCAAGACCGTGGGGCTGCTGGCGTCCTGCATGGCCAAGACCTGGGCCAAGCAGGCCGGAGCCGACGACGCCTGGATGGTGGAGTACGGCCACGTCACCGAGGGCACGTCCAACAACGCCTACATCGTCACCGACGACGGCGTGATCGTCACCCGCCAGCTGTCCAACGACATCCTCGCCGGCTGCACCCGCGCCGCCCTGCTGAAGCTTGCCGAGGAAAACGGCATGCGCATCGAGGAGCGGGCGTTCACCGTCGACGAGGCCAAGGAGGCGGCGGAGGCGTTCATCACCAGCGCCTCCAACCTCGTGACCGGCGTCGTCCAGATCGACGACCGCGTGCTGTCCAACGGCAGCCCCGGCCCCCTGACCCGCCGCCTGCGCGACATCTACATCGACATGGCGCGGGCCACTTCGGTCTGACCCTGGCGTGTCCGCTATGACGGCGGCTTCCCTTCGGCGGGGCCTTCCGCGCCCAGCCGTCTTCTGGGCGGGCTTCGCCGTACTCGTCGCCGTTTCCTGGGCCGCGCTTCTGGCCCTTGCCCTGCATCCCGCGCCGCAGGCGGGTATCGTCGACTGGCTGCTCTACCTCTGCTCGACCGCCTCCGGCGTGCCGGGGCTTCTGGCCCTGATGGGCATGTGGGGGCTGATGACGCTGGCGATGATGGGACCGGTGGCGGCGCCGTATCTTGCCGCCTACGCTTCGATGGGCCGGGCCGGGGGACGGCAGCCTCCCGCGCTTCATCTGTGGTGCCTTGCCGCCGGCTATCTCGCGGTTTGGGCGACGTACGCCATGGCCGCGGCGGCGCTGCAGTACGGGCTGGCGGCCGCGTCCGCCGTGGACATGAATGGCAGGCTGGGGCCGGTGGCGGGGGTAGCGCTGCTGGCCGCGGCGGCCGCCTATCAGGTCAGCCCTCTCAAGGCGGCCTGCCTTGCGCGGTGCCAGGCGCCGTTTGCGTTTTTCTTCGCCAATTGGCGGCCAGGCCCTCTTGGCGCCATGGCGATGGGGCTGCGGCAGGGCACGGTTTGCGTAGCCTGCTGCTGGGCACTCATGCTGCTGGCGTTTGTCGCTGGCGCGATGAACGCGGCGTGGATGGCGGGCGCCACCGCGCTGATGCTGCTGGAGCGAATCCATGATCCCCGCGGTACTCTGCGGCGGATGCTGGCGGCGCTGCTGGCGGCGGGCGCGGCGGCCGGCGGCCTGCGCGTACTTGGAGTCCTGTAGAAAAGGGAGACAGGCTATGAAGTCATGGTCGCTCAAGGGCGAGCTCGTTCTCAACTGCAACTGCACGGTGTTCTGCCCGTGCGTGATCTCGCTGGGCGAGCATCCGCCCACCCACGGCTACTGCCAGACCTGGGCCGGCATCCGCATCGACGAAGGCGAGGCGGACGGCACCGACCTGGGCGGCCTCAACGCCGCCCTGCTCATCGACATCCCCGGCCGGATGGGCGAGGGTAACTGGAAGGCCGCGGCCTGGATCGACGAGCGGGCCGGCGACGACGCCTTCAATGCGCTGGAGCAAATCCTCACCGGCAGGGTAAGGGGCAGCACAGGGGTGCTGTCGATGCTGGTGGGCGAGTTTCTCGGAATCGAGCGGGCGCCGATTCAGTACGGAATCGAGGACGGCACCCGGGTGGTGGAGGTGGGACGCCAGATCCGCGGGCGGGTGGCGCCGGTGAAGGGCGCCGAGGACGGCCAGCCGGTGAAGGTGGTCAACTCCCGCTACTGGATCGCGCCCGAAATCACCATCGGCTGCGCCGAGGAGTCGCGGGTGCGCGCCTTTGGCAGGGTGTGGAACCTTGGCGGCCGCAGCGCCGAGATCTGCGAGCTCGACTGGAGAGGGCCATGAGCGCGCCGCTGATCACCATCGGCCCGCGGGTGCGCAAGTCGCCGTTTTACGCAGCCACCCGGCGCTGGGGCGCCAAGGCGTTCTCGACGTACAACCACATGTACATTCCGACGTGCTACACGAGCGTCGAGGAGGAGTACTGGAGCCTCGTCGAGCGGGTGTCGGTATGGGACGTTGGCGTCGAGCGGCAGCTGGAGGTGACGGGGCCGGACGCCGCGCGGTTCTCCCAGTATCTGACCTGCCGCGACCTGACGACGCTGGCGGTTGGCGCCTGCCGCTACGTGCCGCTGGTCGACGAGAACGGCGGCATGGTCAACGACCCCGTCCTGCTGCGGGTGGACGAGGACCGCTACTGGTTCTCGCTGGCGGACAGCGACTGCCTGCTGTGGGCCAAGGGCCTGGCGGCGGCGGGTGATTGGGATGTCGAGCTGGACGAGCCCGACGTCTCGCCGATTCAGGTGCAGGGGCCTCGGTCGCGGGATCTCATGCGCGACCTCTTTGGCGAGGAAATCGACGGGATGAAATACTTCCGCATGATCAAGAAGAGCCTGGACGGCGTGCCTCTCGTCATTTCCCGCACCGGCTGGAGCGGCGAGCTGGGTTACGAGATCTATCTCACCAGCGGCGATTTTGGCGACGAGCTCTGGGAGCGGGTCATGGCGGCGGGGAAGCCCCACGGGGTGGCGCCGGGATGTCCCAACTCCATCCGCCGCATCGAGGCAGGAATCCTCTCCTACGGTGCCGACATGACGCTGCAGGAGACGCCCTACGAAATTGGCCTGTCGCGCATGGTGTCTTTCGCCGATGGGGTGGAGTATCTCGGCCGCGCCGCCCTCGAGGCGAAGTCGAAAGCGCCGCCGGAGCGCGAGCTGGTGGGACTGGAGATCAAGGGAGAAGTCCTGCCGCCCAACGAGGGGCCATGGCTGGTGACGGCTGGCGGAGAAGCGGCGGGGAAGGTCACCTCGGCGGTGTACTCGCCGCGGCAGGAGAGGAACATCGCCCTTGCGCTGCTGAGCACGGGCCGCGAAGGCGACATCGAAGTCTGCTGCCAGAACGATAATCTCGATGAGACGCGGGCCGCCGAAGTGGTTGCAATGCCGTTTGTCGACCCGGACAGGAAACTGTCGCGCGGGTAGGGGGAGCGGCATTCCCGCTGACGCGTTCGCCGACTGTCCTAGGAGCCTGGATCAGTATTGTCCAATCCGACCAGACTGAGCGGAATCGAGCAGACCGCCGCCATCATGGGACTGCGAAGCCAATTCGGGCGGATAGCCGCCAGTCAGCCAGCGGCTATCCCTGCGGCTGCTGCTTTGCCTGGCCGCCGAACACCGAGTCGATGTCGGGAGCGTCCAGCACCCGCGCCATCCAGTCCTCCAGCTGCTCGAGCGTGGCCGACCGCACCTGCGTTTTCCTCTGTTCGGAAATGTCAGCGAACCTCCGCTGCACCAGCTGCAGCAGCGCCTTGGCCATGCCTTTGGCCTCGCCCCTGGCCTCGCCTCTGGCCTCGCCTCTGGCTTCGCCCTCGGCCTCGCCCTCGGCCCTGCCCTCGGCCTTGGCCTCTTCCCACATGCTATCCACGATGTCGCTCCCCATTGCCTCGTTCCACGCTCGCAGCGCACCTTCACGATAGCCCTTTTTCACCCGATGCACAAGGGGGAGGACAGCCAATTTGGCAATCTCCGGGTCTCCTCCAGTAGCCTTGGCAATCCGGTACACGTCCCGCTCGCTGAACTCCCAAGGCGCGTTGGCATAGCGGAGCATCCCAAAGCAGGACGCGGCGCGGGGATTGGGTATCCCAAGGATCTCGTCAATTGGCGGCTCCATGATGTCCCATTTGGGAAAATCGTGGCGAAGCCCGTACTTCCCTAAAAGCTTGTAGCCCGGAGACAGCCTCTGATACGAGGTTGACACCGTGAGGCGATTGGGACCTGCGTTGATGAGAAGCGAGAGGGCG
>CAZPIN010000110.1:0-2340 GCA_964586735.1 uncultured Rhodobacterales bacterium | reverse complement strand
ACCAGGCGACGACATAGCGGTCCACGGGCGGCGTAACTGCCGGCGGCGCCGTCCAGCGCACCAGCAGGCTGTCGTGCGGGCTCGCGGGGTTCTGCATGACCGTGGGCGCGGCGAGCACGGGCGGCGCGTCGTTCTGCACCTGCTGGGTGGAAATGTCGTCGACAGCCTGAACATTGCCGGTCAATGCATTGCCGTCGCCGTCCCGAATCATGCCGCCGTTCAAACTCAGCGCGTTTGCGGGAATGGAAACGCCGTTCGCATCGTCGTCGTCGCGCTGCACCGTGTATTCAAAAATAAGAGTGCGACGGTCCGATGTGCTGCGTTGGTACGTCGCCGTGCGACGCACCGCGCCGACCATGAGCGTGAGGCTCGGCGTACCGCCGCTGGCATCGATCTCCACCGGCTCGCTGTATTGCAGCCCGATGCGGATGACGTCGCCCGCGGAATAGGCGCCGGTGGCGGGAGGCGCCGAGATGATCTCGACGCTCGGGGCGGACGCGGCGGCGCCTCCGCCACCTCCTCCGCTTCCGCTTCCACCGCTACCACCACCTCCTCCGCCGCCGACCGGGGGAGAGACCGGGGGCGCACTGCCTCCTCCGCCGCCTCCGCCTCCGCAGGCAAGCGCGGCGAGCAAGAACAGCAGGGCCGCCGGCGATAAAATGGATTTCGCCATCGGCTTGAAAGCTAGCAGCGCACCGCGCTTTCGGCCCGGCCAGCGGCGGGCGAAGCCGGGGGCGCCTGCGCGGTGAGCAAAAGGCAGTATTTGGGCGTTGACAGGGTGATGCCGGGAGCTATACTGAATGAGCACCCGAGGAGTACACACCATGGCCCATGAGTGGCGCCCGATCAGCGACTACGAGACCGCCCCGGCGGACTTGGAGAACAAGGAACTTCCCGCCCTGTCGTCCGTATGGGCTGAGCAAAGAGCCGAACTGAGTGAAACCCAGGGCATCCAGAGGTTCACGGAGCGTCTCAATCGCGAGTGGGCCATCGAGACCGGCCTGATCGAACGGCTGTACACCCTGGACCGGGGTATTACGGAACAGATGATCGAACACGGCATCAATGCCAATCTCATTCCTCACAAAGCGGGAGGCAATCCCCAGCATACTGTCGCCATGATTAACGATCAGCAGGAAGTCATCGAGGGTCTGTTTACCTTTATTAAGGGAGAGCGTAGTCTCACAACGAGTTATATCAAGGAGCTGCACAGCCTGTTCACCCGACACCAGCAATATACCGAGGCCCTTGATCAATTTAATCGCAGAGTTCAGGTAGAACTGATCCGGGGCGATTACAAAAAAACACCCAACAATCCGACTCGACCGGACGGAAGCATATACGAGTATTGTCCACCGGAACAGACGGCCTCGGAGATGGATCGGCTCCTCGAGATGCACCGGGGCCACGAAGGCGTCGCCCCGGAAGTGGAAGCGGCCTGGCTGCACCACCGCTTCACCCAGATTCATCCCTTCCAGGATGGAAACGGACGCTTGGCCAGGGCGCTCGCCACGCTGGTGTTCCTCAAGGAAGGTTGGCTCCCGCTGGTGGTTCGAAATGCGGACCGCACAAAGTACATCACTGCGCTCGAGCAAGCGGACGACGGTGACCTGAAGCCCTTGGTGTCATTTTTTGCCGACCTCCAGAAGAAGGCGTTTATCAATGTTATTGGCATTGCTCGCGAAGTAGAGAAAACTACCCTCGTCGATGCCCAGATCAAAAAGATAGCTGATCGACTCAGGCAACGCAAAGATTCCCTGGAACAGGAAGAGCAAACCGCAATCGAAAACACAAAGCATCTTCACGATGTTGCCCTAAAGGAAATGACTAACGTTTGCTCGGATTTAATCGATCAGCTACACGATCTTGGAAAATTTCAAGTTTTCGTCGACAGTGAGAAGGACTCGGGAGACCGAAGTCATTACTACAAGAGACAAATTGTCTCCACCGCCAAGGCGCTCGACTACTACGCGAACACGGGAAGATACAGATCCTGGGTACGCATGGGCCTGAAAGACGGAACCGAAGGCAGCATCCTGATCTCTTTCCACGGAATCGGTCACGAGTTCCGTGGAGTGCTGGTATGTACAGGTACATGGTTTGAGCGGGTTTCAACCGAAGACGGCTACAGGGAATCCACGGGAGAGACCAGACTATGCGACGATGTGTTTCAGATCAACTATATGGAGGATATACAGGATATTGAAATTCGCTTCAAAGACTGGCTCGAGCGCGTACTTCACCGTGGCCTGGCCTTGTGGGATTCCACAGCACTCTAAAGGGCTCTGCCGAGCGCTGACCCAGCCCCGGGGCGGCAGGCAATGCGCCGCAAGGCCGCCC
>CAZPIN010000109.1:0-3720 GCA_964586735.1 uncultured Rhodobacterales bacterium | reverse complement strand
GTCGGGGAGAAGCAGGGTGTCCAGGATTGCGGACGGCGCACAGCCTGTGGAAGGCAGGATCATGAGCCGTATAGCGGGAGCGCCCCCGGTTGGATGCTCTTCACCAACAGAGATTGGGAATACTACCAAGGTCAACCCGTCGACCGCTGAGGAACTGCGTCCCACCTTCCCGCCTGCCCGCAGACAAGCCGCCAGCTGGGCGGCCCGCTGCATAGAAGCCTGGAGGCTGGCCGCGACGCGGTGCCGCCTGGGAGCGGCAGCAGTCTTGGTGGCGGCTGCCGCGCTCCTGCCCTTTGCGGCAGAGGCGCAGATCCCTGTCACGTTAAGCGCGTCGGAAAATCCCGTTGTCGGCGACGGGAACAATGTGGTGACTCTTACCATCAGCTGGACGGGAACTATCAATTTTGGCGGCGACCCAATGTGGCTCCAGTTTCTCGACCCAGACAACGGATTCGATAACTCTGATTTAGGTCTCGCAACATCCGGAATTTACGAAAGCGTCACTCAGTGGATTGTTCCCGAAGACGGAATGAGTCCCATAACCATTGACCTACCAACTCGGATGCTCCCGACTGGCGCCGACAGCAGGACTATGACGGTAAACATCATTAACTTTCCAGGTGATCCCTACCTCGCCGACAGCACCAATGGCTTGCAGATTGTGGTCACTGCACCGGTACCTCCTGTCACCGTCACGGTAGCAGCCGACGACGCCTCGCTTCCCGGAGGCAGGCCCGCAGTGTTTACGCTAACCCGAACTGGTGACGCTGCCAATGCGCTTCCGGTTAACATTAGCGTTAACGGCCCCGAATGGGCTTTCGATCCCCCACCCAGCCAGCGGCCACTTCCAACTACGGTCACTTTCCCGGCGGGCGACAGAACGGTGAAGGTTTCTCTTGAAACGAGTTCACGACCAGACGATCCCGTAACCATAACTCTGACCATTCAGACCGGGACGGGGTATGTGTTCGGGGCCGATCCCGACGATAGGGCGGTGGTAACTGCGACACCGCCGCCACGACGGATGCATCTCGACTACGCCACTGGACATGGGTACCCGACAGGTCCGGGAGGTATTCCCATTATGAACGAGGGCGAAAGCATTGACCTTGTGTTCACGCTTACACAGGTCTTTGGCACCAATCAGCCTCTCTTGGCCGCCGATGAGGCGTTCACTGCGCATATTACGCTGGCGGGTTCTACTGTCTGTGATGGCGATGACAACAATAATCTTGCGTCTGCGAATGATATTCAGGGAGGTTCGCCGATAGATGTGCAGTGGGAGATAGGGGATACGACGAAGACGATCACGGTGGAGACCGTCGCAGACGGCATTGACGAACCTGTCGAGTGGATATGCGTAAACGTGCTCAGTACTTCATCAACTCCCGCGAATGCATTCGCTTTCAATAATGCAAGACCCATTCGGCTAAACAACGTAGCCCCGGCTCCTGAAGTATCGGTCAGCGCGGGGGCTGCCTCCGTTCTCGGCGACGGAGCAAACGAAGTGGTGATCAATCTCACCTGGACGGGAAACATAGCCACCACTAACTCATTTGTCTTCGACTTGGATGACCCCAGCGATGCGATTGGCAGCACCGATGAGGGAATGGACAGCACGGAAGCCGTCTCCTCCGCTACCGGGCCTCAAGAGTTCCGCTTTACGACCAAAACGCTTCCTGCCGGTGCAGCCAGCAGGCAGGTGACTTTCACCCTTAAGGATGGGGACGGGTACCGCGTCGCCAGCGGCATGGATAGCGTTACAGTTACGGTCACTGCGCCGCCAGCGGCGGCAACCGGTCCCACGGTCACTGTAGCGGCCGACCTCGCCTCGTTTCCCGGAGGCAGACCCGCGGTGTTTACGCTGACCCGGGACGGGGATCCTGCCAATCCGCTTACGGTGGATATTGAGGTGTCGGGCCGAGCCAACGCCTTTGACCCTCTGCCCAGCGTACGGCCCCTCCCGACAACGGCCACCTTCCCGGCGGGCGACAGTTCGGTAAAGGTGTCTATTGGGACTGGTGCGCGCCAAGACGATCCCTTATCCATAACCCTGACTGTTCAGGACGGGACAGGGTACACGGTAGGTACGGACAACTCGGCAATGGTGACTGCGACGCCGCCGCCGGTGCAGATGATTATCGACTACGCGGCGGGCCATGGGTATGGCCTTGACGCGAACGACGTCCCCATCATGAACGAGGGCGACAGCATCGACATCGTGTTCACGCTAATTGATACCTTTGGCAGAAATCCTTCCACTCCCGTGGGCGCAGTAGAGGCATTCACCGCGCATATTGTACTGGCGGGTTCCACTACCTGCAATCACGATGACAACGATAATATTGCGTCGGCGGACGATGTCGAGGGAGGCTCGCCGCGGGATGTGCAGTGGGCGATAGGGGATACGACGAAGACCATCACGGTTATTGGCATCCATGACAGCATTCTCGATGAACCTGACGAGTGGATATGCGTATCTGTAGGGGACACCATATCGACTCCCAATAATGCATTCGCTTTCAATGACCCTAAAGAAGTGCGTCTTAACAACGTAGCCACGCCTCCAGCGGCTACTGGTCCCAACCCCCCGACCGGCGGCCCAGCTCTACCGGCGGTTACGGTCGCGGCGGGCGCCGCCAGCGTTGCCAGCGGCCAGCCCGCCGTCTTCACCCTCACCCGTACGGGAGACACTGCCAGCGCTCTGCCGGTGGGCATAGCAGTCACTGGCAACGGGGCACCGAGTTCTCCTCAGACCACCGCGACTTTCGCCGCGGGCTCGGCGACGGTGGATGTATCGGTCGCGACCAACACCTTGGCGTCAGGCGCCGCCAGCCAGTCGGTGATACTGACGGTCCAGGCAAGCGGCGACAGTTCCTACACGGTTGGTTCTGGCAGCACGGCGACAGTGACCGTCGAAGCGCCGACACTCTCGGTCACCGTTACTGCGCCGACCGCTCCAGCAGTCGAACCCGCCCCCGGCGCAACAGCCGTTGCTGCCAACCAGCTCGTCTTCACGGTGGTGGCCAGCCCCGCGCCCGCCCAGTCGCAACCTCCTGTGCACTTCACTCTCGACGGCACTGCCGGGGAAGGCGATTACACGGTGGAGCCAGCCAACCAGATGCTAACCTTCGGGCCTGGCACCGAAGCAACGCAGCGGATTACGATCACGGCGCGTGGCGACATTGTTGCCGAAGGCGACAGCGGCGAGACGGTGATCGTTACGGTTGGGGGAAACAGCGCCACCGGCACGATCAACGAGCCCGCCGCCCAGATTGCCGTCGGGACAAGCCCTCCCTCCTTCAGAACTGAAGAAGGTATGACCGTCGTCAGTTTTTCCTTCCTGCCCCTTGCCCGCGCACCCTCCAGCAGCCTTGACGTCGAGTGGAGAGTCAACGTCGATACCGCCGCAGGCAGCGCCCTTGGCCGGTCAGCCGGCGCCCGCGCCACCGTTTCCGGGTGCACGGTCAGTTCCTGCGGTGGCACGGTGACGTATGCGGCTGGCAGCATGACGCTGGCCGATCCAGTCATCGAGGCCGAGTTCGACACGGAGCTGGCTATTGGTACGGACGTTGAGATTCAGGTCAGGCGACCCGCGGCGGCGGCGAATCTCGCGGTGATTCCATCGCCGGACGTAGCCGCCAATGACCAGATTGCGGATAGTGACTGGGTAGTTGCCGGTGCGAGAACGGTAGTCTCGGAATCTCCCGCTGCGCTGGT
>CAZPIN010000108.1:0-6560 GCA_964586735.1 uncultured Rhodobacterales bacterium | reverse complement strand
ATTTTGGACACTACCGCAGTGTCACTGTTGATCAGCGGGTGCGCACGGGTGCACCGTTCACCCGATGCATTCACGGCGACGGCTGCGTTATTGTGCTGTTCTAAAACCATGTTACGTCACTCTCCCTGCTTCCCAAGACGTGGCGATAGCATGGCCTCCGCCACGCTGGCAGATGATAGTCCGCTGCCAGAAACTGTCAACAGGCAGCGGCCCGCCGCTGTGCATCTGGCGGCAATCCTTGGCGGCTGCAGCAGCCGCAGGAACGATCAGCCACCGTGCACATCGGGTCATGGCAGCGACTGCCTGTCCATGGCGACGGCTGGCCATCGCGTTTGAGGAGCGGCACGCGTCTGCGGAGTATAGCAGCACTGAAGGGAAAGCCTCCAGCGGGACAGGTTAGCACACAGGCGAAGCTGACTCTACCGCTTTCTACGGCCACCACTTCAGGGCAGGGATTCGGCGCGGCGAGGTTTACCCCCTAAAAGCCCAGACGGGACTCCACCATCGCCCGGCTCTCTACGTCCTTCATTGTCTCGTCGCGCTTTCCGTATATATCCACGCTGAGCCGCTCCAGCGATGCCGACACCCCGCGAAGCTCGACGCCAACCTGCAGACGGCGCTCGCCGCCGTCAGTCTCCACCGAGCCATACGGCGAAGCCAGAGTCAAGTCGCCAAACGCGCTCACGCCATAGCCCAGCCGGGCCCGCAGCGACGCTCCCGCCTCAGTAGCATCTCCAGCATCCGTGCCACCGCCCAGTGCACCATCACTCCAAAGCGATTCCGCAGCCCCCGTCCGCTGGACGTTCCAGCGCGGCTCCAGAGACAGCCGCAGGCCGCGGTCGCCCCGGCCTGGCGCGTAGGCCGCCTCGAGCCCCGCGCTCCACTCGCTGAAGCCGCTCTCGCTGTGAAGCAGCAGCAGGCCGGCGCGTCCCGCTATCTCCAGTCCGCCATCCACCGACGCGTAGCGAAACGCTCCAGCCAGGTCGACGCCTGCGCCAAATCCGCCGTCTCCGCTATCGACTCGGGCTCCCAGCTCCAAGTGCCGGGCCAACGCCCCGCCGCCATCCAGCCCGCGCCGTGAGCCGCGCTCCAGCGCCAGACGCCCCCTTGTAGCCCCCGCGTCCAGCTCCTCAAATCCGTCAGCCGCGTCTGCCGAAGTCGTCGCCATAAGCAAGTCTCCTCGCAGGGCCAGGCCGTCATTGCCAGTCCCTCGAAGAGACTTTTTCGCTCCGACTGCAAGCATCGTCAGGCCAATGTCCGTCTTCGTCACGTCGTTCGCCGTGGTGAGTTCCAGCTCCCCCGATCCGGTTCCGGCGCTTGCCCAGATTCCCAGGCCCGCCTCTCCCATCCAGTGCAGATAGGGCGCCGCGCCGGTCAGCGACGCCGACATGGAACCGCTCTCCCGCGCTCCGCCAGACCCCGGCAGCGAGTAGTCCGAATCGCCCTGCGAGCTGGTCATCGCAATGCCCGCCAGAAGATTTCCACTGGTCCAGTCGATGCCCGCAAGCATGACCGTCGCGCCGCCGTCCACCGTAACCCCTTCCTCCGACTCGCTTCCGAAACTCGAAACTGTGCCTTCCGCCCAAAGGGTCATCGTCCGTTCTGGCGCGTCGCCGTCGAGGGAGAGCGCAATCTGGCTGCTCTTCGCCAGATCCTTGCCGTACGAAAGCCCTCTCCTGCTTCGCCAGTCGTCGAGATTGCCCGACACACTCTGCAAAGCAGCGCTCTCGTCGTGCTCATGCTGCAGCGGAGGCCGCACAAACTCCGCGCCCGTCAGAAACTCGGCGATCTCCTGCGCCGCCTGATCCGAGTCGCCGCCAGACACCGCCGCCGTATCGAAGCTGCGTCCGCCCACTACCGCGCTGGAGCTGAAGTCGCCCGTCCGGTGGGCGTCCGCCCGCCGCCAGACGCCGTTGACAATGCCCGTGGCCACGGCGCGGCCAAATCCCGCCAGCGCGTGCGTCAATGCTTCCGTCCGCTGGGTATTCTGGTTGGCAAACACCTCAGCCAGCACCGTTGTGGTGGGCGTGCTGCCCTGAGACAGCTGGTTGGCCCGGCCTCTGGCCCGCGCTGACTGAACGACTTCGCATACGTCGGAAGCGCAGTCGATGGAGAATATTTCGAAGCCAATCACATCGCCCGAAGCGATGGGCGAGCTCAGCACCGCCTCGATCATGGTTGAAGATTGGTCCACCGCCACGCTTGCCTGCAGGTTGCTTCCAGCCGAGCTGTCAGCAAGCACTTCCACCATTGCCAGCGGAGACAGGGCGCTTGACCCTCTTACCGAGGCCGACCCGCTCCCCTCGTCGTCGACAATGCGTGTGATTCTCCAGTCAAAAGAGGCCGCGCCGCTGCGTTCGCCTGTTACCCTCACCCGAATCGCCGCTGTCATCACCCCATCCGCTTCCCTCGTATTCAGCGACTCGACAGCAATCCGAGCGTCAGGCTCCATCGCAACGCCCGAAACCGACACGGGACGCGTAATCCTCGCGACTGCGGGGTCCGCCAGCGGACTTCCAGCGAGATTGCTGACTTCAAGCGAAACCGTCTCGTCGTCCTCATCGACGAGGTCAGCGTTGACGGCAAGGCTGACAGTCCCGGTGGATGTCCCCGCTGGAATGACAAGCCTCCCCGCCGTCTGGGAGGCGATGCTGTAGTCAGCCCCCTCGGTCGCAGAGCCGCCCAGCGCGTAGGCGAGTTCGACAGGCCTGTTCCAGACCTCATCCAGCGACACCGTAAACTCGATGTCTGCAGTCGAACCCGAAACCGGTTCGGCAACAGGATCCGGAGGTGCGGCTGCCGTGAGACCGTAGTCGTCGCTGAGTATGAGGCCGGTCCAAGTAGCCTGCGTGATCATGGCATTGCTTGAGGCGTTGGACAGGGTCAGCGTGACTGCCTCGTCGGGCTCGCGCTCCTGATCGCCGTACACCTCAACCAGGACTACCTTGGACGTCTCGTCCGGAGCGAAAGTTAGAGTGCCGGAAGTCGTCTGAAAGTCCTCGCCAGGCGTCGCCTGGCCTTCTCCAGCTCCACCCGTTAACGCGTATTGGACTGTAACTTCCTCGGAATCGGCCTGAGACAGCGTTACCGTGAAGGTCATCTCGGCCGCCCCAGAATCGCCTTCCGCAAAATTTTCCTGTGCGCTGACGGCAAATGTCGGACTGTCATCGTTGAGGATGGTCCCCAAAGCGAAGATCTCGCTGGGGACGGGGTCTCCCTCAAACTCCGCGCCACCTACGATGGTGTCAAGACGCACGACCACCGTCTCGTCAAGCTCGGATTCAGTTTCGCCGCGTACCGAAAGAGCAATGCTTTGGGTTTGCCCAGCGGCCACGCCTGCGGCAAACGTCAGAGTCCCTGTGGTAGCCGCCGCGGTGTAGTCGGCGGCCGCCCCAAAAGTGGCGGTGCCGCTTTGCGCATCCGCTTCGTCCGTAATGACCTGATAGGCGACCGTCACCGCTCGACTTGACCGCGCGGCCAGCGTCACCGTGAATTCCAGCGGGGTCGTGCCCGAGTTGCCTTCCGCAACGCTCGGCGAGTCGATGGAGAGAGTCAAATGGTCGTCGTTGACGATCATGCCTGTCCCTTCCAGCGTAGCGACACCGCCTTCCAGCGTGGCCAGTGCCGGACTCGACAGCGTTACCGCCACCGTCTCGTCGTCTTCGGCGAGATCGTCGCCGTTGATCTGGACCGCGACCGTCCTTTCCGTGTCGTCGGGCGCAAACGTCATGGTGCCGGGCGTTACGGGCGCGTAGTCGGAATCGGCTCCCGTGCTAACGGCCGTGCCGCCCGTCACGGCGAAGTCGACCATCGTCTCCAGCCTTGTGCCGCCAGTCTTGGTGACCGTAAACGTCAGGGAAACCGTCCCCGTAGCACCCTCGACGACCTCGGGCGAGTCAATCGAGAATACCGGCCGGCTGTCGTCGTCCAGGATCGTACCGGTCGATGTGGTCTGGGTGATCTGCGCGTTCGGGGACGAATTCATAAGCGACAGCGTCACGGCTTCGTCCTCTTCGTCGAAGTTGTCTCCGACAACCGACACGGAGACAGTCTGTTCCGTTTCGGTGGGGCTGAAGGTCAGAGTGCCGGAGGCCGCCAGAAAGTCTTCGCCGACCGTCGCCTCGCCAGCCCCACTGCCTCCGGTTACCGCATACTCGACTGTTACAGTCGCGTCCAAGGCAAGCGTCATGGTCACCGTGAAGTCCAAGGTGGGCAACTCTCCATTCGCGCCCTCGTCGACAGTGGCTTCGCTGACGGTAAATGTCGGAGTGTCGTCGTTGAGAATGGCAACGGTTGCCGACTCCGAGCCAACGACAATCTCTGGTGCGGCAACGCAGCCCGTGCATGCGGGATTGGTGAGTGTCACCACTATCGTCTCGTCGATTTCCGAGTCATCGTCGCCGTTTACCGTAACTACAATCGGCAGCGTCTGGGGAGCGGCGGTACTCGCCGCGGTGTTCGCCGCAAAGGTCAGCGCCCCGACGGGCGGGGTGACCGAGTAGTCGGCCTGACCGCCGGTTCCCGTGGCCGTACCGCCGATGCTGAAGTCAACCGTAATTTCCTGCGACGACCGCGCGGGCAGAGTCGCCAGAAAACGCAGCGTGGCGGTCGTACCGGTCGCACCCTCATTAACCTCCGCCGTATCGATGGAAAGGGAGATGCGAAGATGATCGTCGTTGGCGATCGTACCCGTACCTGCGGTGGCTGAGGGGTCAAGCGTGGCCAGTACCGGATTCGACAGCGTAACCGTCACAGTTTCGTCGGCCTCCGCGAGGTCGTCGCCGTTGACCTGCACCGCAATTTCCCTTTCCGTTTCATTCCGGGCGAATGTCAGGGTGCCATCCGCCAAGGGGGCATAGTCGGAATCGGGTCCGGTTCCGCCAGTCGCCGTGCCGTCCGCCACGGAGTAAGACACCGACGTCTCTCGCTGGGTGGCACCGGTTTTGGTCACCGTGAACACGAGGCTGGCGGTACCTGACGCGCCCTCGTCAATCCTCGGCGAATCGACGGAGAACACGGGCATGCTGTCGTCATTGAGAATCGTCCCCGTCCAGCCGGCCTGGGTGACCCGCGCGTTCGCTGACGGGTTGGAGAGCGTGAGAGTCAGCGTTTCGTCCGGCTCGTCAACGTCGTCTCCGATAACCGTAACGGAGACGGTCTTTTCCGTTTCGCCGGGATTGCCGCCGGAGGCGGGGCTGAAGGACAGGGCGCCGGAAATTGCCGCGAAGTCCACGTCCGCCTCCGCCGTGCCTCCCGTGACTGCGTAGTTGACCGTAACTTCCTCCTCAAGTTCAGCAGACATCGTAACCGTGAAGTTCAGCTTCGGCGTCTCGCCGGCCATGCCTTCATCAATCGACGCCTCGCCAACGGTGAAAGTCGGAGGGTCGTCATCGCGGATTACGCCCCTGGCCGAAGCCACTGTCAGCTGCGGCTGAACGACACGATCACGGACGCAATTGTCGCAGACCTGGCCGAAAAGCGTCATTACCACGTCTTCGTTGCGCTCGGCCATATCATCGCCGTTGACAGTAACCGTTACCGTTATGTCGTCGTTGGTACCGCTGGGCCAGGACAGCCTGCCGTGGGACATCGCCGGGCGAACAAAATCCTCCCCCTCCGTGGCGGTGCCCGCCTCCAGCCGATAGCGTACAAAAATACTCCCTCCAGTGAACTGGGCGTCAAGGCTGACCGTAAAGACCAGATTGGAGGTGGTGCCGGAGTCACCCTCGTCAACCCCATCCGACGCGACGGAAATATTCAGAAAGTCGTCGTTGAGTATCGTGCCGACGCCTACGGCAGTCTCGATCCCCGCACCCGTGGCGTTGGAAAGAGTGATCTCAACTGTTTCATCTTCCTCGGGCGTGTAGTCTCCGTTGACTGTAACATCGATGATCTTTGCCGTCTCGCCGTCGGCAAACGAGAGCGTACCACCGGAAAACGTGTTGCGGTCGGAGTCGGCGGCGCTTCCGCCTGGGCCGGAATAGTCGACGGAGGCAGTACCAGAGCCGTCACCGCTTCTCATTACCGTGAACGTCATAGTAGTGGTTTCCCCTGTCGCCCCTTCCTGCACGCTTGGCGAATCGATGGAGAATTGGGGGCCTGTTAACGGCGGGGGACTGTCGCTGTCGTCGTCGAGGATTGTAAACTCCGCCGCTTCCAGAGGTTCTGGTATGGAGAGGGCATTGCTGGTACCGTCGCCGTATCTGGCATTGCTGAGCGTCAGCGTCACCGTTTCATCCGGTTCGGCGTCGGTGTCGCCCAGCAGCTGGATGGAAACGGCAATGCTTTGCTGACCGGGCATAAAAGTGAGCGTGCCAGTGTTGGAGGTGTCGTCTACCCTG
The DNA here is from genome assembly GCA_964586735.1 of uncultured Rhodobacterales bacterium. Taxonomy (GTDB): domain Bacteria; phylum Pseudomonadota; class Alphaproteobacteria; order Rhodobacterales; family CAZPXZ01; genus CAZPXZ01. The sequence goes on along the minus strand of CAZPIN010000108.1, from coordinate 219 downwards.
GAAAAGTCGGCACCGTTGACCGCCGTCGTACCGTGCTGGCCAGTTGCGGTACCACCGAAAGTGTAGTCTACCTCCACTCCGAGGGAGGAAGCCCGGCTAATCGAAACCGTAAAGGCGTCAACCGATCTGGTGCTGCCCTCGTTCGCTGCTTCCGCCGCGGCAACCGAAATTGTGCGGATTTGGTCATCGTTGTAGATCGTGCCGGTACCGCTTGCAGCA
>CAZPIN010000107.1:0-1994 GCA_964586735.1 uncultured Rhodobacterales bacterium | reverse complement strand
GCTTTCCGGCAGTTTCTGGTGGATTATCCGGATGCCCGCTATGCGCCGAACGCGCACTACTGGCTGGGCGAGCTGTATCTGGTGACCACACCCCCGGATCTGGAAGCCGCGCGGCAGGCCTTCGTGCTCCTGCTCGAGGAGTATCCCGGCAACCCCAAGGAGCCGGACGCACTCTACAAGCTGGGCAAGGTGTATTTCGAGAAGGGCAATGCCGAGCGGGCGCGGGAATACCTGGAGCGCACCGTGAACGAGTACGGTGACGGCAATAGCTCCGCGGTCAAGCTGGCCCAGGACTTCCTCGCGGAAAACTACTGAGAGCGAAGTGGGGACTTCCGAGACGCGCGACAAGGGGACGCTGCGCGTCACCGAGATCTTCCATTCATTGCAGGGAGAGGCCGGCAATTCGGGCCTGCCCACCGCATTCGTGCGCCTGACCGGCTGCCCCTTGCGCTGCGCCTATTGCGATACGGAATACGCCTTTTACGGCGGGCGGGCGCTGACGCTCGAGGGAATCCTGGGCGAGGTGGCCGGATATCGGCCCCGCCACGTCTGCGTCACCGGCGGCGAGCCGCTGGCGCAACCCAACTGCCTGTCGCTGCTCGCGCGGCTCTGTGACGCGGGCTACGAGGTCTCCCTGGAAACCAGCGGCGCCATCGATGTCTCCGGGGTGGATGTCCGGGTGGTCAAGGTGCTGGACCTGAAAACCCCGGCAAGCGGCGAAATGCGGCGCAATGACTACGGCAATATCGCGCACTTGACCGCCCGGGACCAGGTGAAGTTCGTCATTTGCGATCGGCGCGACTACGAGTGGGCGCGCTTCATGGTCGATGAGCGGCAACTGGCGGGCAGGGTGGCGGAGGTGCTGTTTTCACCCAGTTTCGGGCAGATGGACCCCACCCGGCTGGCCGACTGGGTCGTCGCCGACAATTTGCCGGTGCGCTTCCAGTTGCAGTTGCACAAGCTGTTGTGGGGCGAGCGTCCGGGGCATTGAGCATGGACAGCGCGAAGGCGGTGGTTCTCGTCTCCGGCGGCGTCGACTCCACCACCGTGCTGGCCATCGCCCGCCACCGGGGCTACGACTGCTACGCGCTCAGCTTCGACTACGGCCAGCGCCATCGCGCGGAACTGGGGGCGGCGGCCCGCGTGGCGGAGCGGCTGGACGCGGTGGAGCACAAGGTGGTGGGACTGGACCTCGGCAGCATAGGCGGCTCCGCCTTGACCGACACCCGCATCGATGTTCCCGAGCGGGCCTCGGCGGGCATCCCCGTCACTTACGTGCCAGCGCGCAACGCCATCTTTCTGGCCATTGCGCTCGGCTGGGCGGAAGTGCTGGAAGCTGGCAGCATCTGGATAGGCGTCAATGCGGTGGATTACTCGGGCTACCCGGATTGCCGCCCCGAGTTCGTGCGGGCCTTCGAGGCCATGGCCGGGCTCGCCACCAAGGCGGGCGTGGAGGGCGCCCCGCTGCGAGTGATCACGCCGCTCGAGGAGATGGGCAAGGCGCGGATCATTCGCACCGGCGTGGCGCTGGGAGTCGATTACGGCCTCACGCTGTCCTGCTACCAGGCCACCGAGGCCGGGCTGGCCTGCGGTCGCTGCGACAGTTGCCGCCTGCGCGGGCAGGGCTTCGCGGAGGCCGGCCTGCCCGACCCGGCCCGCTACCGTTGAACCCGCAAGGCAATCCCGAAACGCCCAAACGCGCGGCCGCTTGATTCCCGGCAGAGAATCCGTACCATACCTCGCTCCTCGCGAGGGCCGTTAGCTCAGTTGGTAGAGCAGTTGGCTTTTAACCAATTGGTCGCTGGTTCGAATCCAGCACGGCCCACCATCCTCTTGCCCTCCGGGGCCGCGCGGGCGTGAATCGCGTCATCGCCGCAGGCCTCGCTCGCCCGCTTGCGGCTGGCGCCGCGGCGGCCGCGCCGCGCCCGGATGGCCACGCGCCAATCGGAGTCATGGCCGAGCGCAGCCACGATTCGGGCGGTTGGGTGCTTTTC
>CAZPIN010000106.1:0-11772 GCA_964586735.1 uncultured Rhodobacterales bacterium | reverse complement strand
CTGGTGCCGGTGGAGCAGGCCATGAAACGTCTGCTCGACGGACTGGCGCCTGGCGTTGGCTGGCTTGACCTGACCGCGCTGGTTCTCTCCGACTGGCGGGCGCCGCCCCTCGTGCGGTCGGCGGTTGGCAGCCTGTTTTCGGCCGCCCTCGAAACGACGAGGCAGGGGCAGACGGAAATCGCCCAGACCGGCGCGTTCACGCCCGTGCGGCTGCGCAGGCTTGAGGGGGCGGAAGCATGATTCCTCGTCCGACTGAAGTGGAGGACCAGCCCGAGGTTCCCACGCCCGAGGAGGCGGAGCGGATGGTCGAAGCGCTGCTGTTTGCCAGCGCCGAATCTCTGAGCAGGCGGGACATCGATGCCGCGCTGCCGGAGGGATGCGACACGGCGGCAATTCTCGAGAGCCTGAAGCGGCGCTACGAGGGGCGCGGGGTCGAGCTGCGCCGGGCCGGGTCGCGCTGGGCCTTCCGCACCGCTGAAGATCTGGGCTGGATGTTCGACCGCGAGATGACGCGGGAGCGAAAGCTGTCGAGGGCGGCGCTGGAGACGCTTGCGATCATCGCCTATCACCAGCCGGTGACCCGGGCGCAGATCGAGGAGATTCGCGGCGTCGCGGTGTCGCGCAGCACCGTCCACACCCTGATGGAGCTCGGGTGGGTTGGCCTGGGCCGCCGCAAGCAGGTGCCCGGCAGGCCGGTGACCTTCGTGATAACCGACGGGTTTCTGGATCACTTCGGGCTGGCGAGCGTCCGCGACCTGCCGGGGCTTGCCGAGATCAAGGAGCTTGGCTTGCTTGCTCGCGCGTCGGAAGAGCGTGGCGGCTCGACGTCGGCGGATGGGGAATCAGGAGAGGGCGAGGCGGATGCGGCGGACGGGCTGGCGGAGGAGGACCGTGCCAGTGGAGACGGCCGCGAAAAGTTGGATGAATCGCCTGGCGACGAGACGGCGGAGGAGGAAGCCGCCAGCGGAGACCATGGCGATCCTGCAGAGGAGGAAGACACAGAAGGGGAAGATGGCGAAACCGCTGAAGACTTGCCTGTCGACGAAGCGGACGATGTTCCTGTCGATGAAGATGAGGTGACGGAATCACCCGAAGGCGAGATGGAGAATCCGTCCGCCGACGATGCGAAGGAGGAGACGGAGCCGTCAGCCTGACCCGGCGGGCCGCCTGAACTGCTTGGCCAGCTGCAGCGTCTGGCCCTGGTAGTTCGACCCGCTGGCGCTGCCATAGAGCACGTCCGGTGGTTCCAGCATGCGTTCGAACACCAGCCGTCCGACGATCTGGCCGTTGCGCAGCGCAAAGGGAGTCTCGTGGCAGCGCACCTCGAGGACGTTGCGGGCGCCGCGGTCGCCTTCGAGGCCGTAGCCGAAACCAGGATCGAAGAACCCGGCGTAGTGCACCCGGAACTCGCCGATGAACGGAAGGTAGGGGGTCATTTCGGCGGCGTACTCGGGCGGCAGGCGCACCGCCTCCCGCGACACCAGAATGTAGAACGCTCCGGGGTCCAGAATCAGCTCGCCGCCTTCGGCGGTGACGGGATCCCAGTACGACTCCGCCGGGTAGTGGCCGACCCTGTCGATGTCGACCACGCCGCAGTGCCGTTTGGCGCGGTAGCCGGCGAGTCCCGGTCCGGACAGGTCGACGCTGAACCGAAGGCCCTCGCCGTCGATGTTGGCGGGCGGGTCGATCACCGGCGTCCTCTCGTGCAGCTCGCCGAGTTCCCTGCCGGACAGCGTCGTGTGCCCCTGGCTGAGGCGAACCTGGTTGAGCCGCGATCCCTCGCGGACGAGCAGGCTGAAGGTACAGGGATTGATCTCGGCGTAGAGCGGTCCGCCGTAGCCTGGCGGCAGCCGGTCAAACTCCGCGCAGCGGTCGGCGATCATTCTCGTGAAGACGTCGAGGCGGCCAGTCGTCGACTTGGCGTTGGCCAGCGCTCCGACACCGTTGGGGAGGTTGAGGGATTCCTGCAGCTCGGCGACATACACGCAGCCACGTTCCAGCACGGCGCCTGGCTGGAGGTCCAGCTCGTGCATGGACATTTCCTGGAGGCGCTCCTCGACCGTCGCGTCCGGTCCGGGCAGAAAGCTGGCCCGTACCCTCCAGGCGCGGTGTCCCAGTCGCAGGTCAAGGCTGGCTGGCTGCAGCTGGCCGTCCGCCAGCGGCGTGGCGGCGCGAATGCGCCCTTCCTCCGCCAGTTGCCTGAGGCGCTGTATAGGCAGCACCCCGTCGCCGATGTGGGACATGCGGAGGTTCCGGTGTCAGATGGTCGGGCCGGCGGGATTCGAACCCACGACCTCATGCGCCCCATGCATACGCGCTACCAGGCTGCGCCACGGCCCGACTACGATCAATGTAGGCGCCGCGGCGGCGAATAGCAAATTACGCCCGCAGCGAGCGGGCGGCCTCCCGCAGCTCGGCCGCGGCGGTTCGCAGAAGGTTGCGCGTCTCCACGGGCAAGCCGGTTGTCAAGCCGGACTGCTGCGAGGCGTCCGCACGGGTGCGCATCAGCGGGGCCAGATCCTTGTCGGCCCCAATCTGCCTCACGGTCCTTTCGCCGTGCTTTCTGAAGATCCGCTGTACTCCCTCGACGGTAAAGCCAGCCGTGCGGATCAGGTAGCTGATGCCGTGAAGCAGGTCGATGGACTCCTGGCGGTAGTAGCGCTGGCCGCCGCCGCGCTTGACCGGGCGAATCTGCGGAAACTTCGTATCCCACGAGCGAATGGTGTGAGCCGTCTCCCTGGTGATGCGGGCGGCCTCGGCGATCCTGAAGAAAGCCTGCTGCTTCTTCCTGGTCACTTGGATCGCTCGTTGATGTAGGAGCAGAGGGCTCCAGCCGGGCGAAACACCACCACTCTGCGGGGAGGGATGGTGATCGGGACTCTCCGGTGCAAGTCGACGCACCGCCGGGGAGGCGTGAGGGCGAAGTCGAAGGATCCGAAGGTTCGCAGTTTCACCGGCTCGCCGCGAGCCAGCGCTCCGCTGATCGCATCCAGAATGTCGTTCACCAGCCGCGCCGAGTCCCTGTAGGAGAACCCCACCCTGGCCTGCACGGCCTCCGCGAGGTCAGCCCGTGTTACTGTGCCTTCGTACTCTGGCTGCGCCCGAACTTGGCGGGGCAGGGGCTGTTGGACGGATTGTGCCACCGTTTGTTCGCGCATCGACTCCCCCTGTTGCTGGCTCCGGCGCGACGGGCGGAGCCGGATCGCTTCCACCAGCAATTTGCGGCAATCAGGGGAACTGTCAAACCGGGTGAATCCCGCCCGCCGCCTCTACCAGCGCAGCAGCGCGGCTCCCCAGGTCAAACCGCCGCCCATCGCCTGCAGCAGCAGCAAGTCGCCGCGCTTGATTCGGCCATCGGCCACAGCCGCGGACAGCGCCAGAGGGATCGATGCGGCCGAGGTGTTGGCGTGCTCCTCGATGGTGACGATGACCTTCTCGCGGGGGATGCCCAGCGAGTCGGCGGCGCGGTGGATGATGCGGATGTTGGCCTGGTGCGGCACCACCCAGTCGACGTCGTCGACCGAGACGCCGGCCTCGTCGAGCACCTCCTTGGCCGAGGATTCGAGATTGCGGACGGCATGCCGGAATACCTCCCGGCCCTGCATGCGTACGTGGCCAATGCGTCCCGATGCCACGCCGCCGTCGACATACAGCAGGTCGTTGTAGGCGCCATCGGAGTGCAGCTTCACCGCTAGCAGGCCGGAACCACCCCGCCGCTCCTGTGCCGCCTCCAGCGCCACCGCCCCGGCACCATCGCCGAAGAGCACCGCTGTGGTGCGGTCGGACCAGTCGAGAATCCGCGAGAAGGTTTCCGCGCCCACCACCAGGCAGCGTCGCGCCGCGCCGGTGCGCAGCTGTCCGTCGGCGGAGGCCAGGGCGTACAGGAAACCCGAGCACACGGCCTGGATGTCGTAGGCGTAACCGCGGCGCATGCCCAGCTTGCTCTGCACCTTCGTGGCGGTGGAGGGAAACGTCTGGTCGGGGGTCGCAGTCGCCAGCACCACAAGGTCGATGTCTTCCGGCTCCAGCCCTGCCCCGGCTAGGGCGCCGCGCGAGGCGGCCGCAGCCAGGTCGGCGGTGGTTTCCTCCTCGCCGGCGACCCGTCGGCTGCGGATGCCAGTGCGGGTGCGAATCCATTCGTCGGACGTGTCGAGCGACTCGGAAAGCTCGTTGTTGGTCACCCTGCGCTCGGGCAGGTAATGCCCACAGCCGAGGACGACGCTGCGCAGGCCGTCGGCCATCACGGCTTGGGCGCCAGCCGGCCCAGCTCCCTCGTCAGCACCTGGGGCAGGTCGCCTTCCGCCACGCGAATCGCCAGCTGCAGCGCCGCCTCGACGCCTTTGGCGTCGGCCCGCCCGTGGCTCTTGATCACCATGCCGCTGAGTCCCAGCAGCACGCCGCCGTTGAGGCGTCGGGGGTCCATCCAGTTGCGCAGGCCGCGGATGGAGGGATAGGCCATCACCGCCGCCAAGCGGCTGAACAGGTTGCGGCGCATGGTGGACAGGATGACGGAGCGGATCAGCCTGGCGATGCCCTCGGCCGTCTTGAGGGCGACGTTGCCGGAGAAACCGTCGGTGACGATGACGTCGGCGTCGTTGCTGGTGATCTGGTCGCCTTCGACGAAGCCTACGTACTGGAAGCCCGACTCGTCGGCGATGCTGGCGATGCGCTCGTCGGCCTGGCGCACCTCGGGATGGCCCTTGAGCTTCTCGGTACCGATGTTGAGCAGGGCTACCCGCGGCCGTTCCACGCCGAGGGCAACGCGGGCGTAGGCCGCGCCCATTACCGCGTAGGCCGTCAGTTCCTCGGCGGTGGCCGTATAGTGTGCTCCCATGTCCAGCATCACCGCCAGACGGCCGCGCTCGCGGGTGGGCCACAGGGCGGCGATGGCCGCCCGCGAAGCGCCGGGGATGGTTTTAAGGCCGCTCGCTGCCATCACGGCCAGTGCGCCAGTGTTGCCGCAGGAGACCGCAGCCTGCGCCTCCGAGTCTGCGATTTTCTGGATGGTGGCCCACATGGAAGTAGACTCGCGGCGGCGCAGCGCGGTGACCGGAGGCTCGGTCATGCTGACGGTGCTTTCCGCGTGCACGATGCTGCAGGACTTGGAAAGTGCGCGGTTACGCCGGACATGGCGGCTCAGCAGCGCCTCGTCGCCGGCGAGGATGAAACGGACCTCGGGATTGCGGCGCGATGCGCGGGCGACGCCGCCGAGCACCGGTAAAGGGCCCGCGTCGCCACCCATGGCGTCTACCGCGATGACGGCTCTGGCTGCCATGTCGCGAGGCGATGGCTGCGCCTTAAGAGTCCTGCTCGGAGTCCTCCTCCTCGGGAGGCAGCGGGAGCACTTCGCGGCCGCCGTAGGTGCCACACTGGCGGCAGATATGGTGCGGACGCCGGAGCGCCCCGCAGACGGGACACTCGGTCATGCCGCCCGCGGCGGAACTCTGGTGGGCGCGGCGGCTGCCGCGCTTCGAGCGGGAAACCTTTTTTGCTGGTACTGCCATTGAGAACCTCTACTCTTTACTGGCGGCGCGCACAATAGCGAAGCGGCGGCGGAGGGCAACAGCCCCCAACAGCCAGCCCCGCTGACTCGCGCAATTTGCAACTGCGGCGAAACGCTGTATTCGGGTGCATGGTGAGGCACGCATAACGGCGAGGCAAGGATGCAGAAGTACAGTTTAGCGCTTTCGGCGGCGCTCGTGGCGGCGTTGCTGCTGGGAGGGTGCGTGCCCGTCATGCGCTCTCATGGCCAAGTCTGGGAAGCCTATCACGAGGGCGCCATTCAGCCGGGGCAGGATGACCGTGACAGCGTACGCAGCAAGCTGGGCTCGCCTTCGGCCCGTGAGGTGGGCGGCGACTCCGTCTGGATCTACGTCAGCAGCTTGACCGAAAGCGTGCTGGGAAGCCGCCCGAAGGTGCTCGAGCGGCGCGTGCTGGCACTGGAGTTCGACAGTTCCGGAACTCTGGCCGGGCTGGACGAGTACAGCCTGGAAGACGGCAAGCTGGTGCCAATCAATCCGCGCACCACGCCGACCGCCGGCCGCCAACTCAATCTCATCCAGCAGCTGCTTGGCAACGTCGGCCGCTTCGAAACCAGTGAAGGCTCCTGATGGACGGTCAGATCTCCGACCAGCGCCGTGCGCGCGAGGTAGCCGCGAGATGCACCAGCGAGATGGCCGCCAGTACCAGCACCGGCGCCATGGCCAGCTGCACCGCATGCCATCCCGCGCCTGAGAGAAGCGCTCCGGAGGAGAACGAGGCCGCCGCCACCAGGCCGAAGACGAGGACGTCGTTGAGGCCCTGCACCCGCGCTCGCTCGGCGACCGTGTGGCAGGTGGTGAGCAGGCTGGTGGCGCCGATGAAGGCGAAGTTCCAGCCGAAGCCAAGCAGCACCAGCGCACCGTAGAAGTAGCGAAGCCCGTCGGCGTCCGCGCTCAGGGCGGTGATTCCCGCCGCGCCGAGCAGGAGCAGGCCGGCGCCGATGATTCGGATGTGGCCGAAGCGCGCCACGAGATTGCCGGTGAAAAAACTCGGCATGTACATGGCCAGGATGTGCCAGCGCACCACGTCGGCGGCCTGGTCCGGCGAGCATCCCGCCGCCACCATCGCCAGCGGCGTCGACGTCATGACAAGGTTCATCACCGCGTAGGAGGCCATGCCGCACAGCATCGCGGTGATGACGCCCGGGCGGCGCAGCACCGGCAAAAGGGGAGGGCGGCCCGCGCGGTCCTCGCGGGATGGCGGATTCAGGCGAAGCAGCAGCAGCGGCAGACCGCCGACGAGATTGATGCCAAGGAAGGCCAGGTAGGTGCCGGCGAAGGGAACCGGCGCCATCAGGTCGCGGGTAGCCTGCACCACCTCGGCCGTCAGGAAGGCGCCGAACAGCCCGCCCGCCAGCACCCAGGAAATTGCCTTGGGGCGAAATTCGGGCGAGCCGCTGTCGGCGGCGGCGAAGCGGAAGTAGCCGTTGGCCGCCTGGTAGACGCCAATCAGCGTGGAGCCAAGCAGAAACAGCGCGAAGGAGCCGCGGATCAGTCCCGCCGCGCAGCACAGGCCGCCCAGCGTGCCCGCCGTCGCGCCCAGCAGGAATCCGGGCACGCGTCCAAAGCGGCCCATGAACAGTGACATGGGGCCGGTGGCCACCATGGTGGTGACCACCATGACTGAGATGGGTACCGTCGCCAGAGCGGGATTGCTGGCAAGAATTGCGCCGGACAGTCCGCCCAGAATGATGTGCACGCCGACCTGCGACCCCAGCACGCCGTGGGAGAAAGCCAGCAGCAGGACGTTGCGCAGCGCGCCGCGGTCCTCGTCCATCACGCCGCCTCTCCATCCGTGTCTTCGGCAGGCTGGGCGGGGCGAAGGTCTCGCGCCAGTCCCTGCAGCACGCCGTTGGCGAAACCGATGGTGCGCTCCTCGTCGGTGTAGGTGCCCACCAGGCCGGTGTACTCGCTTAGGACCACCGCGATGGGGACGTCGTCGGCGGTCAGAAGCTCGCTGGCGGCGGCCCGGAATACTGCCCGCAGCACCGGATCAATTCGCTCCAGCGACCAGTCCCCGGCGAGGCGGCTGCGGACGGCTGAATCGATGTCACCGCCATGGCGGACGGTTTCGGTGACGATGCTGGCGAACAGTGTCGAGTCCGCCTTGACCACCGCCGCCTTGTTGCCCTCGCCGTCGGGGTCCGTGTCGATGTCCAGGCGGTGCCTGCGGAACTCCTCGACGATGGTCTCCACGTCGCCGCTGGCGGTTTCCAGCTGATAGAGCGCCTGTACGGCCGCAAGCCTCGCCGCAGATCGCTGTGCCCGGCTGCTCACGGCTGAGTCCAGTCGTGATGGTAAAGGTCCGCCAGGCGTATCAGGGACAGGCACGCCTCGGCGGCATGGCCGCCCTTGTCGCCTTTGTTAGGGTCAGCGCGGGCGATGGCCTGATCGCGACTGTCGACGGTCAGGATTCCGTTGCCAATGGCAACACCTTTCAGACCAAGATCCATCAGGCCGCGGGCGCTTTCGTTGGCGACGATGTCGTAGTGGCTGGTCTCGCCGCGGATAACGCAGCCCAAAGCCAAGTAACCGCGCCATCTTCTATAGTCATCTTGGTCTGGAAATCTCGCGTCTTTGACATCCGCTATTTTGGGGAGATTAGGACTTTGACCTAGTGCTCCGGCCAACATGCGAATAGCTGGTGGAATTTCCAACGCACCAGGCACCCTGACCGGTTCATACTCGCAGTCTTCCTTATCTAGGCGGCGGCGAGCGCCTTCCAGCAGCATTTCGGCAATGTCGTCGTAGAAGGTGGCGACCACCATCGTAACGTGCATGGGATAGAGCAAGTCGTTAGTCATGAGAGACCTCCGAGGCAAAACTCTCGACGCCCGCGATCTCGAGGCCGTAGCCGTGGATGCCGGCGATGCGCGGCGGCGGCGAATTGGTCAGCAGTGTCATCTCGCGGATGCCCATCTCCTTGAGGATGCCGGCGCCGACTCCGTACTGGCGCAGAGTCTGCGGCTCGTCGGATTCGGGCACGCCGTTCGTCAGGCGCGCCGATATTTCGCTAGACCCCGAGTCGCGAATCAGCACCACCACGCCGCGGCCCTCTCGCTCGATTCGCTCCAGACAGCTGGGCAGGCGGCCTGCACGGGCCGGGTCGATGCCCAGAAGGTCGTCCAGCAGGCTCACCACATGCACGCGCACCAGAGCCGCTCCGTCTGCCATGTCCTTACCCAGCCGCAGGGCGACGTGTTCTACGCCGTCCATGCGGTCGCGGTACACCTGCAGGCTCCACTCGCGGCCCGAGAGACTTCGGTACGTGGCTTCGGCGACTCGGTCGACGACGGTCTCATTGCGCAGTCGGTAGGCGATGAGGTCGGCGATGGTGCCGATCTTGAGGCCGTGCTCGCGGGCAAAACTCTCCAGGTCCGGCAGCCGGGCCATGGTGCCGTCGGCGTTCATGATCTCGCAGATGACGGCCGACGGATTGAGGCCGGCGAGACGGGCGATGTCGACGGCCGCCTCGGTATGTCCCGCCCGCGACAGCACGCCGCCGGGCCGCGCCCGCAGCGGAAATACATGGCCTGGCGAGGAGATGTCGTCTGCGGTGCTTTCGGGGGCGATGGCCACCGCCACCGTACGGGCGCGATCGTGCACCGAGATGCCGGTGGTGACGCCCTCGCGCGCCTCGATGGAATCGGCGAAGGCGGTGTCGATGCGGCTTCGGTTGCGCGGCGAGAGGGTGCGCAGGCCCAGCGCCTCGATGCGCTCGGCGGAGAGCGCCAGGCAGATCAGGCCCCGTCCGTGCGTCGCCATGAAGTTGATGGCCTGCGGCGTGGCCATCTGGCCGGGAATGACAAGGTCGCCCTCGTTCTCCCGCTCCTCGTGGTCCACCAGGATGCAGACCCGCCCATTGCGGGCCTCCTCGATGATCTCCTCGGTCGGTGCTACCGACGTCGTCTGTTCAGCCATGGGCCGCCTCCTTCAGGCGTGCTACGTAGCGGGCGAGGATGTCGACTTCGAGATTCGACCGGTCGCCTAGGGCGAGCTCGCCGAGCGTAGTCGCCTCAAGGGTGTGCGGTATCACGCTGGCCTCGAACTCGGTGCCGTCGACCCGCGCCACCGTCAGCGACACGCCGTCGACCGCCACCGATCCCTTCTCGGCGATCAGGGGAGCCAGATCCTCCGGCGCGCGCCAGCGCATGCGGGCGGCGTTTCCTTCCTCGCTCCTGCTCAGCAGCTCCGCCGCGCCGTCGACGTGTCCAGTGACGATATGTCCGCCGAGCTCGTCGCCAACCCGCACCGGCAGCTCGAGGTTGATTCGCCGGCCTTCCGTCCAGGGGGCGGTGCGGTCGAGCGTCTCCCGGCTGAGGTCGGCGGCGAACCAGTTTTCGGCGGGCGCGATCTCGACGGCCGTCAGGCAGACGCCGCCGCAGGCGATGGAGCCGCCAAGCGACGAGGGAAGGGGGCCGCCGCCGCAGTCGACGCGGACGCGGAGGTACTCGCCTTCGCTGGCCGAGGCGACGGCGCCGACGTGGGTGACGATTCCGGTGAACATAATCCGGTTCCGGCAAAGCTTGCAGCGGAGGCGGTTACCATAAAGAATCACGGCGGCGGAGTCGCAGAGGCAAAAAAACGCTTTCTCCGATACTGTCCGCCATCCGCAACCAAGAGGGAGTCCTCTCATGAGCTACAGCTGCACCCGCCGAATCATGGCGGAGGCCATCGGCACCGGATTTCTGCTCGCCGCCGCCACCGGCGCGGGAATCATGGGCGCGCGCATTTCGGGCGGCAACGACGCGCTGATCCTGCTGCCCGGCGCCATCGCCACGGGCGGAGTCCTGTACGTGATGATCAAGGCGTTCGGGGCTGTTTCCGGCGGCCACTTCAACCCGGCCGTAACCCTGGCGTTTTTCATGCGCAAGGAAATCGGCGCGACCGAGGCCGCCCTCTACGCGGTGGCCCAGATCCTCGCAGGAGTGATCGCGGTGTGGGCGACGCACGTCACGTTCTCCGAGCCGATTCTGCAGATTGGCTCCACGGACCGCTCGGGCTTCGCCCTGATGCTGGAGGAGCTGATTACGACGGCGGGACTGGTCGCCGTGATTCTGGCTACCGTCAGCCGCGGCGCCGACGTCGTAGCCGGCGTGGTGGGCGTCTACGTGATGGTGTCCATCTGGGCGACCTCGTCGACAGCCTTCATCAATCCCGCCGTGACCATCGGCCGGGTGTTTACCGATTCGCCTACCGGCATCACGCCCGCCAGCGCGGCCGGCTTCGTGATCGTCCAGCTTGTCGGAGCCGCCGTCGCGGTCGCCGTGATGGGCTGGCTGATGAAGAGCCGCGACAGCGCCTAAGGAAGGTCCGACGGCCTAGAACAGGCCCTCGATCTTTCCGCTCGAGTCGATTCCGATCGACTCGGCCGCCGGCCGGCGCGGCAGGCCGGGCATGGTCATGATGTCGCCGGCGATGGCCACCACGAAGCCGGCGCCGGCGCTCAGCCGCACCTCGCGGATGGGCAGCGTGTGGCCCTCGGGAGCGCCGCGCAGGCTGGGGTCGGCCGAAAACGAGTACTGGGTCTTGGCCATGCAGACGGGCAGCTTGCCATATCCCTCTGCCTCCCAGTCGCGCAGCTGGCGGGAGACCTTGTCGGGTATGGCGACGTCGCCGGCGCGGTAAATTTCGGTGGCGACGGCGCGGATCTTGTCGGCTAGCGGCAGATCGTCGTCGTAGGTCAGGCGCAGGCTGGGCGGATCGCCATCGGCGATCTTGGCTACGTGCTCGGCCAGCCCCTCGATGCCGGCGCCGCCGTCGGCCCAGTGGCTGCAGGGGAACGCGGCCTGGCCGTGGGTGTCCTTGACGTAGTCCTGGATGGCCTTGATCTCGGCCTCGGTGTCAGTGGTGAAACGGTTGATGCCCACCGCCACGGGGATGCCAAACTTGCCGAGGTTTTCGATGTGGCGGCCGAGATTGGCCAGCCCCTTCTTTAGGGCGGACACGTCCTCCGCTCCCAGCTGGTCGCGCTCGAGGCCGCCATGCATCTTGAGGGCGCGGACGGTGGCCACTAGAACAACCGCGTCAGGCGCCAGTCCGGACTTGCGGCACTTGATGTTGAAGAACTTCTCCGCGCCGAGATCGGCGCCGAAACCAGCCTCCGTCACCACGAATTCCGCCGAGGCCAGGGCGGCGCGGGTGGCGATGACCGAACTGCAGCCGTGGGCGATGTTGGCGAACGGTCCGCCGTGTACCAGGGCGGGGTTGTTCTCCAGCGTCTGCACAAGGT
>CAZPIN010000105.1:0-62686 GCA_964586735.1 uncultured Rhodobacterales bacterium | reverse complement strand
ATGTCCTCCTCGCTGGCGTCGCTGATGCGCTGCTTGTAGCCGTTCGGCAGGGCACCAAACACGCTTTCCAGCGAATGGGTGAGTATCTTGGACCTCCCCTTTGCCTCCCCGCGGGCCTCTCCGCGGGCCTCTCCGCGGGCCTCCCCGCGGGCCTCGTATTCCGGCCCTACGGCCTCTACGATTTCCCTTATTGCAGCATCCATGATCATTCTCCAGTCACCGCTGGCCCCAGCAGCAGCCGGTCAGTCATCAGCGGAGTCGTCGAAGACCTGGTCGAGCGAGGTGGCCCCGTGAAGCCTGACGTTCCAGCGCAGGATGTCCTCCTCGCTGGCGTCGCTGATGCGCTGCTTGTAGCCGTTCGGCAGGGCACCAAACACGCTTTCCAGCGAATGGGTGAGTATCTTGGACCTCCCCTTTGCCTCCCCGCGGGCCTCCCCGCGGGCCTCCCCGCGGGCCTCCCCGCGGGCCTCTCCGCGGGCCTCGTACTCTGGCCCTACGGCTTCCACGATTTCCCTGATTGCAGCATCCATGATATTCCTCCAGTCATAGGGTCGGGCGGAACGGAGCTTAGCCTTCATCACCGCCTGATACGCGTCACCATACAGGAACTTCATGAACAGCACAACCACTGCCAGTACGTCGTCTCGGACATTCGGCTGGCTGAAGATGAAGTCCATCCAGCTATCAAAGTCTGCTCTAGCGCGCCGGGAGGCAACGGCGAAGTACACAGTCAGGAGAATGACCGAATTCTTCTGGTTCTTGCTTACCAGATCTTTCGGCTCTACATGGGAAAAATCCAGAATTTTTATTATGAAATTCAGAGCGGAATCCCCCATGCGGTCGAGCCCGGGCACCAATTCTCCAAGTGACCGAGGGCCTGAATACGGCCTTTCTCCCGTGCTTACGAGAAACGCGCTGGAGGCGAGAGGGGCCTCACCGCTTCTCAGCCAACGAAGCACTCCCCTGAGCACATAGCCCAGCGTCTTCTTGAACGCCTTGGTGTCGTTCCCGCCCGAATCAAACTCCACCGTGACTTCTACGTCGGACATCTCCTCATCCGTCGTCGCCAGCCTAAACCGCGAATCGGCTTCTGCGCGCTTCAGCCCATTGCCGACCTGCCTGGTGGGCTTAGTCGAGGCGGGACCCCCAGCCAGATGACGGACCAAGTCCTTGTCGCCGTGGTCCAAAACAAAGTCGGTACAACACTGCTCGTCATCGAACATCAAGCTCAGGATGCTGTCATACGGGAAGTGGATCAGCCTAGACTCGATGTCCTTGCTGGCCACTTCCTGAGGGTTCGATTCGCTGGCTTCGTCCTGCATGATGCGCTCCCTTGGCTGCCTCGGAGCAGGCACAACAGATGCCCGTCCGGCCTGTGTCCACGAGCGCCAATCTGGAAGACCGCCAAGCGAACGTTGCGGGTCGTGTCTAGCGTGGACGGACGGCGGGCACAAGCGCACCCCCCTCAGGGTGAGGGTGGCCTCCTACCAAGCCGCCAGCTTCGAACGATCAGTACATTGTCCTGCAAATGGCGTGTGGCAGCGGCTGCGCTTGGCCTAGAGCTGCGAAGGCCCATCTCGAACAAATCGGCGGATAGAATGTCCGCACGGCTGCGGGCGGCTTTTTGGGTCAAGCCTCAGTATTGGAACCCCAGCCGCAGCGGTGTCTGGTAGCAACGAAGCCACTGGCAAACGAGGTGCGCGAATGAGCGTTGACACGGTTGCCCAGCCAATGACGACTCCCCCTGAGCGGGAGGTCTGGGTTAGCGGCGGTAGCGTTGAATCTGTCCGGCTGCAGGTCGCCATTGAGGAGATTCTTCTCAGTTACCGCGAGGGCAACAACCTGATCCTAGAGCTGGCCGACGGACGCTCACTGGTGGTACAGGACTATTTCCGCACTGACACTGCTGGAAGTCCCGCGCTGCTTGTCAATGACGGTAACAGCGGAGCCCTCGTGGTCAAGGTTACCGAGGCGGGACGCATCATCTCTTTTGAGGCGGTTTCCCGCAGCCATCTGGATGAGATGCTTGGCGTCGAACGGACACCAGAGGCAGTTGCCAGAGTCACACAGGCAGCCGAAATCACGCAGTGGGATGCAGCCGAGCATGAGAAAGCGAATCTAGAGGCAGGGACTGAAGCGGACGCGGCGGTTGGCGGAAGCCCACTCCGAACGGCGCAGGCAGTCTCGGCAGAGTCTGCGCCGACGTCGCCAGTCGGGGAAACCGCGCAGGAAGCAGCTGCGGCCAAGCCGGCATCCGAGGCGACCGTTCCGGCACAAGCCGAGGAGTCGACGGGCGAAGAGGAAGACGGCGGCTGGTGGCTTGGCGTTCCTGGCGGCGGCGCAGCCCTTCTTGGCGGGGTGCTGCTGCTGGCAGCCGGAAGCGCATCCAGCGGCGGCGCTGAGGATAGGGAGACACCCGAAAGCGCCTTAAGGCGAATTCTCAGCAATCCAGATTCGCTGACGGCGGGACGGGCTCTGGTCGCCGGACTGGATAGCGTTACGGAAAGCAATCTGAAGAATCTGAGGACAGTGCTGGAGGCCGAGCTTGACGAGGCAAGCGGGGCGCTGGTTGGGCTGGTCAACCAAGACAGTGCGGTGCAGAGGCAACGACTGCAGGTACTGATTGACACCGTCAACGAGGCAGTCGACTCTGAGGGAGGCGAGGCCGTGCTTGTTGCCGATGCGGGGTCGCTGCGACTAGAGATTGACAATCCGAGCGATGGTACAGGTGATGTGGACCGGGTGGTTTACATTGTGCAGAACGAACTGCTCGTGCCAAGCGAAATGCGCATTGCCGAGGCTCCCGCCCAAGGGACCGTGGATGTGGCGGGTATCGCCTCGAATCCAGACGACGTCAGGCATTACAGCCGAATCGAGAGCTTTACCTACGGCAGCGGCAACTACGTCATCGAACGGTCCATCGACGACAGCGGAACGCCGGGCGAATCGGCAGACGGCAGCGTCGACGCTGTCGAGAGCTATGGAACGCCGGACGCGGACGAGAAGACAGCCGGAATCACGGACCCGAGGCTGCTGCGGCAGATCAGGACTCTATTGTACATGGATATTGACGGGGACGGCATTGGGGACCGGCTGGCATCCGAAGTGTACGACGATGGCGAGACCGAGGACGGCACCCCAGACGGCAAAGCGGACAAGACGGACTTCTACTTCTACCGCGAAGACGGCACTCTGGATAGGATCGAATCGGACACGGACGGCGACGGCGGCTTAGACAGAATCTCCAGATTCTACGCTAACGGCAGGCTGCGCACGGTGGAATTGAACCCCGACAGCGACGACAACGTCGATGAACGGCGGCAGTACTTCTATGGCGACGACGGATTCGTCGAACGAGAGCAGATAAGCGAAGACACTAACGACGATGGAGCGTTAGACATCGACTCGACCCGCTACTTTGACGGCGCCAACGAGGACCACGTCTACACGGCAGTCGACGGCTTCAGTACCAGCGACCCGGCAGACGGCACCATAGACCGGCTGGAGTTTGTGGATGGCAAAACCTACGCGCTGGCACTGACCGACGATCTGGCAGCTGCGTTTGCCGGCCTGCAGGCAATCAATTTTGCCGACGACATAGCAGGAACGGATGGATCGACCAGGCTAACGATTTCCGACTTGCATTTGACCCTGCTGGCGGACCGCGATGGAGATGGTGCCCCGGACAGCGGCTATCAGTTGGTCATCGCGGGCGAAGCAGGTGACGCCGTAATTCTGGCCTCCCACGGCTTTGCGAGCGCGGGAACCGAGGCGGAGACAGGGAGGCAAATCTTTATCGCCACCAATGGAAGAGTCCATGTCGACGCGAATGTCGAGGTAGTCGACAGGTCTGCGCAGGCGCTGCGGAACATACTCGCCGACCCGTCCGCTTCAGACAACGACGTGGCCATGTATAAGCTGGCAGGGATTACCACGGCTACCAGCGCCAATCTGGCCAATGTGCAGGCGGTGCTGGAGGCATGGGACGGCAATAGCAATCCGATGCGCACCAACCTGAGTCTGACGCAGGTGCAGTCGCTGGCTGAAATCGCGGATGAAGCGAATTTCGTACCGAGCGGAGCGGCCATCTCCAGCGCCGCGTACACGGAGAGCGCGGGAGGTGGGGCTGGCACGCTGACTCTGCGGATAGACACCGGCCAGCGCATTGGTGACGAGCGAGAAGTTGTCATTGGGCTCGCGCCGAAAACCTATGGGCCGGCTGGCGCAACGGTCCGCGAGGACACTGACGGAGATGGCGCATATGACAATCTGATACTGGAGGACGCCGATGGCGACAGCAATTTTGAGAGGGTGGCAACCGACGCCGATGGAGACGGTGCAAGCGAGAGCGTGGCCTATGACTCTGACAGCGACGGTACAGTCGGGTACATGCTGTATGACGGCACGGGAACGTCCGATGACGACGGCGTTCCAGACCGTCTGGTGATTTCCGGCCCCGGGGAATACAACCTGGCCTTGCGCGATGCACTTGCGAGGGAATTTGCCGGCATCCGCGCGATTGATCTGGCCGGTGACATCCGCATCGGAACCGGAAGGACAACGCTTACTATTTCTGACGCGCAGCTGACTCTGCTGGCGGATGGCAAGGGCGACGGTACGCCAGACAGCGGCTATGAACTGGTTATTGACGGGGGAAGCGACGACCGGTTGGTGTTTACTGGAAACGCAATCTACGGAACCGGCGTCACTGCCAATGGCCGCGAAGAGTATCAGGGCACGAACGGCAGGGTTCTAGTAGGACCGGCGGTCAGTGTGATGGGAGCGGTTGATCCACTGACAGCAGTGCTTCGACATCTGGACATCGCGACGCTGGCGATGATCGAGCAGACCGGTCTGAGGGGTATCTCCTCTGGCAATCTGGAAAACGTACGAACGACCATCGGTGCTTTCGGCGCGGAAACCACGCCAATTCTGACCAGTCTGACGCAGGTACAGATACAGGGGCTTGTAGACATTGTCAACGACGCCGAGATCGTGCCCGCTGGCGCAATCGTTGACTCTGCAGCCTGGTCAGGGAGTGTACTAACGCTTGGCATAAGCACCCACTCGGATCCAGCGATTGAACTGAGCGCGGCGCTTGCGCTAAATATTGCGAATTTTGCTGTTTCTGGAGCAACACTAAGCCGCGATGACGACTCCGACGGCACCTACGAGACGGTGGCAACCGACGCTGAAGCAGACGGCAATGCCGAAACCATCGCGTACGATTCCAATGATGACGGTACAGTTGACTACATCCTTAGCGATGGCACGGGTACCGGAGACGATGACGGTACGCTCGACAAGCTAACGCTTGCCAGCGGTGTATCCTTCCACCTGGCGTTCGGCGCTAACGAAGTGGAGAAATTCGCGGGAATTACCGAGATCAATCTTGGAGAAGGAAGTGGTGAGCAAAGTGTAGAGATAGACGACGAGACGTTAACCCGGCTGTCAGACAGGGACAGCGATGGAACCCCCGATGTCGGATTCGTGCTTACAGTCAATGGGGCCAGTGGAGCACTTGCGGTTACAGACGATCAGATCGTGGACGCGACAGTTGACCAAACTCCTGCTGGATATCGCGCTCTAAGGGGCAGTCACGGCACGATATTGCTGGATTCGGACATCATCGTCGACTTCACGCTGTTTAACGCCTTAATGAGCATTCTCAGCAACCTCGGCGCTGCTACGGTGGAACTGTTTGCCACGGCAGCCATTCCCGGTGTGACCAGTGAAAATCTCTCCGCCGTAAAGCTGGTAATTGGGCAATGGAACGAAGAAACCACGCCACCTCGGGAAAGCCTTACACTAGCGCAAGTACGGGCATTAGCAGGAATAATCACCGGCGAAGTCGCTGTAGTGCCTTTTGGGGGGGTGTTGGAAATCGCTAGCCTGGATATGGAGCAGCTGGTACTTGGTATCAGCACCGACGGAGATGGCACAGTCGATCAGCGGGTTACGCTGACTCTCGATTCAGCAGCGTTTGCACCAACAGAAATGGTGCGGGATGTCGATGCTGACAATGATGGAACCATTGGGGACCGGCAGGAGGCCGACAACAACTTTGACGGCATGGTAGATATCGTAACCGAAAGCATCGACATCAACATGGACGGAACATACGAGACTGTGGCAACTTCTAATTTCACCAACGGGCTGCTGATAACTCGTACTACCGCTATTGATACGGATGTTGACGGTACACGTGATGAGCACCGGTTTGAAACGTTTGGTGCCGACGGGGCTGCGCTTGAAGAGCTTCGCGTTGAAATAAACAGCGACGATGACGCATACGTTGTTGATAGAGTAACCATCACCATGTACTCGGGAGACGGCTTTATTGAAACGGTGCAAATTGAAACGGATATCGACGACGACGGAACGGCAGATGAAACTCAAACCAATGCCTATGACGCTACTGGTCGTATTGATACGCAGTTTTTCGACGACGACGCTGACGGCACTCGAGACAGGGCGGAGTATCACACTTATCTAGGAAGCAACAGCGAAGCTCTGTACACCAGGTATGACGGATTTGGAACGGATAACCGATACGACAGCACGGTAGACCGATTGCAGTTCTTTGCGGCTGGTTTCGGAACGGATGAGGTAATACACTACGACCTAACGCTGGATTCAACTAGGAGTGAAGTTACTGGAGTGAGAGAGGTTATGTTACCTGGTACCAAGTCGCCCAACCCGCCTTATAGCGGTGTTGGCGTTTCTCTGAAAATTGACGACGATGCCCTCACCGCATTGGCAAGCCCCAATGGCGTACTGGACAGTAATTACTCCTTTACCGTTGATGGGTATCCAGATTCTCCGGTGAATGGAAATGTTGATGACTTCGTCATTATCGGAGACGGAACCACCAATGGCAATGAGATTATCTATCAAACCGGAGGAACGGACGATCAAGGCCGGCGTGAGTACCAGGGCACGAATGCAAAATTCTACGTGGGCCCAGACGTGGAGGTCCGAGGGGCACTGGACCCGCTCGCGGGAGTGCTGCGCCACTTGGGAGAAGCTACTTTGAAGATGTTTGAACTGGCGGGACTCACTGATGTAACAGAGGGAAATCTGGAAAATATAAAAGGATTGATTGGCTCTTTCGACAACGAACAGCATTCTAGCCCAAAGCTACGCGACTTAACCTCGACTCAGGTACAGGGGTTAATTGATATCGCCGGCGAGCACCGCGTATTTGGAACTGACGATTCTGTTATTTCTTCTGTGTTTGCACCAGCGCAGCCAGCTATACCATTCACTCAGTCTGCCATACCGGACAGACTTGTGATCGGCATAGATGAAGACAGTGACCAAACAGTTGACCGAATGCTGCAAATAATTGTTTCTCCAGCGGCGTTTTCCATAACTGGAATTATCGTACATCGGGATCGCGACGGAAATGGAACCATTGATACCATTGAAGCAGATCGCGACTATGATGGTATTGACGAATCGATTGACCGCGATATTAATGAGGACGGAACAACGGATTTCATCCTGCGTGACGGATCTGGTACCAGCGATGAAGATGGGACTCTGGACAGCGTTAAGTTCCCCGATGGAGTTGCTCCCCCGCAGGCTCCCGCTCCGACCGTGCCCGATCGCACCGAGGTGGTTGTAACTGCTGAAATCGCAGTTGAGTTTGCAGGCATTGATGCCATTAAGCTGTCGGGGGACCAGGTCACCGGTACGGACTCGTCTTCTGAAGGGGTTACCAGACTTACTCTGGATGACACTCATCTGACGACAATGGCAAACGGCGAGAGCGGCTATGAACTTGCTATTGATGGCGAGGCTAACGACTCCGTGACCTTCAATGGAGGCATATACGCGACGGGTAGAGTTATCGATGGAAAAGACGAATACCAGGGACGAAACGGAAAAGTTCTAGTCGCGCAGGCGGTTTCGGTACTGGGTACCCCTGCTGCACTGGACGCTATTCTAGACAGCTTGGAGACGGATAGCCGCGAAGAGTCGGTTGTGCTTCTCAACCTCTACTCAACCTTCAACCAAACAAGAGTTGACTCGTTGACGGACGCTGTAGACCGTTTTGTACCGACAGGCGGCGCGATTGTGTCCGCATCAGTTTCCCAAGGTGAAGAAGGCGCTTTGACCCTCATGCTCGGGATTGACAGCGACGATGCAGGCAGTTCGGAAAATTTTGTCGTTTGGCTTACCCTGAACGACAGCACATTGGCCTCTGAATATGCGGTGTTTGATGATAATCTGGATGGTAGACCGGATCGAACGGAGACTGACATGGACAGCAATGGTACGAATGAAGCTGTTTCCACAATTACCTACACGGATGTCGACGGAGACGGCACACCCGAAGGCCGGGTAGAATTGCGATACAGTACGACAAGCGACAATGGGACGGAGGATGACATACTTACGGAAAGGCATGACGTTACTGATATGGACGACGACGGACACTTTGAAAGGCGTTTGCGTACGATCTATGCGCCAGATGGTATGGCCGTATCGGAGTTGCATATTGAATACGATGATGGACTTGGCGGTTCGAATATGGACATGGGAACCGCAGATGACGGTACAGTAGACCATTCTGACAAGCGCGAACTAAACATAAACGGCGATGAAGTTCTTTTTGAAGTAGATTACGACAACAACGGAACACTAGAGGTTCGCCGTGAAACGAATTACAGAGTCCAGGCCAACACGAGAGAAACTGAAACAGTACGTACAGACAACGATGAAGACGGAACATTTGAGACATGGCGACAAACTACGTATGATGCAGCGGGATACCTCGCTGTCGTAGAACGATACGAGGAGCGTGGTGATGACGGTATGCTAAACGGCACGGATCACGTGGCGGTACGGCACTTCAATTCAAACGGGCAGATTGACAGGGAACTAGTGTACAGCGGGACAAATGAAACACTAGTACGCGAGCTGCAGTATTTCTATGATGACGAAGGAACCCGCATATATGGAGTGGATGACGAACTGGGAGATGGTTCGCCTGACGCGATTCACTTCTACAGAGATGCGCCTCACTTTTTCAATCTCAAAGAAGCGGAGACTGGTGACTTTGCAGGAATTGGGAATGTGCACTTCTCCGGTGAAGATGTTGATTCAACATTCAGGCTGTCTGACGATACGCTGACCGCCCTGGCTGGCAGCAGATCGGGCTATACCATTGTTTTTCATGGCGCAGATGGCGGCGTGTTGGACTTGGGAGGTGGGATAGTGGCGACTGGGGGTACTGACTCCAGCGGCCGGGACGAGTATCAAGGCTCTGATGGAACAGTATACGTTGATTCAGGCGTGGAGGTAATTCGAGTATTGGATGTTTTGGAGGTAATTGACGGTAATCGAAGCGCTATACGGGCCGGGGACGCGTTCGACGGGACTGCGTACAACCATGAATCGGTTTTCGAGCGGCATGGCGTAAACGCCGCGGATGTGGACCATCATTTGGTTTGGCAGGCAGTACGGGCATTTCGTTTCCCGTTTCCACTAAGGTATACTGACATAAGCAGAGAAATGCTGGAAACATTGATTGACGACTTTGTCGCCAATGAGTACGTCATTCCCGGTGTATCCAGGTTTATCACCGACACTGTTAGATTTGAGGGCACCGAACCGCTCATGAGATTTTCTTTGGAGACATTTGAGAGCGATGGCGTAACGCCAGTGGATCGAAGGAGAGTTAAACTCAGCCTGGACGATAATCTATCGCCTTCCGGCATCGAAGTGGACTATGTCACCACTTTCAGCTTCTTTGGCAGGACGGTGCGCAGGTGGTTCGATCCGAACTTTGATTCAACAGCGGAACGGCAAGAATTTGACCTTGCAACCGAAGGCCCACTAGACGAGGATATGGACGGAACAGGGGATACTACAATGGACGGCATTATGGACATTAGAATATATGACAATGAGGGTGGATCAAACGACGGTACACCGGATCGGTTGGAGTTCATTGACGGAAATACTGTAACGTTGACCTTGAGCGATTTTGACCTAGCGTTGCTAACCGGAATCACCAAGATGGAGCTGGCAGGGAACGACGGATTTAGAATTGGTTCAACGAAGATCACAATTAGCGACGAGGACTTGACAGTACTTGCGGGCAGCGCATTGAACTATAAGCTAATTATTGATGGAGACGGCAACGATCGCGTAACACTAAGTGGCCTTAGCGGGGCCACGGGTGACAAGGAAACAGACGAAGCGGGGCGAAACGGGTATCAGGGAACAGATGGCATAATCTTCATCGATCCTGATATCACGGTCGTTGCCCTTTAACAGCAGCATCTCGAGTCCGCAAGACGGGGACTACTGCACCGGCGGGCAAAAGTCTCACGCAACAGCTCAAAGCATGAGGAGTTCGTCGCCCAACCCGCCGGCGTAGGAGATGTATCTCTTTCCGCATAGCAGACCGTCCCGACAATACTGATGCTGAAATACCGTGTCCGAATCGCCACACCTGGGTCACCAGGACACAGGCGAATACACCCCGCTCACAACACCTCAGGTCATGATAATTGCGGTGGACGTGCCTCTCGCCACCAGTCCACTGTACGACGCAATCCCTCGTCGAACGGTACCTGCGGCGTCCAAGCCAGCAAACGCTGCGCAACGTTGATGTCTGCGGCGGTGTGCATCACATCACCTTGACGGGGCGGGCGCCGTTCCAGATTCAGCTCGCTGCCAGCGGTTTCCTCCAGCAGCCTGGCTATATCAAGCAGTGTCTGGCTATCCCCGCCGCCAATGTTGACCGCCTCACCAGAAAACCTCACGGCACGGTCGGCCGCTGCGAGATTGGCGCACACCACGTCGTCTACGTAGCTGAAGTCGCGGGACTGCGTACCGTCGCCTTCAAGAAAGGCTACCTCCGACGGCTCGACGAAAATATGGTACAGCCAAGCTGGCAGCACCGTGGAATAAGCGCCGCCGAAGCGAGCGCCAGGACCATAGACATTGAAGTATCGCAGCGAAACCGCATCCAGCCCATACAGGTTATGGAACATCGAGCACCACTGCTCCGCCTGTAGTTTGGCAAGAGCGTAGGGGGAGCGTGGACTGCGGTCTGCTGTTTCCGGCGTCGGCAACACTTCCGTGTTGCCATAGACGCTGCTGCTGCTGGCGGACACTACTCGGGTATGCTCGACCAAACCCGCGTCCCGCACCGCGCTGAGTACCGACAGCGTGCCAAGTACGTTGGCGTCGGCGTTACGCAGGGGATATTGAACCGACTGGGCCACGCGTGCGATGGCAGCCAGATGGATGACGGCCCGAGGGCGAACGTCGCGCAGCAGGCCGGTCAGATACTCCAAGTCCTGAATATTGCGAACGTGGTAGTTCGCGCCCGGAACTCGTGCCTCCTCAAAGCCTGTGGAAAGATCGTCAACGCCGACGACATCCTCGCCCCGCTCGACCAGCTGTCTGCATGTATGGTGGCCAATGAAGCCGTTGCTGCCCGTTACTAGAATACCCATGTCTGTGCCTTCTACTGTCGCTGCACCGAATGTGAAGTTACGCGTACTTGCTCAGCGCGGTTACGCTTGCTCAACGTCGAAGGCGACAATGTTGCGCTCGCTGTTGCTAAACTCGACACCAATAAGGTGAATTGGACGACCAAGATGCCGGAATTTATCCGCGTACTGCTTGTCTCGCAACTGCTGCAAAGCGTCTCCTGTAGGCTGGTCCTCTACCGCCTTGAACTCAAACAGAAAAATATTGTTCTGCTCCAGTATAGCCATGTCTTCCCGCCCCTTGTTAGTAGTTTCTTCAACTCTAACGTCAAGCCCCGCTCCTTTGCAATATGAGAAAAACAAACCAGCGACGTAGGCTTCGTATCTGGTCACGTTTGCGCGAACAAACCATTGATGCGGAATTCCAGCAAAAATTGAATAAAAGTGCTCTCTTAGTCCATTAAAGTCTGCACTCCGAAGAAATTTGCTAATAGAAGAGGCTCGCGCCATGTGGCTAACATGGGATTGTGGAAGCATGTTATTCACCAAAAGCTGATTGAAGCAGATAGAAACTTCACGATTTGGAAAATCGAGTCGATGATATTTTCCATCTTCTCTTATTTCTTCCCCCACAATCGTCAAATAACCACTTTGAAACAGTAGCGCCTGAGGATCTACCTTGCCTATCTCAAAAGAAAAGTTCAAGTCACCGTAACTGATCGGATTGCCAAAATCAACAGAATACAAGCTACGCTTCTTTAGCTCATTTACTAGAAAATCCGGCGTTCCAGTCTCCCTCCGCCATGGTTTATAGTCCCGAAACTTCAGCAATAAATGAATATCAAATGGATTATAGACTCGATCATCCCCAAACCAACTGTATCCGTTGTACCATTCTCGGATTTCTTCACGGTCGAGACCATCGAGTTCGGGGGCAAATACATTGTCAATGTCACTGTCCGTATATCCGCAAATTGACGAAAACGACGGCTCTATAGATATATCCTCGAGATTGTTGAGGCCGGAGAACATGCTCACTTTCGAGAATCTAGTAATTCCCGTAATGAAAACAAAATGAATGCTGGAGCTCAGTCGTTTAATTGCAGAAAATATTCTATGCAAGTAGTTCCTGTTAGACAGAGCTACCTCTGGCAGATGGAGCGCATCGAGAATGGGTCTGTCATACTCGTCAATCAGCAGAACAACGGGGCGGCCAGACTTCCTGCGGAGCCCCCTCACCAGCTGAGCAAGACGTAACGGAGCATCGCTTGATTTAGTGGTGATACCGGTAGCTAGCTCGATGTCATCCAATTCAGAGTTGAGATAGCCAGCAAGGTATTCCGGCTCAGTAAAGAAGTCGCCACCTAAGTCTAGGTGAACCACAGGGTAGCGAGTAGTCCAATCCCAGCTGTTGTGAATCGCTAACCCCTTGAACAGCTCCTCGCTGCCCTCGAACAACTCTTGAAGCGTGTCAGCAAACAGGGTCTTGCCGAATCGCCTTGGCCTTGACAAGAAGTAGTTTTTGCCCGAGCGGACCATCCGTTCGGCGAAACCTGTCTTGTCGACATAGTAGTATCCGCCTTCGCGAATGCTGCGAAAGTCGTCGATTCCGGTTGGAAGCTTGCCCTCTTCCATTGTCTCTACCTCTCCCGGTCACACAGCATGACCACTAATGCGGTTCGCCTAATTCCGACAGCCCAGCTGTGTCGGGCAGGGCGGCCACGTGCGGAGTATAGGATACCTGCCTGCAGAAGGCAAGTCCGTCTCCAGTGCATGTGCATCATTACTAGCAGACACTCGTACAAGGAACTTCGCACAGTCGCATTAGCTGCAAAGTGCTTTACGTTGCTTGCTTTTTTGCTGCGGACTGCTCAAACACAGCAGCCACCGTATCCACAGCCTACGAAGGCAACTGGACCGCAACGTCCGGGTCGATCAGGACTGTGATACCGCCTGCGGCGTAGGCTTCCCGTCCCCCAGCATCGGCTGAGGAGTCCCGCGCTATCTCACCATCCGTGAACCGCACCGTGTCATCGGCATCGCCGTCGATGCGCAGCGTATACCCAGTTTCGCCGTTCGCCAGAGCAGCCAATACCGCCTCGCTGAGCGACAGCGTGCTCGCGCCATCTCCTCCCGCCAGCGCAATGCTGTTCAGCCCGGCCAGGTCTGCCGCCGCCGCCGCGTCCCATGCAATTGCGCGGTCTTCACCGTCGTTGAACGTCAGGCTGTCCATCGAGCCGTCTGCGGTCTTGTCGACGGCTGTGTAGGCCGACCTCCCTTCGCCGTCATACCCCCGAACCTCGATGTTGTTGGCTGTCCCGTCGGCATCCGTATCAAGTTCGCTGCGCAGCAGCGCTCCCCCGTCTGGGCTGTACCGCTTAATCCAGATTACGTCCGCCGTACCGTCGTCGTCGCTGTCGAAAACCCGCCGCTCCCAGTACAGTGTGCGGTCCGCGGTGTTGCGGTGGTAGTGAGTCTCGTTCAGGAATCCGTCGGCGTCGTCGTCTACCAGCATCCTGACCTCGGTACGGCTTGAGTTGGAATACTGCACCAGCGTAGGAGCGTAGTCGCTGTTCAAATTAATCCTAATGTTGGCGTACACGGGATCGCCAGTGACAGTTAGTTGCAGGTAGTTGAACTGCGAACCGTACCGCGCCGTCAATACCTCTGCATCATCAGGGACATAGTCCGACGCGCGTACAAGCGACTGCATCTGAGCCAAACTGAAACCGGTCCGCGTGGCTCCATTGAACGCCCCGAGTATTTTGTCAAAAGCCTGCGGATTCCTGATATGGAGCACCCCTACGTCCGCATCCACGAGCACGGTACTGCCGTCCATCGTATAGGCTTCGCGACCGCCGGCATCGGCCGAGACGTCGCGCACAATGCTCCCGCCCCGTAAATGCAGCGTGTCGTCCGCGTCACCGTCAATTGTAAGCCTGTATGCTTCATCGCTGCCCGCAATTGCCGCCAGCGCCGCTTCGCGCAATACCAGCGTGCTGGCGCCGCCTTTCTGGGCCATCCTGACGCTATCAATTCCGGCAAACTCCACCGCTTCCGCTGCGGTGGGCGCTACCGTGCGGCTGACGGAGTCGACAAACAAAATCCTGTCCATCGCGCCGTCGGCAGGCTGTCCTAGCGTGTAGTCCTCTACTACATACGACTTCCTGCCGCTGGCGTCGTATCCAGACACCTCCACCTTGTCCATCCTCCCGTCAGCGTCAAAATCCTGTTCGCTGCGATGTATCGGGCCTCCATCAAGCCACTGGCGTATCCAGACGACATCCATGGTGCCGTCGTCGTTGTTGTCGTAACTGGACTGATCTCTCGCTATATTGCCCTGCCGCAGCCCCTCAAGGAGCGACCCCGCCAGAAAATACTCCTGTACCGTGGCCTTTTCCAAATTTCCGTCGGCATCGGCATCATTCACCATCTTTATCCGGGTGCTGTCAGAGTTTGAATACTGCGCGTACGTCGCAGCAAAGCCGCTGTTCAGGCGAATGTACATTTCCGTGTATACGGGGTCTCCGCTGATCTCCAGCGACAGGCTTTTGCTTGCGTGCGCGTAGCTGGCGGAATCCACCTCGGTGCCCTCCGGCACATAGTCCGCGATACGGGCAATTGACTGCATCTGCGCCGCGCTGGGGCTTACCCCCCGCGACATGATGGCCGCGAGTATGGCTTCAAAGGCCTCGGGATTGCCCACGGTAACTACGGGTACGTCCGCATCCACAAATACCGAGCCGCCGGTCCCCGCATATTCGATTCGCCCGGAAGAGTCGGTTCCGCCCGCCAAGGCGTACCCGCTTCCCATGAGCAGCACCACGTCGTCATCCTCGCCATCAATCGCGAGGGAATACGCGGACTCCCCGTCCGCCAGCGCTGTCAGCGCCTCGTCCGTCATGCGCAGCGTGGTCGATCCGCTATCTCCCGCCAGCACCACGCGGTCTAGTCCCGCAAGCGTTACCGCCTCCGCCGCTTCCAGGCTATAGGCGTAGCCAATGCCGTCCGTGAAAACGACTCGATCAGCTGTGCCGTCGCCCCCGTCATCCTCCACGCTGTAGACAAGCCGTCCATTGCCGTCATACCGATAGTGCTTGATCACCTCCACGGTTCCGTCGGCGTTTCCGTCGCTCGTGTAGCTGACTACGCGGCCCCCGCTGTCCGGGTCGTAGCGGTACTCCAGTATGGAGTCAGGGGTCCCGTCATCATTGCCGTCCGCGGTATACCGGTTCAGGTTCACCCTGTTCTGCGCGTCGTAGCCTATGGCAAGCGTTTCATCGATGGTGCCATCCGAATCCAGGTCCTTGCGCGTCTCGCTCCGCCTTCCCTGCCCGTCGTAGACATGCGTATCGGTTCGGTCCACCGACCCGTCCGCATCCTCGTCGTAGTAGTCGATGTCCGCGTACCCGTCAGCATTGCTGTCGATGCTTCGCAGCGTCATCACCCCGTCTGAGTTGAAGACGCGAGTCTCGATTTGGTCCACGGTTCCATCACCGTCATCGTCAAGGTCGATGCGGTCCAAGGTTCCGTCGCTGCCGTCATCGAATTCGATGCGGAACTGGCTCAGGCCATCGTGAAGGTACGTCATGGTGCGGTCGGGCGATCCATCTGCGTCGGTGTCGACTTCCACTTCAAGGGCGGTGCCGCCGTTGGGGAAGCTGACCGCCGCATCCAGGAAGTTCGTGGCGCCCGGGTTGACGTAGCGCGAAACGATGTCTGCTACGTACTGCAGGCTGTCCAGTCCCAGCTCCGTCTTTTCGACGTCGTCCATCGCGCCAAGCAGGGACTTGACGGAGTCCAGCCGCACAGCGGTTACGCCAGAAACTCCTGCCGTCGCAAACGTATCCACGGTCGCCGTTTGCGGGCTGGTCAGAATTCTCGCCAGCGCGGTTTCCTGTGGCGTCGGCGGAGGTGGGGGATTCCCGGGGCCTCCCACGCCCGGGCCTATCTGCGCCGTCTGGTCCGGCTGCCGCGCCTGCTCCTCCTGATTCAGAGTCTGCTGCTTCGCTGTCTGAGGCTGGCTATCCGTACTGCCACCGCTTCCCGTCTGGGATTCTCCGCCAGACTGCTTTGATGAAGTCCCCAACTGTCCGTCCTCCGGTACCGAAACCGTGCCCGTTTCCGAATCGCCATCTTCCGACTCAGCATTCGCGGTATCTGCCTCAGTCTGCTGCGACGTATCAGGCTTAGGCGACGTATCAGGCTGCGGCGACGTCTCAGACTGGCCTCCGCTCGCAGTTGGGGTCTTTGTGACGGTTCGCTGCGGCGAGGGCGGCGGCGCCAGCCCGTTCTCCTGCGGCTGGGCGGCGGGAGACGATTCAGGGGAGCTTGACCCTCCGCCACTGTCGCCGCCCAGCGCGGCCGCCACCAGTGCCGTCAGTCCAAGCGGCAGGCCCAGCCCGCCCAGCGGCGCCGCCGACGCCACCTGAGGCCCCATATCCAGAACTGCCGAGCCGGTTGCCTCGGCGGCTGCGGCGTGATCGCCGTCTCCGCCAAACATCTCTTCCAGAGAGGCCCTTGCCAGCGCCATGTCGGCAGCGGTTTCGTCTTCGATCAGGCCCGTTGCCGCCGTCGCATCTTCGGTCGCGTGGCGCTGCGTCTGCAGGTAGTAGTCTTCGATGCGCAGTTCGCGGCCGTCGGCCAGCACCAGCACGAGGCTGTTTCCGTCGCGGTAGGTTTCGACGACCTGTGATTCGATTCCGGCCAGACGCAGTTTCTCCGTCAGGCTGGCCATCGCCGCCACCGTTAGGCCGCTGGTCGCATCCGCTGCGCCTACAACCCCGCTTGCCATTTACGGCCCGCTCCTCTTGCGCTCCCTGCTGCGCTCCTAGCCGCGTCTTTCGGGGCATCCCGCCGCGCGCCGCGGCCCCAAGACCGCGTCGGCAGCGGGCACTGCCACCCAGCGGCGACCAGCCGCGCGAATCTCCACGCTACCAGTCACGCTGTACTGAATGATACAGAATGTCACCTTGATGTCAATATCCAAATTCCGCTTTCACATGCGGCAATCTCACCTGGGCACCGCCAACGCAGGGGCTGCGCGTACTTGCCCGAAGTCCCGTCACCGCCGCTGCAGCAGACTCCAGATTCGACAGGGAGTCATCGGCGGCTGGACGTCGCGCACTCCCGCCTCCCACAGCGCGTCGGCCACGGCGTTGACCACGGCCGGCAGGGCGCCGACGGTACCCGCCTCGCCGCATCCCTTGACGCCAAGGGGATTGGCGTCGGTTGGCGTGGGCTCGCTGGCAAACCGCATGATGGGCATGTCGGCGGCGCGCGGCATGGCGTAGTCCATGAAGCTCCCGGCCATCGGCTGGCCGTCGCCGTCAAAGCATGCGTGCTCCATCATCGCCTGGCCGAGGCCCTGGGCGACTCCGCCAAACACCTGCCCCTCCACCAGCATCGGATTGACCAGCGTGCCGAAGTCGTCCACCGCCAGATAGCGGTCGATTCGCGCCGCGCCCGTCGCCCGGTCGATTTCCACCTCGCACAGATGGCAGCCGCTGGGAAACGACCGCCGCTCCAGCAGCGCCGTCGCATCCACCCTCAGGCTGTCGATGTCGCCGCGCCCGCGGATTCTCTCCTCCAGCTCCAAGCCCGTGACAGTGCGGTCGCTGCCTGCGGCGCGGTAGACGCCGGACTCGTGCTCGATGTCCAGACGGTCCACCTCCAGCGCGTCCTCCGCCTCCTCCATCAGCCGCTCGACCAGTCGCTGGCTGGCCTCCTCGATGGCGGCGCCCTGCACAGTGAGGCTGCGCGACCCTCCCGTGCCGCCGCCGAAGGGAATCGCCCGCGAATCTCCCTGCGCCACCTGCACCCGCTCCGGAGGGATGCCGGTCCTTTGAAGCAGCAGCTGCAGATAGGAGGTGGCATGCCCCTGGCCCGTGGACTGCGTACCCACCCGCAGCTCCCAGCCTCCGTCCTCCAGCGGTACCAGCGCCGCCCGCTCTTCGGGCGAGCCGAGGATGCTTTCGACGTAGCAGGCGAGGCCGAGGCCGCGCAGGCATCCCTTCGACTCCGATTCGGCGCGGCGGTTGGCGAAGCCCTCGGCTTCCCGCTCGGCGCGGGCAAGCAGCCGCTGGTAGTCGCCCGAATCGTAGGTCGCCCCGGCGGCGTTGCGGTAGGGAAACGCCCGCACCAGGCTGCGGCGGCGAATTTCGAATTTGTCGACGCCCAGCTCTCGCGCCGCCAGGTCCATCACCCGCTCGACGATGTAGTTGGCCTCGGGCCTGCCGGCACCGCGGTAAGCGTCGACGGGGGTGGTGCTGGTGTACACGCCGCGCGCCCGGTAGTGCATGCAGCCAAAGTCGTAGGCGCCCGGCAGCACGTTGGCCAGCAGCTTCGAGGGAATCACCGCGCCGTGCTGCGACAGATAGGCACCCAGAGCGACGAGGCTGTCCACCTTCAGCGCCCGCAGCCGCAAGCCGCCGTCGAAGCCCGCCACCGCCCGCACTGCGTGATCGCGGCCCTGGGCGTCGGAGAGAAACGACTCTGATCGGTCGGCAACCCAGCGCACGCCGCGGCCGAGGCTGCGGGCGGCGTAGGCGACGGCCGTGTACTCGGGATAGGGCATGGTCTTGGCACCGAAGCCGCCGCCCACGTCTCCGGTGGTGACCCAGACCCGCTCGGCGTCCAGTCCCAGGCGCAGGCATATCTCGTCGCGCACCCGCCAGACACCCTGGCTGCCGACGGCAAGATGCAGGGTCTGGTTCTCGGCGTCCCAGCGGGCAATGGCGCCCCGCGGCTCGAGGGGGACGGCGGCGACGCGGTTGTTGACCAGCTCCACCTCGACCCGGTGGGCGCATCTGGCGAGCTCGGCGTCGGTCGCCTCCGCGTCCCCCGCCTCCCAGTCGAAGGCGACGTTGCCCGGCGCCTCCGGGTGCAGGTCGAGACCGTCTCCGGCATGGGCCGTGTGCGGTGCGGCGGGCAATTCGTCGTAGTCGACCTCGACCGCCTCGGCGGCGTCCCGCGCCTGATGGAGGGTGTCGGCAAGCACCAGGGCTACGGGCTCGCCGACATAGCGGACACGCCGGCTGGCAATCAGCGGCCTCCGCGGCCGCGGCATGGGCTTGCCGTCGGCGCAGGTCAGCGCGACGGCCGAAGTGTCGTTGACTCCCGCCCCGTCGAGGTCGCTGCCCAAGATCACCGCCGCCACGCCGGGCATGCCGCGCGCCGCCTCGGCATCGATGGAGCGCAGGACGGCATGCGCCATGGGCGAACGGAGAAACAGCGCGGCGACCTCGCCGTCCTCCGGAGGGGCGTCATCCAGAAACGACCCCGCGCCCCTGAGCAGGCGGGGGTCCTCGACCCGCGGCGCCGGCTGGCCGATGCCGAACTTCATGCGATGCGCGCGTTTGGAGCCGCCGACATGCCCGGGGCGCGGCACAGCCGCCGATGGCGGACGCGAAGGCTCATCTAGGCAGCGTCCATCCGCTGCGGATCAGATGTCATCCAGCTCTTCCGTGGTGCGGTCGACATCGACCCATCCCGACAGCAGGCCCTCCTTTTCCTGGGTGATCGTAGTTCTGTATCCCTTGGCTACCAGATCGAACTTGAACTGGGCGACTTTGGAGACGTCTCCGCTGGCATCGGCCTGAACGGGGAAGTCGTTGATCTCCAGAACCCAATCACCGAGAATGCTGATGTCGGCGCTGGGAAACATGGCGTAAAGCGTTACCGACCGGCCCGGGCGAACGCGTATGTCGGAGCCCAGCATCTTCAGCGGCCGCAGCGTGCGAACGATCGCCGGTCCGCTGGAGCAGGGGTAGCGCGCAAGCACGTTCTGCTTCAGTATTTCCGCTGTGGCGACCTCGTTGTCGTTGCCGGCCGCGTCGACCAGCACGGCATCCGCGCGGCTGATGTTCAGCGTAGCAGCGGAGTCGTTGGTCACCCGGAATCTGCGGACGTAGATCCCTTCGAGAGGTTCAACCGTAACCCAGACCGGCTCATCCTGAAGCACGCCGTTTCGCCTTACCTGCTCATAGCGCAGACTTGCGCCGGCGCAGTCCTGCACCTCGATGGGCTCGACAAGATTCTGGACGTCGCCCATATCCTTTATGGCTACGCCATCCACCTCCACTACAGCCTCTCTCTTGACCGTTACGAGTGCGAAACTGTCGACCGTTAGAACCCTTGTCTGCGGTTCGGAACCGCCGCCGCACGCGCCAAGCAGGGCGACCGCGCACGCGGCCAGCAAACATTTCGCCGACTTGTACATGCCTGCCGTACTAGCAGCGCTCTGCCTTGCCATTTGCGGTCTCCTCATCCCCGCAGCGCAGCCGCCGGCGCGGGAAATGCCAGTTGTCGGGATGCCTCCCTTGACTGCGGCTGCCCCGAGAGCCTGTGCCGCAACGGCAGCGGACCTCGGCGGGAGCAATTCGCCATATAGTGGCGCGTCTCCCCTTATCAACCCGCGGCGCGTCGCATTGAGCCTACCGCCGCGGTGTCGACGGGCTGCGGCGTGGCATGCGGCATTGGCGACCGGAGAAGCGGCGCCCGGCTCTGCCGTCCGCTGATGGGACGTCATCCTTTGAAGCCCCCGCGCCCCTGGACGGGCGAAGGCTCTTGACCCGCGGCGCAGCCTGGTGAATTCAGAAGTTCATGCAGCGGCACGAGCCCAAGCCCTGCAGTCCCCCATAGTCGAGGCGTTGGCGGGAATCCTGAGGAACCATCAGCATAGCGGCGAGGCCGAGACGATGGCAGGACTAACGGCGACGGCCAGCCAGCCCCTTCATGAATACCCTGCGCGGCCGCCTGCCCGCCATCGCCGCTGAAGACGGCCTCCATGGCTGGCTGGACTGCATGTCGACCTCGCGCCCTCTTGCCAAAATTGCCGTCGGTGCCGATCCTATGAGTCGCCACGCCAGCAGCCCACGAATGGGCGGCCCGGGACTGCATCAACGCCGTACGGGGGCGGCTGAGCCGTCCATAATCATGGCCGCGATGTAGGGGCGGCGTTCACCTCGATAAACGGCTTGGACGTGCGTTAACCCTTGCGCCATAAGAGTCACGTCCATAAAATCACATTTTTCAAACCAGTTATTTTGAGCAATATTTTGGAGAGGATTTGTCGTACGGAGCGCATTGCATGGTGCTGCGCAATTGCGCCGTTTGCAATTCCCCGCCGCATGCCTACCTTGCATGAACCATCAATCCGGAGAGGCTGGCTGGCAGCGTCTCCACGCAGACAAGGGAGCAATCGCCATGCACGACCCCAACAATCGGCAGGATGCCAATTTCCGCAGGCTGGGCAACTACCGGAAGGTACTCTGGGAGCTGGCCCGGCTGAGCCTCGCCCCGGTATTCTACCTGCAGCTCTGCACGGAATTTGGCCTCCAGCCGATCAACCCCATAATCGTGGGCTTCGGCGAGGCTGACCTGGTGGTCCTTGCGAAGCTGACCGACGGCCGCTTCCTGCTCATCGTATGGGAGCACAAGTCCTATCCGTCGAAGAACGCGAAGCTGCAGCTGGCGCGCTACGTCTTCGCCAAGGCGTACGTGCTGGTGGAGGATGGAAAGTCTACAGAAGGCAAGATGCCAATCATGTGCGGCGTGCTCGCCCTGCACCGAGGTGCGTCGAAGCATCCTCCGAAAGATCTGGACGACAGGCCGGCCTCACCGAGGAGGAGAAGAAGGCCGCGATGAACACCCTGACAATTGGCGAACTCGACTTCGGGGAGATTGGCCTGGATGACCTTTGCGAGGACCCGGAGGCTGGTGGGCTGATACTGCCGTTTACGGTTGGCTGGGGCGGGCGAGAGCTGGACGACAGGGGCCTTGCCTATCTGGGCGAGGCGGCAGAGCTTCACAATGAGGAGATGAGGGGCTATATTGTTGGAGAGGTTGTCGAAGTGCTGGGCGTGCCGGTGGAGCGGTGGCTGGCAGTTCTGGCAAGAGGGAAGAACCAGGAGGAGGCGAACAGAGCCATGGACGTGATTAAGGAACAGCTGAGGAGCGAGGGCCGCGCCGAGGGCCAAACGGAGGTTTTTCTGCGGGCCGCTGAGCGGCGGTTTCAGCGCGTCCCGGAGCATCTGGCGGCCCAGGCGCGCGGCGCATCATCGGACCAGATCGATGCCTGGCTTGACAGTCTGTACGAGGCTTCCGATCTGGAGTCGGTGTTCAACGGAAGCGGCAACGGCGATGCCAGCGGATAGCCGGTTTCGCGGTTTGCCGGGGCCGCTCTGGCAAGTCAGCGCCAGTTCGCAGAGTCCAGCATCGCATCGCGGCGGTTTTGGAGAAGGAGCTGAAGCAAGAAGGTTTGGAGGCAGTCATGGGCCCGTACTTTAGGCACCTGACGAATCTTGGTTACGTTTATGGATATGTCACAGGACGCCAGAAGGCTTTTCTGGAGGCTGCCGAGAAGCAATTCAAAACAAGCATCCCGGAGCATCTGGTGATCCGGGTGCGCGGTGCATCGCCGGACCAGCTCGATGTCTGGCATGGCATGTTGCAGGAAGCTTCAAACTTGGAGTCGGTGTTCAGCGGAAGTGGCGACAGTGTGGCCAGCGGTCAACCAGTATTGCAGTTTGCCTGGGTCGCATTGGCAAGAGAGATCAAGCGAGGAGTGGAGACGTTCAAGGATGGGGAAATGCTGAGGATGGCCCATCGGAATGCTTTTCTGAAGGCTGCCGAAGAGCGGTTTCAGAGCGTCCCGGACCATCTTGCAGCCCGGGTGAGCGACGCGTCGTCGGGCCAGATATTGGTGTGGCTTGACAGGTTGCACATAGCCCCTGACCTGAAGTCGGTGTTCAACGGAAGCGGCAACGGCGACGCCAGCGAGTAACCTTGCCTAGTACCCGCTAGCGTTACTGACCAAGATTAGGCCCGCATGCGCGTTCCCTCGGGGTCAAACAGCGGCTCGGACTGAAGCGTCGCCGGATGGCGGGTGTCCAGTATCTCGACGCTCCATCCCTCCGCCTCGTCGGCGATCTCCCGGGGCACGTAGCCCAGCGCCACCGACCTGCCCGAGGCATGGGCGTAGCCGCCGGACGTCACCCGCCCGCACATGGCGCCGCCGCGCCAGATGGGCTCGTCGCCCAGCACGTCGATGTCAGGGGTGTCCACCAGAAACACGCGCAGCCGCGTCTCGCCGCCCTGCTCGCGCTCCTCAAGCGCGGCGTCGCGGCCGATGAAGGGAGCGTTCTTGTCGTAGGCAACGAAGCGGTCCAGGCCCGCCTCGACGGGACCGTAGAGCGGCCGGTACTCGGTCGCCCAGGAACCGAAGCCCTTTTCCAGGCGAAGGCCGTTGAGGGCGCGGCTGCCGAACGGACGCAGGCCCAGACCCGCGCCGGCCTCCAGCACCCGCTCGTACAGTCCAGCCAGATTGGGCTCGGGGCACCAGATCTCATAGCCCAGGTCGCCGGTGTAGCTGACCCTGCCCACCAGGCAGGTGACCATGGCCACGTCCATCATGCGGATGGCCATAAACGGAAACGCCGCGGTGGAGACGTCTTCGTCGACCAGCCGCGCCAGTAGGTCGCGGGAACGGGGACCGGCGATGGCCAGCCCTCCCATCGCCAGGCCGAGGGTATCGACGGCCGCCCCGGCGCCCTGCGGGTCCTGCGCCTCGAACCAGCGCATGTGATACGTCTCGGCGGCGCCCGATCCCACCATAAAGTAGTGCCCCTCGCCCAGCTGGGCGGTGGTGAAGTCGCCGATGAGGCGGCCGCGCTCGTTGAGCATCGGCGTGAGCGACATGCGCCCCTGGCGCGGCAGGCGGCCGGCGAGGACGCGGTCGAGCCACTCGCGGGCGCCATCGCCGGTGACCTCGTACTTGGCGAAGCCGGTGATCTCGGCGACGCCCACCGCCTCGCGCACTGCGCGGCACTCGGCGGCTACGTGGGGAAAGTCGGTGGAGCGGCGGAACGACAGGACGTCGGAGACGCCCTCGGGCGCGTACCACAGCGGCACCTCCAGCCCAGCCGACTCGCCCATGACGGCGCCCATGGCGCGATGGCGGTGGTAGAGCGGACTCGCCAGCAGCGGCCGCCCGGCGGGCAGCTCCTCGTTGGGGAAACGTATCTGGAAGCGGCGGGAGTAGTTTTCGCAGACCTTGGCCCGCGTGTAGGCCATGGTGGTCCAGTCGCCGTAGCGGGCGACGTCCATGCCCCAGATGTCGGCGCCGGGATCGCCGGTCTCCATCCAGCTGGCAAGGGCCAGGCCGACGCCGCCCGCCTGGCTGAAGCCGGCCATGACGCCGACAGCGACCCAGTAGTTGGGCAGACCGCGCACGGGGCCGACCAAGGGATTGCCATCCGGGGCGAAGGTGAAGGGGCCGTTGATGGTTTCACGGATTCCGGCGCGGGAGAAGGCCGGGAAGTGGCGGAAGCCCACCTCAAGCGAGGGGGCGATTCGCTCCATGTCGGGCTGGAGCAGCTCGGGACCGAAGTCCCACGGCGTCTCGCGCATGGACCAGGGCACGCAGGCTTTCTCGTAAGTTCCCATCAGCATCCCCATGCGCTCCTGGCGCATGTACAGCTCGCCGGAGAAATCGGTGGCGTGGATCAGCTGGTGGCCGGACTTTTCCTGCGCCTCGATCACCTCGGGCATGTCGTCGGTGAGGATGTAGTGGTGCTCCATGGCCAGGACGGGGAGCTCGAGGCCGGCCATACGCCCGACTTCGCGGGCCCACAGGCCGCCGGCGTTGACCACCCGCTCGGCATGCACCGTGCCCTGCTCGGTGACGACGTCCCAGCCGCCGTCGGCGCGCTGGCGGGTTTCCACCACCCGGTCGCGCAACCGCACCTTGGCCCCCAGCTTCTGCGCCGCCTTGGCGTAGGCGTGCGTGACTCCGGAGGGGTCGACGTGGCCAGTGTGCTCGTCAAGCATCGCCCCGACAAAGAAGCTGGGGTCCATGATCGGGAACAGCTCGTGGGCCTCGCCGGCTGAGAGGATGCGGTGCTGCACGCCATGGAAGCGGCCGCGGGCGACCAGCATCCGCAGCCAGTCGAGCCGCTCCTCGGTACCCGCCAGCAGCAGACCGCCCGTTATGTGGACGCCACAGCTCTGGCCGGACAGCTCCTCAATCTCGGCCATCACCTCCATGGTGTACTTCTGGAGGCCGGCGACGTTGGGGTCGCCGTTGAGCATGTGCATGCCGCCGGCGGCATGCCAGGAGGAGCCGACGGTAAGCTCGGCGCGCTCGATCAGGAGGCAGTCTTCGCATCCCGCCTTGGCGAGATGGTAAAGAACCGAGCAGCCAACGACTCCGCCGCCGATGACGACGGTATTTGCATGGGTATCCAATGATCTGTTCCTTATGGCTTGCGCGCGCCCGCGAGGGCGGACTGCTGCAAATGCTGGCGGGTGCGCCGCCCTCCTCGGTGCGGCGGGCGGCAAATGCATCGATCTCCTCGCGGACGCCCTCGTCGAGGGGCGCGGACCGAGCTCCCTTAGGATAGCCTATGCAGAAGGCGTTTGCATGGCGCATGGCGTCGACGGCGCCTGCCGCACCGCCGCCACTGCGATGCCGACGCCGATTCGCGCACGGCTGCCGCCGAAGCCCACGATGGCGCAAGCGCAGCGGACAGGGGCAGACGCGGGGGTCTGGCCGTGACTGGCGCGGACAAAGGACCAGCATCCGTATGCCGGACCGCGCATCCATGCCCAGCAAACGGACCGTCGTCCGCTTCTGGTGCGAATGCGCCCCGTCAGCGGCCCGCTGCAGTCCTTCCCCGATTGATGCGACTTGCCGCAGCGCGGGGGCAGCGGCCTGGATGGGAATCCGCCAGCGTTAACCGCGATTGGCCAGTGTACTGAGGGCACTTTCAGGCAGGTTCCGCATTGAACACCTGCAGATTCCTCGTCTCCCTGCTGAATTCTACCCCGACAAGATGAATGGGCTTTCCATGAAGCCTGTACTTGTCGGCGTAGTTCCTGTCCCGAAGCTGCTCGATTGCCGTTCCTTCGGGGCTTCCATTCACCACTTTGAACTCAAACAGGTAGATGTGCGCAGAGGCAACCACGGCGAGGTCAATTCTCCCTTCGCTTGTCGAATCCTCGACTCGAACGTCCAGTCCCCATCCAAGAAAGTATCCGTACACCACGCTTGAAAAATAGGCTTCATAGTTCGCCGCCGCGGAGCTCATATGCCACTGATGCGGTATGCCGGCAAACATGGAATGAAGAACGCCTTTCAGCTTATCCATATCTCCGTTTTCAAGATATCTGATCAGGTTCTGCCTGTTCTTCGCTAGAGCTGCGGGAGGCTGTGGAAACAGGTCCATGAGGAGGCTTTCGTTAAGGGCCTGCCTTACTTCACGGTTTGGGTAGCCCAACGTGTACAGCGACAGATCTCCCGCCAATTCTTCATCGACAACCGTCATGTATCCAGACTGAAACAGCAGCGCCTCGGCGGATATGCTGTTAATGTCAGATACCAGCAAATCGCCGTCAGAAACCACCACGTCCTCCAGCATGATCGGAAACATGCCTCGCTGTTTCATGACATCGATAAGAAAAGTTGGAGTGCCGGTAGAAAACCACCATGCTTTGAACTCCCGGTTCTCCAGCAGCAGCAGAATGCCGTACGGGTTGTATACGCTTTCTTCGCCACGCCAATTGTATCCATTGTACCATTCGCGCACCTTGTCGCGGTCAAGTCCGGCCAGCTCCTCGGAGAACACCTCGTCGATATCCGATTCCGTATAGCCGCAAATGGCGGAATACTCTGGAACCAGCGTAATATCGTGAAGCTGGTTCGCTCCCGAGAACAGGCTGACCTTCGAGAACCGCGACACTCCCGTCACGAAGCAGAAATGAATGTTATCATCCTCTTCCTTCAGCACCGCATAGAAGCTCTGCAGCATATCTCGGTTTTCCCGGGCGACCTCTGGATTGTCGACGGCAGCAAGTACCGGCTTGTCGTATTCGTCCACGAGCACGACTACGGGTCGGCCGAACTTCCTCCTGAGACTGTGAATTAGATCCGTGAAGCGGTCATCCGGTGCAGACAATTCATGTGAACCGACTCTACCAAAGCTGCGCGCGGCATTTCGAACAATCCTACGAGCCATGACTGCCCACCGCGACAGGCCAGCAGCTACGGCCGCGTCATCGAGAATTTTGTGCATCCGGCTGAGGAGCACTCCTTTCCCCGCGTAGTTACCCGCTCCAAAGCTAAGCCGTATGACGGGATAGCGTACGCTCCAGTCCCATTGCCCATGTATGGCCAGCCCCCGGAACAGCTTCTCGTTGCCTTCGAACAGCTCTTTCAGCGTGCTTATGAACAGGCTCTTGCCAAACCGCCTGGGACGGGAAAGAAAGTACCACTTCCCCCTATCCGCCAGCCGTTTGGCAAAGCCTGTCTTGTCTACATAGCGAAGTCCTTGCCGGCGAATCGTTCCGAACGACTGTACTCCAATCGGCAGCGCTGTCTTTGCCATATCAGGTTTCTCCAGGGGGATCTCTTTCATGTCAGCATAGACGGGCTGCGGCAGCGGCGCAAGCGGCTTCACCCTTGTATGGCGTTTGGCAATGCGCCCGCCCCGCTGGGCAATGCGGACGGAAGGCACTGTAGAAATCGACGCGCTGGCCATGCCGTGTATCGAGGGTGCTGAAGCGCAGAGACCCGGGAACTGCCACCAGCGCGGCAGTCTCTGCCACAAAACGAGCCGCAATCCGCAGCAGGCCGTCGAGGGCGGACGGCCCTAGAAGTCGGTGGGGGCGCCGCCCTCTTCGGTGCGCCGGGCGACGAACGCCTCGAGTTCCTCGCGGACGCCCTCGTCGAGTGGCGCGGGCTCAAACTCCCTGAGGATGCTCTTCCACATGGCGTTGGCGCGGCGGGTGGCGTCGATTGCGCCAGTCTCATGCCAGGTCTCGTAGTTGCGCCAGTCGCTGAGGAACGGCTGGTGGAAGGCGGTTTCGTAGCGCGCCTGGGTGTGGCCGCAGCCGAAGAAATGCCCTCCCGCGCCAGCCTCCCGCACCGCCTCGATGCCCAGCGCGTCCTCGCTGAACTCGAAGCCCTCGTAGTAGGCCGCCAGCCAGTCGAGCACCTCGCAGTCGATGATGTATTTCTCGAAACTGGCGGAAAGCCCTCCCTCGAGCCAGCCTGCCCCGTGGACGATGATATTGACGCCGCCGGTGAGCACTCCCCACAGCGACAGCACCGACTCCCATATGCTCTGGGTATCGGGGACGTTGGAAGCGTTTACGTTGGAGGCGCGATACGGGAGCCTGTAAAAGCGGGCCATCTGGCCGCCGATCTGGGCGCCCCGCATGTACTGGGGAGTGCCGAAGACCGGAGCGCCGGTCCTCATGTCCACGTTGGACACGAAGCCGCCGTAGACGCAGCGGGCGCCCGGCTTGAGCAGCTGGCAGACGGCGATGCCCGCCAGCGCCTCGGCGGTCTGCTGGGCGACCGAGCCGATGATGGTCACCGGCGCCATGGCGCCCGACAGGGTGAAGGGAGTGACCACCACGCCCTGGCCGCGCTCGGCGCAGCGCATGGCACCGTCCATCATGGGACCGTCAATCAGCATCGGCGAGTTGGTGTTGATGTTGGTGAACATGCGCGCCACATCGGGAAACTCGTCCTCGCCGACCCGCGAGGCGATGCGCACCATCTCCATGACGTCGGCAATGCGCTCGCGGCCGAGGCTGTTGGCATGCGTGACCTTGTCGGAGATGGCAAGCTTGTCGAGGTGCGCCTCAAGGTGGCGGATGGAAGGATGCAGGTCGATGGGCTCGACCGGGTAGCCGCCGATGATGTGAATGCAGTTGAAGTGCTGCCCGAGGCGGACGAGGTTGCGGAAGTCTTCGCGGCTGCCGGCGCGGCGCCCTCGGTCGATGTCCTGGACGTTGGGAGCGCCGGCCACCGGCTGGACCGCCACATGCTGCCCGCCGATGGTGATCCGTCGCTCGGGATTGCGGGGCACCATCTCGAAGGATTCCGGCGCCATCCTGACCGCCTCCTCGACGATCTCGCGGCCAATTCGCACGTGCCTGCTGTCTAAGTCGACGATGGCGCCGGCGTCGCGGAGCAGGCCAAGCGCCTCTTCATGGTGGATCTCGAGGCCGACGTCCTCCAGCATGCGCATGGCGCCGTCGTGGATGAAGCGGACGCCTTCCTCGTCCAACGGCTCGATGCAGCGGTCCGTGTTGACTGGCTGGCACCAGGGTCTCTGGCGCATCGCTGACCCGCGGGACCGAGGGTTTCTGGAACGTCCGCCCTGCCGTCGCCGCATCCGCTCTGGCGCCGCCACACTGTCCTCCCCTGCGCTCCGGTCCTCATGACCCATGTACTGGCGACGCAGGATAGCGGAAATCCAGACGGTTTACCGACATACTTACGGATAGCAGGGACCAAAGCAGCGGCGTCGGCGGTATCGAGCCTGCGCGCGCGAACCTTACCCGCGCCTCAGATAGGAACGAACCGCGCGCGCTGGACCTTCCCGCGAAGGAAGGAAAGGCCGCCGGGAAACGTGGCGGCTTCCGATGCGGAATGCCTATGCCTGGCAGCCCCGCTGGGGACTGGTACAAACCGACGGCCCTAGAAGTCGGTGGGCGCGCCGCCCTCCTCGGTGCGGCGGGCGACGAACGCCTCGAGCTCCTCGCGGACGCCCTCGTCGAGGGGCGCTGGCTCGAACTCCTTGAGGATGCTCTTCCACATGGCGTTGGCGCGGCGGGTGGCATCGACCGCGCCGGTCTCCTGCCAGGTCTCGTAGTTGCGCCAGTCGCTGAGGAACGGCTGGTGGAAGGC
Source organism: uncultured Rhodobacterales bacterium (assembly GCA_964586735.1). GTDB lineage: Bacteria > Pseudomonadota > Alphaproteobacteria > Rhodobacterales > CAZPXZ01 > CAZPXZ01. The sequence continues at coordinate 32,530 of CAZPIN010000105.1, read as the reverse complement.
AGTCTCGTAGCGCGCCTGGGTATGGGCGCAGCCGAAGAAGTGCCCGCCCGGGCCAACCTCCCGCACCGCCTCGATGCCCAGGGCGTCTTCGCTGAGCTCGAAGCCGTCGTAGTAGGCGGCCAGCCAGTTGAGCATCTCGCAGTCGATGATGTACTTCTCGAAGCTGGCCGAGAGCCCGCCTTCCAGCCAGCCTGCGCCATGGAAAACGAGGTTGACGCCGCCGGTCAGCACGCCCCACAGCGAAAACGCCGACTCCCAGACGCTTTGGGCGTCGGGATGGTTGGAGGCGTTGACGTTGGAGGCGCGGTAGGGGAGCTTGTAGAAGCGGGCCATCTGGCCGCCAACCTGGGCGCCGCGCATGTACTCGGGGGTGCCGAAGGCGGGAGCACCGGACTTCATGTCGACGTTGGAAACGAAGCCGCCGTAGACGCAGCGGGCCCCTGGCTTGAGCAATTGGCAGACGGCGATGCCCGCCAGCGCTTCGGCGGTCTGCTGGGCAACCGAGCCGGCGACGGTGACCGGGGCCATGGCGCCCGACAGGGTGAAGGGAGTCACCACCACGCCCTGGCCGCGCTCGGCGCAGCGCATGGCGCCGTCCATCATCGGCCCGTCGATCTTCATCGGCGAGTTGGTGTTGATGTTGGTGAACATGCGCGCCACCTCGGGGAACTCGTCCTCGCTGACCCGCGAGGAGATGCGCACCATCTCCATGATGTCGGAGACGCGCTCCTTGCCGAGGCTGTAGGCATGGGTGATCTTGTCGGAGATCATGAGCTTATCGAGCTGCGCCTCGAGATGGCGGATGGAGGGGTGCAGGTCGATGGGCTCGACCGGATAGCCGCCGATGAGGTGGATGCAGTTGAAATGCTGCCCCAGGCGGACGAGGTTGCGGAAGTCCTCGCGGTTGCCGGTGCGGCGGCCGCGGTCAATGTCCTGGACGTTGGGTGCACTACCCACGGGCGAGATGGTCAGATAGCGGCCGCCGATGGTGATTCGCCGCTCCGGATTGCGGGGCTCCATCTCGAAGGTCTCCGGCGCCTGCCGCACCGCCTCCTCGATGATCTCGCGGCCGATTCGGACGTGTTTGCTGTCGAAGTCGACGATGGCCCCGGCGTCGCGAAGCAGGCCCAGCGCCTCGTCGTGATGGATCTCCAGGCCGACGTCCTCCAGCATGCGCATGGCGCCGTCGTGGATGAACCGGACCCCCTCCTCGTCGAGAGGCTCGATGTACCTGTCGGTGTTGACCGGCTGCTTCCAGGGCCGCTGCTGCGCCGCCGACTGGTTGAGCCTTGGGTTGCTGGCATGGCCGCCCTGGCGCCGCCGCTTGCGTTCTCTCCCCGCCAATTTCCTCTCCCTGCGTCCCGGCTTTCGAGACGGTGCATTCCGGCGATGCAAGATAGCCAAAATTTCTCCTGCGAGTCGGCCCGCCGATTTGCCGTAGCGTGGCAATGCCGAACGCGCCATCCGGGCAGCCGCGTCTGCCGCGCCGCCGAAGGCGCTGCCCTGCCAGACTCGATGCTGGGATGGGGCGCCAGCATGAGCACACCGGACAGACCGCGAATCGCACTCTCCCCGAGTCGCCGATGGAATCTGTGCGGCGTCTCATATAGCCCGCAGGACCCGGCAGAGATGCGCAGGCCGGTCCGGAATGGCGACGTCCTCGGTCAGGCGCCGGCACGGAGGCGGAGGAAGACCGAAAGCCGCGCGCCGCTCCAGCGCCACGCCATGACCGCCTCGCGAGACGGCGCACAGCCGACACCGCCCGGCACCAAGGCCATCGACGCCGCCGCCCGCGTCAGACGCCAATACGCTATACGCGGACTGGTCGAAGGGCGCGGTCATGCTCCCGCACGGGCGGTGCACGCAGGCGCTTGACAGGGCCGGATTCATGGGCATGACTGGGGGTTTCGCGCCAAAATCACTTTTTTCAAATTGTTTCTGGGCGGTCCCAAAAATGACACTTCACCGCGAAATATACCCATCCCAGAATCCCGGTTTGCGCTCCCCGCTTCAACCTGCTATGGCAGTGCTCAACCAATCCAGCCGACGGCCGCACCACGGATGGTCCGTGCGAGCGAGCGGCTGACAACATACGGCGGCGCAGACGCTCCGCAGACGCAGCGCAGGGAGAAAAACCATGCACACACAGACCGGCGCGTCAGGCCACCGAGAGAACGACCGAGGCGCTGAGAAGCGCAAAACCTACCAAGCCCGCGACAGCCTCATCCGAATCGGGTTCAGAGACCCGACTCGGGCTGGCGTCTTTGCAAGGGTCTTCGGTCCCATCGAGTTTGCCGGCGCGCTGGCCGACGGCCCCGCCGAGATCCTGCCCACAAAATTCATCAGCCAGGTCCTGCGCCCCAGCGAATGCGACGCCCGCTTCCGGATGGAAACGAACCCCGACGGCATGCCCCTCGTTGAGAGCGTGCTGGAGGCGAAGTCGTCCCCGTCCAGGGAGGCGCCTGCGCAGCTGATAGGCTACGTGGTCTGCGCCCTGCTCGAGTGCGTACTGGGCATCCGCGCGCACGCCGCAATCTGCGGCATTCTCCTCTACACCGGGGACAGGCCGTGGAAATTTCCGTTGTCTCTTGACTGGTGGCTGCCGGGTATCGCCCGGCTGGGCAAGCGCGTGCTGAACATCCACATCCATATCGTGGACTTCTCCCGGCTGAGGCCGGAACATCTGTACTGCGGCAACAGCGAGGTTACGGCCATCCTGCTGGCACTGTACTACTCCTGCGTCAGCAGGCGGAAGGACCTGAACATCATGCACTTGATGGTGACGATCCTCAGGATGGTCGGAAAGGACTCTGATGTTCTGCAGCCGCTTGCGGCGTTCTTCGAAAGCGAGTATGATGAAGTAACCAGAAGGATGGTGGAGCGGGCGCTTCGCCAAGCCTACCCGAAGGATGGAGGAAGGATCATGGCGAACATGGTGGAAAGATACTGGGCCGAAGGCGAGGCCAAGGGCGAAGCCAGAGAAAGAGCCAGAGGCAGGGCCGAAGTGCTGACGAACGTTCTCCGGCGCAGATTCGGGCCGCTGCCTGAGCAGTATCGGGAACGGGTCGCCGCCGCTGACGCGCAGGAGATCGAAGACTGGTTCATGCAGTCTTTTGACAGCAACTCGATTGACCGGGTCTTCAACGGGCACGGCAAAGGCTGACGGCGGCATTCGGACATTCGGCGGCGCCGCCGTTGTCCAAGCAGGTCGCAGGCCAACGTCTGGCAAACAGCAGGAAGCGCGTTTTGCCTGTCTTCCGCAGCGGCACCGTGCCCGTACCGCATTCCGGATTCTCACCACCCTGTCAGCAAGCCGACATCGGCTATATGCCAAAGCGGCCCTCCAGCATGAGCGCATCGTCAGGTTGCAAGGCCGCCGCCTCGCGCTGGCCATAGACCTCGATGGTGAATCCGCCCTCCCGCCGGTTCAGGCCGCGCAGCTCGGCACCCAGACGCAGGCTGGACTGGTCCTCTCCGCTTTCGACCTGGCCGTAAGCCGTTGCCAGCGCCCAGTCGTCCATTACCCTTAACCCGTAGCCCAGCCGCGAGCGCAGGGAGGCTCCCGAGGTCAAAGGCGCATCCCTTTTGCCATCCGGAGCCGCGTTCCACTGGTATCCGCTGCCTCGTATGGCTGCGGCGTTCAGGGCGGGCTCCAAGGACAATTGGATTCCCCGCCCCTCGCCGCTTGGGTCCAAAGCAAGGGCGAAGCTCATGAAAGACTCGTCGTAGCCTTCCTGGCTATGGGAGAGCAGGATCCCTGTCTTGCCGGTCATCTCGAGACCTCCGCCACCAGATGTCATGCGGAAACCCAGAATGGCGTCCATGCCGGAGCCGCTAGCCCCGTCGCCGCCGTCGGAGCGCGCTCCTACATCCAGAAGGCCGGCGAACTCGCCGCCGCTTTCGAAATTCCAGCCGCCGGCGAGTTCGAGCGCAAGCCGCAGGCGATGCGTGTCGGCGGACGCCTTGGCGACCCGCAGGTCTCCGTCAGCCGCGTCCGCCGACAGAGACGCCATGAAGGCGTCCGCCTTCAGGGCGGCCATGGAATTGCCTATTAGCACGTCTTTGCCACGCAGGCCGAATGCCAGCATCAGCATCCGGACGTCGGTGTCGACAGAGACGCCGCTTTCCTCGACCCCCGCCGTACCCATGCCAATGCCCGCGATTCCCCATGCCTCTCCGCCAGTGTCGGAGGCGCGGTGGAACCACGGCGCAAGGGTGGTCAGGCTGACCGTCATGGATCCCTCGTCCTTGGTGCCAAAGACGTAGCTGACATCGCCCGACGCCCGGCTCAGGGTTACGCCGACAAGGCGGTTCTTTCTGTAGCGGTGGTCAAAGCCGAGAAGCAGCGTATCGGTGTCGCCTTCCACGGTCAGGTCGTCGTTGTCTGAGACGTTTTCGAACGAGCGGAAGTCCCCGCGGCCCCAAACAGTGGACATACCGACGCCGCGGTCGCCAGAAGTCAGCGAAAAACGGGTGCCGCGGGCAAGGTCATCGCCGGGCAGTCCAGCCCAGTCGCGCCAGGCGCCGAAGCCGGAACCGGAGTGGCTGTTGCCACGCCGCGCCGAAGGCGCCGACGTCTCGATGCCAAGCAGCCGGGCGACTTCGCCCGCGGCACGGCCTGGATCGTCTCCATGGGCAAAAGCGGCGACGTCGACGCGGCGGCCGCCGACTGTGGCGGTGGACTCCGGCCGGCCATAGCGGTACGCCTCGGCCCGCTCCCAGACCGTCTCGACGAGGCTGGCGGCCACCGCTCGCCCGGCGCCTGAGAGGACGTAGCGCATGCCGACCGCGAGCCTGCCCGCCTCCTCGCCGTTGTGCCCGACCAATGCCCTGCCGCTGGAGTCCTGCAAGCCTCTGATGTTAACTAGGGGATCTGGCTCGGTTTCACCTTCGACGGACACCGAGACTACCTCGACGACGAGAAGGCCGACGTGCTCCAGATTGAAGGCGGGTCCTAAAGAGTAGGTATCCCTGAACTCTCTCTGGTCGGCTGGAACGGTAACGGTGACGGGGATGCCCAGCCTGCCGCTTCCAGTCACGCCGGGATCGCTGAGCCGCACGATATAGGTAATCGAAGTGGCGACGTTGCGGGGCGGATCGAAGCGGAAAATCATGTCGGTGGTGGGTCCCGTCCCGTCGGACCCCAATGTTGGTCCCAGCCGGGCGACCGACAGCACAGATCCCCCGGCGGGCCGGCGCGGAATGATGGCGCCCCTTGCCGTAGCCGTGGTGATGCTGGCGGACTCCACCGAGTCGACGAGGGCGATCTCGACGAACTCCTCGTCTTCCTCCAGAGAGTCGTCCTTGACCATCACCATGATGGACTTGGATGACTCGTCTCTTTCAAAGACCAGCTGGGTGAAAGACGGGGATTCGAAGTCCGCACCGACGGTGGCCGTGGACTGCGGCGTGACCTCGAAATCGACCATCAGCCGGCTGTCAGCGGGGGGATCCATTTCAACGAGGAACTCCAGAGGCCGGTCTTCGCCTTCCGTTACACTGGGGGTGGCGGCGCGGATGGAGAGGCTGCGGTCATCGGAGCGGATGGTACCGGTGCCGACGCCGGACATGATGGTGGCGTTGATGGGGTTGGAGAGAGTGACAACGAGGGTTTCGTCGCGCTCGCCGTCGCCGTCGCCGAGCACGTCGACGGAGATCGTGGACTGGGTGTCGGTGTTAACGACAAAAATCAGCGTGCCGTCGGCGACCGTACGGTAATCCTCTCCCGCCGTCGCCGTGCCGCCGGTCACGCTGTAGTCGACCGAGACCTGGCTGTGCCACCGCTGAGTCATGGTGACTGTGAACTCCAGCGTACTGACCTGTCCGCTGTCGCCCTCCATCACCGACGGGGAGTCAATGGAGAGAAGAGGCTGATCGTCCCCCACGATTGTGCCCGTACCGACGCCATGGTCAGGGGAAATGGTGGCCAGCGCGACGCCAAGACCGGCGCAGCTGGTGCAGGTTGGATTGGCCAGTGTGACGATGACCGTCTCGCTTCCTTCGATCTGCAAGTCGCCGACAACCGTGACGTCAATGGTCTGCGACGTCACGGCCGGCGCGAAAGTCAGGGTGCCGGGAGACAGCGTCTGGTAGTCCTCGCCGGCCGTGGCGGTGCCACCCGTGACGCTGTAGGAAACGGATGTCTGCTGGGAGAACTCCGCGTCCAGCGTGACGGTGAAGGTCATCCTGTGGGTGGTGCCGCTTTGGCCCTCGTCGATGCTTGGCGAATCTATGGCGAATTGGAGGCCATCGTCGTTTTGGATACTGGTACGTCCTGATAGCGTTGAACCACCGCCGGTGAAGGCGGCGTGAACCAGACCGGACAGGGATACGATGACAGTTTCGTCCGGCTCCGCCACACTGTCTCCGATTACGGTTAAGGTGATGGCCTTTGTGGTCTCGGCTGGACCGAAGGTCAGCGAGGAACCGCCGACGACATCCACGTAGTCGGAGGGGCTGGTCGCCGTGCCCAGAATGGCTACCTCGATGGTGGCGTCCAGCTCCGTCGGACCCGACTTGGTGACCAGAAACTCCAGGCTCTTGGATCCGGTGTCGCCCTCGGTGATCGGTATCGGCGAATCGATGGTGACTAAAGGCGGAACGTCGTCGTTTCTGATGGTGCCGGTACCCGTGGCTGGGAAAAGCGCCACTTCGGATTCAGGTTCGCTGGTACTCAGGGACACGGTCAGGGTCTCGTCGGCCTCGTAGATGCTGTCGCCGAATACGGCAACCTGAATGGTGCGCGGGGTGGACACATTGGCAGGAAAGGTCAACGTGTTGCCAGTCGGCACGATGTAGTCGCCGCCAGCGACCGATGCAGTGCCTCCGGTTACGGCGTACTGGACGCGGATGGTTTTGGTCGGAGCTGTGCCAACCGACACGGTAAAGGTCAGCATGCGCTGTCCCGCGTTGCCCTCGTCCACGCTTGGCGAATCGATGGACAGAAGAGTACCGTCGTCATTGATGATGGTGGCGACGCCCAGTCCGGTCTCTATTTCAGGCTGAATCACGCCGGCCGCCGCGCAGGCCGTACAGGTCGGGAAAAGAAGATCAATCTCGATGGTCTCGTTGGCTTCGCCCACGGAATCGCCAACGAGCGTTACGGGGATTCTGCGTACGGTTTCGCCCGGGCTGAACACCAGCGGGTCGAATTGAATCGAGTAGTCGGCGCCCTCGGTCGCTGTGCCGCCCTCGTGGGTAAGAAAGTAGTCCACGGAGACGACCTGGTCGGCCCGCGCGCTCATCGTCACGGTAAACTCAAGAACTGTACTGTCGCCCGCGTTGCCCTCCAGCATCTGCGGCGAATCAATGGCGAGCAATAGAACCTCGTCGTCGATGATGGTCCCAGTCGTGGATGTGGTGGAGCTACCCGCCATGAAGTGTGCGTGATACGGAAGCGCCAGCGTCAGGTCCACGGTTTCGTTGGGTTCTGCCAGATTGTCTCCAAGAACGACAACTGTAAGCGGAATGCTGGAGACCGACGCCGGGATGGTCAGGTTGAACCTGTCATGCGGCGTGTAGTCGACGCCGCTTACCGCAGAGCCCGTCAGCGAATAGGTTACGGTCGAGTCCACCTCCGTCAGGCCCGTCTTGGTGATGGTGAACACCATATCCGTTTCGCCGGTGTCGCCTTCGGTGACGCTGGCGGGCTGGGTAAGCGTAATGACTGGTGGGGGGTCGTCGTTGACGATAACGCCTCTGGCAGTTACGGTGGACGCGCCACCGGGGAAAATCGCCGCCACCGGGTTGGACAGCGTGGCAGTGATGGTCTCGTCAAGCTCGTAGACGTCGTCGCCGTTGATGGTCACCGAAACGTGGTTTAGCGTTTGGCCTGCGGTGAACAGTAGATCGCCATCCGTCGCTACGTAGTCTCTCCCTGCGGTGGCCGTGCCGTCCTCTATGCTGTACCGTACGACGATATCCAGCGGCGAAACGGCCGATAGTTCAACGATGAAGTCAAGCAAAAGGCTGTTGTCTGGCCCTCCCTCCAACAGACTGGGGCTAATTATGGTAATTTCGGGAAAATCGTCCTCCTCGATGGTAATTATAGTAGCCCCCTGGACGTTCCGCACAGCCTCCCAGCCGGGGAAGGTTACGCGCCCTACCGGGCCGTCCACACAGCTGGTACACTGTACATTGCCAAACGAAAGGACTATGGTTTCGTCTGTTTCGACTAGCAAATCGGGTATTATGTCAAAGTATAGCGTATGGCTCAGCACCTGGTCTGGGTCCAGATTACCGTCGCCGCCAAACGCAATGGTTCCAGTTGGCAGTACCTGCTGATAGTCCACGCCGTTTGTCGCCGTACCCGAAATCGCGTAGTCCATGGTAAATGACCCCTGCACCAACGAGGCCAGCGCTACGGTCACCCCCACTCGACTTGTGTCGCCTTGATCTCCCTCCACAACCGGGTCGGATGACTTCCTAAGGGAAAAATGCAGCGAATCGTCATTCTCAATCGCTATTGAGAGACTGGGGTAACGTCTTGAAATTACACCCCACAAGGGATTTTCAAGCCTGAAGGTAATGTACTGCGTTGGCTCCGCCCAATTGTCTCCCTTTACAAGAATGGAGAAGGTCGATCTTGAAACAATTTTACCCCCGCACGGGCCGAGACACAATCGTCCATTATCCCCCTCGAGATCGTCCAGGCCAATAATTTGATAGCCCAAATCATCGCCGCTGGTGTATGAACCCCCGTCCTCCAGGCTGTCTTCGACTGCAACGCTGAAAAACATGCTCAATTGCGTTTCGCCTGTTAAAAGCAGCGTGATTGTGTACTCGGTTTCTTCCCCAGCGGCGCCCTCCGGTCCACCCCAGCCCGTCGCGACCGTGTCGCTGTCGGGGACGTCGTAAAAAATGTACGCAACCGGCGGCGGATCCCGGTTGATGATATCGCGCCTTAATCTTCTTTTTCCTCCAAGTATCGCCTCGCTTGGCATTTCGGCCCACCGATGGTTGCTAGATAATGGCCCATTACAATTGTCGCAATCCGCTGACAGAATTTCAAGCTGAATGTGTTCCTCTTCCTCGTAAAAGCCGTCTCCAATTATATAACAATTTATCGTTCTCCATGTTTTGCCATCACGGACATTATTAGCAGCCAAATTATCATCAAGCTCCAAAGATCTGGATCCAGATTGGTCATTCGAGCACTCCTCTTGCCTTGGCCAGTCAGTATAGTCAGATCCATACTCAGTCCAAAGCCATTGACTTGACGAAGGAACATGAAATCTATATGTGATATCGATATTTCCCGGATTAGCCCCGTCCGTCGTAAGGAACGAGCAATTCAAGCCATCCGGGCAGTCATGCGTTTCCCATGCGGCACATATTCTGAAACTCATGTTTATACGTTCAGCGTCCTGTATGTCATTTGGATCATTCGGCTTCAGAGGCTCTGGATATTCAACAATTGTATTGTCATCGTCATCTCCGGGAATTTCACCACAGAAATCATCCACATTCTTAATTACATCATTGTTATCATATTCCGGATGTGACCGGTCTGCTACGAGATCCAACCCATCGGGACCTGCTGGAATGGTAGGCAACGGCCCTGGCTCCACCCAAACATGCAGTGTAGTAATGTAATAGATATCAATTCCCGACGCGCCCTGCGCAGACGCGGGAATCCAGCTCGCCATCACTGCCCAAAAAGCCAATACGGCCGTCGCGGTAGCCCGCAATAGCCCCGTTCTCCACCTATGCCCCAGTACGGATGCCACTGCCGCGGCAGTTGTTCTCGCGCACGCTCGGACTGACAACAGTCCGCCCGCTATCCGAGCTGTCAGATGCGTAATCATTTGAATTTTTCGCCCTTAATACTGTTGTTTGCATTCTGTCCGTGCAAGAGTACTACCCTTCTCCGCATAAAAACACAAGTTTGGTACGTACTGCAACTGCTCTCCGCAGACTGCACTTGTAGAAGAATGTCACCTTCCACATGTTCTACATTCTGCATTATTCTTCTGCGGATTCTGCAAGAGTGTTGTACGGCTTGCCGTACGCCCTCTTCCTGCTGATTGACCAAAGACATGGGAGACTGACCCTATACATGTTCAACTGCTACTTCCGGGTCAACATATATTCTCCCGTGCGACCCTTCATAACCCGTACGGTCTCCGTCCAAGGCACCCTCGCCGGTGATTCTACTTATGCCAGCACCAATTCGGAGCGTATCACTGTCCGTACCTCTGACAACAAGTCTATATTCACTCAATCCAGCGGACAATACTGTAAGATCTTCATCTTGTATTTCAAGTGTTGTCGACCTGTCGACTTCACCAGCTAATTCAATCGTACTGATACCCGAAGCCGTCCTCGCTTCGGGACCTCCCAACCTCATTGAAAATCTTGTTTCATCAGTAAACACCAAACGATCTGGGGTCCCGTCATCGTCAGAGGATCCTGTACCATCATAAATCCGATAGTTAACTGTCCCACTGTCTCCCCAGCTGAATGACATCATTTCGCCGTAACCATCGGCATCCGCATCTACCCATACAAAATATGGGGTTCCGTCATCATCGAGATCGATTTCCGATCGAATTTTTTGTCCAGACTCGTTGTAAGTGTACGTTATAGAAAGGCCAACAGTTCCGTCGTCATTATTATCTTGCCTCTCCATGTATGTCGCTCGATAGCCATTATCGTGATACGTGTATACCAACTGATAATCAATTGTCCCATCGAAATCATAATCGCTATCAGTCCGGATTATACCAAACTCATTGTAAGTATTCGCCGTTTTCCTGTCAAAAACGCCATCGTCATCATTGTCATAACGTGTAATGTCTGTCATTTTCCTTCCCGACGCAAAGTAAGTGATTTCTCTGCGAGAGTTAACGTAGTCGAAATTGCCGTAATAAAAATCAAAACTGACCAGCTTTCCATTTTCATTATTACTTTCCTCTCTCCTCCTATCAAAAGTACCGTCACCGTTATTGTCTTCTTGTTGAATTTTTGTATGTCGCTCGCCATTACTATGATATGTGTAATCTACGCGCCGTTCTATGGTACCGTCAGATTCTCTGTCAAACTTCGTACTTACCAGTTGTTCTTTGTCGTTGTAACCGTGTGTCGTTGTATCCACGGTACCGTCTGTACCACTGTCAAACTCAACACTAATCAATTTACCACTTTCGCTGTACCTTTGATCCTGGGTATCTGCTGTTCCGTCATGATTGACGTCACGCACTGTTGTATTGGATTTCAACTCACCTGTACTGTGGTAAATCCATGTTTCGCGGGACTCCATGGTACCGTCAATTCCGCTGTCATGTTCCGCGTAAGTTGGAAAACCCCTGTCATTGTATGTAGTATTCGAGCGGCCATCCATAGTACCATCATCGTCATTGTCAAACAAAGTGATCTTACTTGCGCGCTCTCCAGTGCTGTGATATGTGTAAGTTTCACGGCGATCAACTGTTCCGTCGCCATCGTAGTCTTTTTCTGTCACCTTTGCATTTAGCGCACCATCTTTATATGTATATCGCTCACTGGACAAATATCTGCCCAAGACAAAGTCATAGCTGAGTACTTGTCCAATACTGTTATACGTTTCATAACTTCGGACATCGAAAGTTCCATCGCCAAACAAGTCATACCATTTTACTTGATCTAATAGTGCTAAGCTCGCAGCGTCAAGATTGAGTACAGATCGTTCTTCAATAACGTTGTCTGCGTCGGTGTTTATATCCACGGTCATACCATCTTCACTCAAAGAAACCGCAGTCACCGTCCCATCCGCATTCACAACACGGGTGTCACTTGCAATTTCAACAAGATTATGAATCTGGCTGTAAGTTAATTCCGAGTGAGCAGGCGTGCTATCGCTGTCAAACGCCCCAATTAGCATCTTTACATTTGCAAGACTCCGGTCGCTGAGCCCATCAATACCAATATCGGCAAACATCGCGGTAGTTGCATTCGCGGGGTCGCTTCGAATCGATCGCACTGCCTGCGCCGGCGCGAAATCCACTGTCACATCCTCGTCGACCATTAGTAGCCCGCTCGATCCGCGATAAGCGTTAAAACCTGCTGTGTCGGATGATTCCTCGCGGACAACTGCTGTGTCTCCCACCGCTAACGTGTCGTTTGTACCGCCTACTACCGTAAGCGTAAACACGCTGTCAACGGTTCCATCACCATTATGGTCTGCCGGCCTATCCAGCACCCCATTTACAAGCGTTACACCGCTCACGTTACTCACGTCATTAGCCATCTCAATTCGGGCTACTAGCGCAAACTCCTCCGCCATATCTGCGCCAATGATCAACATCGGTGCGCCCCCGGTTAAAACCTCCAGTCTGTCGGGGGTGCCATCATCACCGCCGCTACCAATTCCATCGTCATACGCTTTATATTCAACGGTTCCATCGTCATCCTCGTCATGTTCCACCACGTCCAAAATCCCGTCCGCGTCGTGATCATGTTCAATCAGCTCATAGGTACCATCGCCATCCTCGTCGAACTTGCGAGTTGTTCTCGTGATCGCGTAGCTAGACACATTCAGTCCTAACTCTACCCGCATTCTACTTCCTCCGGATACGGGGAGCGTCATCTCAAGCACAAGATTGTTTCCGGCGACCGCAGTAATGGTAGCAATCTCTGCACCCTCCGGGACATTTTCAACATCGTTGACAATGCTCACCAACGCTCCTACCTGCGCCTCTGTTAGGGTACCTCCACCTATCGCCGTGGAGTCCACGTATTCGCCAAGTAACGTTCTAACGGCTGCGAGATTACCCTTGCTCACGCCAGTTATTCCGTCCCCCACCAATCCAAACATTTCCACCGTGGCCTTGGAGATGTTCATTCGCAACGCCGACAGTGCGTCCGACGTTCCCGAAACTCCCACCACGTCCGCATCCACAAGCACAGTTCCGCTTGTTCCCCGATACACCTCATAGTCACCGTCATGTTGCCCAGTATCATATATCCCTCCACTGAACTTCACCAAATCGTCAGCGTCACCGTCAATACGAAGCATATATCCTCCGACACCGTTTGCAAGTTCGGTCAGGTCACTGTCGGAGAACTTCAATGTGGTTACACCTCCCCGCCCAGCCAACTGAATCGCCTGCACTCCAGCGACCCCTACCTCCGCACCATCGAATGGGCGATCATAATTCGTTCCACTACGGTACTCCAACCACTCCCCGGTTCCATCCGCTGGATCATTGGTTCCATCGCCGTCGAAAAGGGCATAGTCGTATCTACTTCCTGTACCATCGTAGTACTGGGTCTCCGCCGTGTCTATTGTTCCGTCATCATTCAGATCCCGCTCCACTTTATAGGTGTGCAGCCTACTAGCCTGATACGTTTCCGTCTCAATACGCTCAAATATTTCATCCCCGTCACTGTCCGTTCGAACCGCCTTACTTTGACGAGTTCCATCGTCGTATACATCCCTCTCACTTCGACTGTCCCAATCTCCGTCGCTGTCACTGTCGTATACTCGCAACATATCGGTCATAGCCATCGTACCTGTAGCAAGGCTCACCGTTGACCGCTGGTCCTCCGTACCGTCCCCATTCAGATCGACTTTCAGGACAAGGTTGTTCTGGCTCACCGAGGCAGCCATCACTGCACTGCTTGCTGGAACAGCAAAGCCGCTAGACGCAATCAACGCCAGATTCTGCACCTGCTCCTCCGTCAAGTCTGTTAGCGGGGGCGTGGTTGCCGAGCCAAAAACTCCCAACACCACCTTGACAAGGGCAAGGTTGTCGCTGGTGACCCCGGCGATTCCCTCATCGCCCACCCGTTCAAACATTCCCACCGTGGCATCATCCAAGTTGGCGAGCAGGGCTTCGAGGGCATCCTGCTCTCCCATCACCTCCACCTCCGAATTAACGAGAACCCGCACCGATTCGCCGCGGTACACATCGTGACTGCCCTCCTGCACTCCCGTATTATAAACGTCATCGGAAAACACCACTGTGTCGCCACTGTCGCCATCTATGGTCAGCGTATAGTTGTCTACATTGGCGGCAAGCCCTTCCAAAGCACCATCGGCAAATGTCAGGGTGATGTCCCCCTCTCCGTCTGCAAGCATGATCCTCCTCATTCCGACCAACCCCTCCCTGCCCGTGCCGTAGATTGTGTGAGTAAAATCAATCCCATTTTTGTACTCCAGCCGGTCCGCCGTTCCGTCCTGCCTATCACTGGTTCCACTACCATCCAGCACCGCATAATCATATGGCACTCCAGTGCCGTCATCGCGCGGCTCACCTGTGCCATCATAGTAGAGAGTCTCCTCGGTATCTACGGTGCTGTCGTCGTCAATATCTTCCTCGGTTGCCTTTATGCGCAGAGTCCCGTCAATAAACGTCTTCGTTACAATTCTTTCGGCAGTTCCATCGCTGTCGCTGTCAGTTTTTGTCCGCCCAACTGTTATCACTTGGTCCACGGTACCATCATAGTTGCTGTCCACTTCACTTCGGTCGTCCCAGACACCGTCCCCGTTGCTATCCATGCTCCGTGTCAGACCGATCACCGCCAGCGTTGCCCCGTCCAATGTCACTCCGACGCGCTGGTCGATCGTACTATCTCCGTTCGCGTCAACTTCTAAGCGCAAGCACACATTATCTTCTTGAAGAGTTGCTGTAAGCACCCTTCCGCCCGAGGGTACCGCACGGCCTGTGGAAACAACCCCCGCCAGATTCACGATCTGGGCTTCCGTAAGGTCCGCCAGAGCAGGCGATGTGGCAGATCCATATGCTCCTATCACCGTCTTGACGGAGTCTAGATTATCCGCGGTAACGCCGACAATACCGTTTCCGCCCGCCAGTAGTCCGAACATATCCACTGTGGCCTCAGCGAGGTTGGAAAGAATGACCTCCCTCGGGTCTCGTGCTCCCCTGAACGCCACCGCATTCGCGACATAAACCTTTCCGTCCGTCCCCTGAAACTCCCTACGCCCATTCACGACGAGGCCAGTGGCGTAGATGATGTTGCCGGAAAACACCACCGTGTCGTCGCGGCCGCCATCGATCTTCACCACGTAGCCGTCCGCTCCGTTGGCAAGCTCCGTCAGATCCCCGTCGGACAGAGTCAGAGTAGTGGCGCCGCCCCGGCCTGACAGCTGAACCGCCTGCACCCCGGCTAGACCCGTCTGCGCACCGTCGAGCACATGCTCAAAGTCTGCGCCGCCTCGATACTCCAGCCATTCGCCAGTACCGTCCGCCGCGTCGCCCCCCTCGGTACCGTCGTAGATGATGTAGTCGTAGTCCTCTCCCGTTCCATCGTAGTACCAAGTCTCCTGCGTTTCCGGAACGAAGGTCTCATCCTCGCCAACACTGCCATACTGAACCGTCACTCTAACGAGGTCTGCTCCAACCGCGTCAGACTCATAGTGGTATTGCGTGATCCTGTCCGTTGTCTGGTCGCCATCAGTGTCCTCAGAGACTGGTGCCGATTGGCCAGGAGCGTTGTGGAGAAAGCGGCTCTCCACTCTGCCTGATTCGATGCTCATTCTCGCCACTCCCTAAGATGTGGTGGGTAGACTGTCTAGACAGTCTGGTTGTCGGGTACTTCTAGCACAGTTTGCTTCACGTGGTCAACCTCGAAATTTCTGGATGTCTAGTGATGACTGCCATATCACTGTGAAACCGCAATCCCGTGAGCTATTGGGATATCGTGGGTTGGGCATCTCGACCATCATAGCATCTGCCATCGACAAGTTCGACCGGTCAAGCGCTCATCCCAGCTTCGCCCGCAGGCCGCTCCTCAACGAAGGCGGACATCCCCCGCCGATGGAGTCATGCTTAGCTCTCTCTCTACGAGTCCAGGTTCACCGTACGGTGTATCCCCTCAACAGCGTTCGCATCGGTGCAGGCGGCCGCCAGCATAGGCAGCCCGTCCCTCAGAAACCGACCCGCCCTTCTAGCATGATCGTATCGTCCTCGTCCGGCGCTCCGCTGTTCTCGCGCTCCCCGTACAGCCCCAGCCGTACCGCGCCAATGCCAGTATCGGCGTTGCGCAGGTCCGCACCCAGCCGCATGCGTACTTCTTCGCCGCCGTCATCGACTTCGCCGTACGCGGTCGCCAGAGCCCGCCCCCGCAGCGCCTCCAGACCGTAGCCAAGCCGCGCCCGGTAGGCTGTGCCATCACCGTCCCGATCCAGTACATCAGCAGTTGGCCCCGAGTCCCACAGCGACCCGCCGCCCAGATGGGCGGCGTTCCACGACGGCTTCAGACTCATGTGGAAACCCAGCCCGGAAATCCCCGGATCAAAGGCGATACCGAGGCTGAAGGCCGACTCCTTGTACCCGTCCTGGCCATGAAACAGCAGCCAGCTGCTGCGCCACGTCACCTCGATGCCGTTGGCTGGATGGGCGTAGCGGAGGTCGAGGGCAACATCCGCCCCCATGCCGCTCTCCGCCGCGCCGCCGTCAAACCGCGCTCCTATGTCCAGTCCAGCGGCAAGCTGTACGCCGCTGTCCAGGCTGCTGTTGCGCGACGCCTCCACTGCCAGCCGCACACGTGACGAGTTGCCGTCCGCATCCGCCACCTGAAGGCCGCCACCCGCCGCAGACGATGTCAGGGTTGCCCGATACGCGTCGGCCTTTGCCGCCACAATGGCCTGTCCAAAGGACATCTCCCTTCCCCGTACGCCAGCCGCCAGGATGCGCGAAGTGACATCGGTCTCCGCTGCCCTGTCGCCCTCGTCGACCGTCGCCGTGCCCGACCCGACTCCTATGCTGCCCCAGGCCTCGTATCCGGCGGAGCCAGTCCAATGCACCCATGGCGCAAAGCTGGTCAGACCGGTTTCCACCGCGCCTTCGCCTTCATTTTCGTCAAATACGTAGTCGGTCTCGCCCGAAAGCCGACTGACCGCCACCCCTACGACGATGTCCTTCTGGTACCTGTAGTCGACTCCGAAAAGCCATGCGACCGTATCCCCCTCGGACGAAAATCCCGAATCCGCCAAATCGCTCTCGTAGGAGCGGATGTCGCCCCTTCCCCAAGCGGTGATGGATCCGACGGCGCTCCCGCCAAAGGACAGTGCGAAACGGCTGCGCCGCACCGCGTCGCCCGAGTCTGGCAGGCCAGCCCACTCGCGGTACGACCCGATGCCGTCTCCATAGGAGCCGTCGTAGTAGGAGTCCGCGTATGCGACCGCTCCTTGCCAGTTTTCAAGACCGTCGCCGTAGGCGCTTCCGTAGAGGGATTCGTACTGAGCCGAGGGCGCTACCGCCTCGACTCCAAACAGCCCGGCTACCTCCCGCGCCGCCCGGCTGGCATCCGTACCCGGCGCGAAGGCGGCTGTATCGATGGCGCGGCCGCCCAGCACGGCAAGCGACTCGCCGCTCCCCGACCTGTGGGCTGCCGCCCGCTCCCAGAGCGCGTCAACGAGTCCGGTGGCAAACGACCGCCCGGCGCCGGCCAGCACGTAGCCCAGGCCTCTTGCAAGCCGCGCGGCATCTGCGCCGCCGACTCTGGTGACCGCGCCGCCTCCCCGTACCGCTACCTGCGTACCGGAGATGTTGACGTTGGGATCGGGATCGCCGCTGGACGCGACCAGCACCTGCTCGACCAGCACTTCCAGATTTCGGGCGCTGCCTGCATCGAACGCCGCCCCAAGACGATGGTCGATCTCCGCCGTCCCCTGACTGGCGGCAAGATCAACTGTAGCGGTGACGCCCAGCACCCGGGATCCGGCGTCCCCCGCAAGAACGGCCCCTAATCCGACGTCTCTCGCAAGGGCAGTACCCGGTCCATCGCCTTGGAGCCGCACCTGATACTGGACCGTCACGGGATACGTCCGCGGCGGATCCATCTCAAACGAAAGACCCAGCGCCGGCTCGGCCCCGTCATCGCCCGTCGATACCCGTCCCGGGCGCACCGACAGTACGGAGCTGCCAGAGGGTTTTCTTGGCAGGATGAAGCCTCTGGCGCGCTCCGTCTCGATCACGGCGCCCGCTGCAGAGACGGCACCCTCGGCCGGTACAAGCATGATCTCGACAAACTCCCTTGCCTCCTCGATGTAGTCGCCGTTGACCGCGACCCTGATGGTTTTGGAGGTTTCGCCCGTCATGAAGACCAGCGGGCTTTCGGGAGACGGCGCCGAGTAGTCAGCCTCGACGGTAGCGGTGCTGGCGTCCGTAATCCGGTAGCCGACTTCGACCGTGCTACCGCCAGCCGCCGGGGTCAGCGCCACCGTATACTCAAGATACGCAGGTGCGCCTCCAGGCTCTCCTTCCCGCACCTCGGATGAGGAGCTGATGGTCAGTCTCCGGTCGTCCGAGAGTATCGTACCGGTCCCCACGAGCGTGGGACTGCCGCCGTCGAAGATCGCGTTGACAGGACTGGACAGCGTCACCGTCACGGTCTCGTCCCCTTCGGAGACGTTGTCGCCATTCACCGTGACCGTGATGGTCTGCTCGAGCGTTGCGGTGTTGGCCGCAAAGGTCAGGGTGGCGGAAGCCGGCGCACTGTAGTCTCCGTCGGCAGCCGTGGCCGTACCGTCCGATACTTCATAGGCGACCGTAACGTCGTCCTGCCAAGTCTGGCTTATCGTCACGACAAAATCGAGAGTCGCCGTACCCGAGCGTCCTTCCAGCACGCTTGGCGAGCTGACGGCGATCAGGGGAAGATCGTCGGATACGATAGTACCGGTGCCCATCAGCGTGGCGCCGTCCCCAGCAAACCCCGCCCCGCCCGTGGGGCTGGACAGCGTCACGGTCACCGTCTCGTGGGGTTCGGCGTTGGTGTCACCGTTGACCGTTACCGCAAATGTCTGCGCGACCATGCTGCCCACTGGAAACGTCAGCGTGCCGTCGGGCGGCGCGACATAGTCACCGTCGGCGACTGTCGCCGTGCCGTCCGATACGCTGTATGCGACGGTAACCTGGGAGGATGGCGGAGATGCCAGCGTTACCTCGAAGGTCAGGATCGCGGTGCCGGAATCGCCTTCCAGCACGCTTGGCGAATCGATGGAGAGCGTCAGGGGGTCGTCGTCGAGGATGGTGCCAGTACCCACCGCCGTACCGATGGTGGCACCGGTAGCGTTGGAGAGAGTGACGGTAAGGGTCTCGTCCTCCTCGCCGCGGCTGTCGCCTGTAACTGAAACCGTAACCGTCAACGTGGTGTCAGCCGGGGCGAAATCCAGCGACGTGTCGGATGGGGCGGTGTAGTCGCTGTCGGCGACGGTTGCCGTACCGTCCGCCACGGCGAAGCTGACCGTCGCGGGCAGCGCCGTAGCCCCCGTCTTGGTGACTGTAAACGTCAGGTCCGTCGTACCCGTGTCGCCCTCGCTGACGCTCGGCGAATCGATGGCGAACACGGGCATAGGGTCGTCGTCAGTGATCGTGCCGGTACCGGGGGCCGTCGCCAGCTCGATGCCCTCCGTTTGGTTCGACAGCGCGACGATGACCGTTTCGTCGCCTTCGTAGATTTCGTCGCCAGCAACGCTGATGGTAAAGGTCTGCGTAGTAACGGTGGGCTGGAAGGTCAGCGTGCTGCCAGTCGGGGCCGTGTAGTCGTCCCCTGCCGTCGCTGTGCCGCCCGTAACTCCGTAGCTGACGGTTACTGTCTGATCGTCCGCTGCTGGAGTCAGCGTCACCGTAAAGGTCAGGTCCACGACGCCAGCATCGCCCTCGGTTACGCTTGGCGAGTCGATGGACAGCAGCGGCGAATCGTCATTGGCAATGGTGCCGACACCTCTGGCCATGCCCATCGCGATGCTTGGCCCCAGTCCCGTGGGGCAGCCCGTGCAGGATGGCGTGCCCAAGACGATCTCAACCGTCTCGCTAGGCTCCGAATCGTCGTCGCCCGTGACGGTAACCGTGACCGTCTTTGACCTTTCGCCCGAAGCGAACACAAGCGGACCGGCGGGAATCGCCTGATAGTCCGTACCGGAAGTCGCGCTGCCCTCGACGGTGTAGGGCACCGTCAGGGTGTAGGCGTGGTCCGACGCCAGCGAAATGGTCAGCGTCATCGTGGGTGATTCCCCGGCAGCGCCTTCCGCCACCTGCGTGGAATCAATCGAGAACTCCAGGGGGTCGTCATCGGTGATGGTACCCGTGCCGACGGCCATGCCGCTTGCGATGGTTGCGTCGCTGGGGCTGGCAAGGGTGATCTCGACCGTTTCGTTGCCTTCGGCCAGGTTGTCTCCGGTTACCTGGATTTCGATCATTTTCTGCGTTTCGGCGGGAGCGAACTCCAGCGAGGTGCCAGTGGGCGCCGTGAAGTCGGTGCCAGACGTCGCCGTACCATCCGTCACGCTGTAGCTGACGCTTGCAGGCAGCGCGGTCTGTCCCGCCTTCTCTACGGTGTAGCGCAGGGTCGCGGTGCCGGTGTCGCCCTCGGCCACCGTCGCATTGCCGATGGACAGCACGGGGGCTGGGTCGTTGTCCGTGATCGTGCCTGTCCCCGTCTGCGCCGCCGTATCCAGTATGAGTCCCGCGCTCGGCGATGAAAGATCAATGACGATGGTTTCGTCCCCTTCGTGGAGCAGGTCGCCGTTGACCGTAACCGTGACCGTCTGCGCCGTGATTTGGTTAGCGGGAAACGTCAGCTGGCCGCTCAGCGGCGTACCGCTGGCGCCCGCAATGGTGTAGTCGGCGGCGGCCGTGGCCGTGCTTGTGCTGGAGACCGTCCAAATGACGGTTTCCTGCGCATCCGGGGCCGCGCTTGGCCTGACGCTGAACCTCATCGCAACGGTCGTCGTGTCCCCCTCGGTCACGGCAGCCGGCGAGCTGATGGACACTCTGGGGATATCGTTGTCTCGTATGGTGCCTTCGCCATCCGCCGTCGTGATGGTGGGCGCCAGGTTGTCTCCGCAGGGCGTCGTGCAGCGTGCATTGGCGAGCCTTACGACAATCGTCTCGTCACCCTCGGACGCGTCGTCGCCGGTGACCGTCACGGGAATGGTCATCGGAGTGGCGCTGCCCATCGGAAACGTCAGTGTACCATCGGCCAGAGCCACGTAGTCGGTACCGGAGGCCGCTGTACTGTCCGCCGTTACCACCGAGTAGTCCACAGCAACCTCCTGCGGCCATTCACCGTCCAGCGATACGGTGTAGGTCAGGGTGCTGTCGGCTCCGGTGTTGGCCTCCGTGACTTCCGGTGAATCGATGGATATGCCTCGATCATCGTCCGTCAGGGTGCCATAGAAGTAGACTTCGCCTCGCAAAACTGGATCGTCTGGCGTACCACCAGTAATTTCAATTTCTGAAGCATTGAGCAGAGCTATTCCCAAGTACTTGTCTGGTTCGGCGACATTGTCACGTATAATCGGAAACGAAAGCGTTCTCGCATATTCGGTGGGGCCAAATCCAATACTACCCTCAAGAAACTCATCTAGACCAGCAATGCCCGTTCTGGTGTAGTCGGCGTCCAGCGCTGCAACGGCCAGATTTGCAGGCTCTCCAGCCAGTCCTGATGCGCTTATGATAAAATATGAGGCGCTAACGCTGGTACTTTCGTCGGTATCTCCTGTCCTTGAAACCACAACATCCAAGGTTCCCGCCGCATCGCTCGAGTCACCCTCTGTGGCGGACCCCACGCGGGCAGTAATCTGCGGAAAGCTGTCGTCATCTGTGATTGTACCAGAAGCCGTGTCTCCACCCGCGGCCAGCATGGCGCCGCCTGTTGGCGAAGACAACATGATGGCCACGTCCTGTGACGCGGATAGAGTATTGTTATCTACCTCGTACAGCGTATCGCCGATAATCCTTACCCTGATCTCCCTGTCAGTGTCATCCCCTGCCTCCCAAGTCAACGTGCCCATCGCATCGGCCGCCACAAAATCCTCGCCTGCCATGGCCGTGGTGTCCCCGAGTCGAGCATACGCGACGGGCGCGTAGTTGACCGTTACCCGCTGTAGCGGAGCAGCGTCGATGGACACGGTATAGACAAGTTCAGCGCTCATTCCCGAGTCGCCCTCGTCCACGGCGGGAGCGTCACTGATGGATATCCTGGGACTGTCATTATTGCGAATAGTCCCCGTACCATCCGCTGTAGTAATGGATGGCGCGAGATTAGCTCCGCAGGATGTCGTGCACCGCGCGTTGGCGAGCCTTACGATGATCGTCTCGTCTTCCTCAAACGCGTCATCGCCAGTAACCGTTACCGTAATCGTCCGTGCTGCGCTGTTGTTTGCTGGAAACCTCAGCGTTCCATCCACCAAAGCAACATAGTCGGCACCGGAGGTAGCCGTGCTTTCCGCCGTCACCGAATAGTCCACGGCAACCTCCTGTGGCCATTCCCCGTCAAGCGAAACGGTGTAGGTCAGGGTACTGTCGGCCCCCGTATCGACCTCATCCACTCCCGGCGAGTCGATGGATATGCCTCGGTCGTCGTCCGTCAGGGTGCCGTAGAAGTTTTGTTCAAATTGATTCCCCGCCCCGCCAGTTAGATCGAAGCCGGTGCCACTTTGCAAGCTAATGCCAAGATACCTGTCTGGCTCGGCGATATTGTCCATTACAATCGGAAACGAAAGCGTTTGCTCGTACTCGGTGGGACCAAACTGCACAATACCCTCGAGGTCCATGTTTATATTCGATATGCCTACAGTGGTGTAGTCGATGCCATTTCTAGCGATGGCCAAATTGGAGGGCTCTCCAGCCTGCCCCGTTCTGTATAAAACAACATATCCGACTGCCAAAGAACTAAAGCTTTCGTCTGTGTCTCCTGTCTTTGCAATTACAACATCCAGGGTTCTGGCAGTATCGATCGAGTCTCCTTCAGCAGCACTTGCCACGCGTGCCGTAACCTGCAGATTGTCATCGTCATCAGTGATTGTTCCCGTAGCCGTGTCTCCACCCGCGGCCAGCGTGGTGCCGCCAGTCGGCGAAGACAGCATGATGGCCACATCCTGCGACCTGTCTCTTGTGACTGAATTTCTCTCCAGCAGCGTATCGCCGATAATCCTTACCCTGATTTCCCTGTCACTGTCATCCCCTGCTTCCCAAGTCAGTGTGCCCATCGCATCGGCCGCCACAAAATCCTCGCCAGATGTCGCCGTGGTGGGACCAGCTGAATTGTACGCGACGGGCGCGTAGTTGACCGTTACCTGCTCCATCGGAGCAGCGGAGATGGACACCGTATAGACAAGTTCGGCGCTCATGCCCGAATCGCCCTCATCCACAGCTGCGGCGTTACTGATGGATATTCTTGGATCGTCGTTGTCGCGTATGGTGCCCTCGCCATCCGCCGTAGTGATGGTGGGCGCAAGATTGACTCCGCAGGATGTCGTGCACCGCGCGTTGGCCAGCCTTACAACAATCGTCTCGTCTTCCTCGAACTCGTCATCGCCAGTAACCGTAACCGTGATCGTCTGCGCTGTACTGCTGTTTGCCGGAAACGTCAGCGTTCCATCTGCCAGGGCAACATAGTCGGTGCCGGAGGTAGCCGTGCTCTCCGCCGCCACCGAGTAGTCCACGGCAACCTCCTGCGGCCATTCTCCGTCCAGCGACACGGTGTAGGTCAGGGTGATGTTGGATCCCGAATCTGCTTCATCCACTCCCGGCGAGTCAATGGATATACCTCGATCGTCGTCCGTCAGGGTGCCATAGAAGTAATATTCCACTTGATCTTCGTCTGTCGCCGCGCTGCCAGATATGTCCGCATAGAAATTTTGCGTCAAGACAACGCCAAGATACTTGTCCGGTTCGGCGATATTGTCCATTACAATCGGAAATGAAATCGTCCTGGCTCGTTCGCCAGAACTAAATTGCACAAAGCCATCGAGAAACTCGTCCAAGTCCTGTATGCCTGCAGTGGTATAGTCAGTGTTTTCGACTGCGACAGATTGATTGGCGGGTTCTCCAGCCAGCCCCGGCAAGGTCATCACATTATATGAAACACGCACAAATTCACTTTCATCCGTATCTCCTGTCCATGTAAACGTAGCGTCCAGGGTTCTGGTATCATCACCCGAGTCGCCTTCTGCGGCAGATCCCACGCTTACAGAAACACGCGGTTTGCCGTCGTCATCGGTGATTGTGCCTGAGGCCGTGTCTCCACCCGCGGCCAGCGTGGCGCCTCCAGTCGGTGCAGACAGCATAATAGCTACGTCCTGCGATCTGTCTAACGTATTAATGTCTAATTCGTGCAGCGTATCGCCGATAACCCGCACCCTGATCTCCCTATCGGTGTCATCCCCGGCTTCCCAGGTCAGCATGCCAGTTGCATCGGCCGCCACAAAGTCCTCGCCAGCCATCGAAGTGGTGGGTCCGGCCGTGTTGTACGCGACGGACGCGTAGTTGACCGTTGTCCGTTGCAACGGGGCCTTGTCAATGGAAACTGTATAGACAAGTTCATTGCTCATTCCCGAATCGCCTTCCATCACGGCGGGGGCGTCGCTGATGCTGATCTCCGGTGGCGGGACCACGTGCCCCTCGATATCGAGATGCAGCCTACGCTCTGGAATATGCACTTGCCAGCTTTCTGTACCTTCAACTACATTCACTACACTCAACTCGCCCATGCTCCAGCCGCTCGAACTGGTACTGTCCACGACTGACTGCGCGGTGGCTTCAAATCTTGGACCTGCCATAACTCCTGTGCCCGTTACATCATACCTAATAATAAGAAAGTAAGTCTCATTGGGAGCGAGCACTGTTTGATTTTCTCCCTTCGGTGTTGTGTGGTTGTCGTCATCTACATCCACCTCTGTATCTGGAAAAAGGGGTGTGTCGGCAGCTTCCAGGTCAAAGGTCCACCTGTGCAAAACATTGGCCTCGGCGGTTTCCGGCACGGTTCCCGCCGCATTCCCCTCTGCAATTTCAATCACAAAGGCAATGGACTTAAAAATGGTGACTTGAAACAACGTCCCTTGAACCACCACACGGACGCTTTCAATGTCATAGCCGCCAGCAGACGCTCCCGTCGTAAACGGCTGTGCCAAGGCATTATAGCCAATTGCCGGATTAAGCGCGCCATCACCCGTAACCCTTGCGCCAATGCCAGGTCCGTTCGTTACTGCAGTTTGACCCGTATTCTCGACCAGCGTAACGGGAATCGGCTCCGTCTGCGCCCATGCGCCATGCGGCCAAAATCCTGCCGCTGCCAGCAGAAGACCCGCTGTCCGCAGCCACTTCATGACACCCTCCTTAGTCGGGGGGGGGGAAGCTTTCAGCATGCGCTTTTCTCCTCTTTGCGGCGCGCCATGCGCCATTCTACCCGCCGGCAAGCCTCGGCAGCAGCACCACCTCGCCGTCCTAGGCAACCGCCGTGTGCCACGAGTTCCTGTACGGCTTCCGGCCACCGACTCGGATGCACCCAGTCGACCTGCGCCCGCATGCGCTGCTGCCAGCCGCCCCAGCGTCACCAGTATAGCGCTGCCCGCCACTTCGGTCCCGGCCCCGCCCTTCGGCTGCCTCGTATCTACTTCCAGCCCGTACCCTCCCGCTGGGCTCAGGCCTGATGCGCCTCGTACGCGGCGAGGATGCTCGGTGGCGCCACAGGCTGGCCCTGGGCTGACAGGTGGCCGCGACGATGGTGATGACGGCTGCCGCTAGCAGCGGCGCTACGAATATCCCGTCATTTCTCCACGCGCCATTGGGATGCGCCGCACAGTACGGCTTTACCATCACCGCGTCTGCCATCGACAGATCCGTTGCGAATGGCCCCGTCTCCAGCTTCGCCAAGCTGCTACGCCCAGCAGGCGCTTCCCTCCCGCCAATGGCGTTCGCGTTTCACGCTTCGCGCAGGTGAAGGCTGCCTCTGCGGCAATCTTCGACGATGGTGTCCGTGGTCGCGCAGGGCCGCGCGAGCCATGCGCGGCCAGCCCCTCAAAAACCGACCCGCCCCTCCAGCATGATCGTGTCGTCCTCGCCCGGCGCTCCGCTGTGCTCGCGCTCCCCGTAGATCCCCAGCCGCACCGCGCTGATGCCGCTGTCCGCGTTGCGCAGGTCCGCGCCCAGTCGCATGCGCGCGTCTTCGCCGCCGTCGACTTCGCCGTACGCTGTCGCCAGAGCCCGCCCCCGCAGCGCGCCAAGGCCGTAGCCGAGCCGAGCCCGATAGGCCGCGCCATCGCCGGTCTGATTCAGTAGGCCGGCGGCCGGTCCCGAGTCCCACATCGACCCGCCACCCAGATGGCTGGCGTTCCACGACGGCTCCAGGTTCATGTGGAAGCCCAGCCCGGATATCCCCGGGTCAAAGGCGACGCCGAGACTGAAAGCCGACTCCTTGTACCCGTCTTGGCCATGAAACAGCAGCCAGTTGTTCCGCCACGTCACCTCGATGCCGTTGGTTGGGTGGGCATAGCGGAAGTCCACCGCTACATCCGCACCCATACCGCTCTCCGCCCCGCCGCCATCAAACCGCGCTCCTACGTCCAATCCAGCGGTGAGCTGTTCGCCGCTTTCAAGGCTGCTGCTGCTCGCGGCCTCCACAGCCAGCCGCACGCGGGAAGAGTTGCCGTCCGCATCCGCCACCTGAAGGCCGCCCTCCGCCGCGGTCGATGTCAGGGTCGCCCGATACATGTCAGCCTTCGCCGCCACTATGGCCCGCCCATAGGGCATCTCCCTTCCCCGCACTCCGGCGGCCAGGATGCGCGTGGTTACGTCGGTCTCCACCTTGCCGCCGTCCTCGTCGACCGTCGCCGTGCCCGACCCGGTACCAAAGCTGCCCCACGCCTCGTATCCGACGTATCCGGCGGGATTGGTCCAGTGCACCCATGGCGCGAAGCTGGTCAGGCCTGTTTCCACCACGCCTTCGCCCTCGTTATCGTCAAATACGTAGTCGGTCTCACCCGACAGCCGACTGACCGCCACCCCTACGACAATGTCTTCCTGGTACCGGTAGTCGACGCCAAACAGCCATGCGAACGATTCCCCCTCGGACGCAAAACCCTTATCCGCCAAGTCGCTCTCGTACGAGCGGATGTCGCCCCTACCCCATGCCGTGATGGATCCTACGGCACTCCCGCCAAGGGACAGCGCGAATCGGCTGCGTCGCGCCGCGTCGCCCGAGTCTGGCAGGCCAGCCCACTCGCGGTACGATTCGATGCCGTCGCCGTAGACGCCACCGGAGTAGGAGGCAGCCTGTACCGAGGGCGCTATGGCCTCGATCCCAAGCAACCCGGCTACTTCCCGCGCCGCCCGGCCGGCGTCCGTGCCCGGCGCGAAGGCCCCGGTGTCAACGGCGCGTCCGCCCAGTACGGCGACCTGCTCTCCGCTGCCCGCCCGGTGGGCCGCAGCGCGCTCCCAGAGCGCATCGACAAGTCCGGTGGCAAGCGACCTTCCTGCGCTGGACAGCACGTAGCCCAAGCCCCTCGCAAGCCGAGCGGCGTCCGTCGCGCCCACTCTGGTAAACGCGCCGCCTCCCCGTACCGCTGCCTGCACTCCAGCAATGTTGACGTTGGGGTCGGGATCGCCGCTGGACGCTACCAGTGCCTGCTCGACCAGCACCTCCAAATCGCGGGCGTTAGCCGTGTCAAACGACGTCCCCAGACGATGGGTGATATCCGCCATCCCCTGATTGGCGGCAAGATCAACCGTAGCGGTGACGCCCAGCATCCGGGACCCTACGCCTCTAGCAAGGGAGGAGCCTGACCCGCCGCTCTGGAGCCGCACCTGATATTGAACCGTCACGGGATACGTCCGCGGCGGATTCATCTCAAACGTCAGGTCTACCGTCGGCTCCGCTCCGGCTCCGCCACTCGATACACGCCCCGGCCGCACCGACAGCACCGAGCTGCCCGAAGGCTTTCTTGGCAGAATGTAGGCTCTGGCGGACCGAGTCACGATCACGGCGCCCGCTACGGAGGCGGCGCTTCCAGCTGGCACCAGCATGATTTCGACAGACTCTCTGTCCTCCTCAATGTAGTCGCCGTTGACCGCGACTCTGATGGTTTTAGAGGTTTCGCCCGCCATGAAGGTCAGCGGGCTTTCGGGAGACGACATGCCGTAGTCCGCGTTCGGGGTGGCGGTACTGGCATCGGTAATCTGGTAGCCGACCTGAACGGGGGAATCGCCAGCGGCGGGGCTCAGCGTCACCGTGTACTCAAGGTATCTAGGGGTTCCCGCAACCTGGTCTTCTGGCACAGGATCGCCTTCCTGCACCTGCGACGCGGAGCTGATGGCCAGCCTCCTGTCATCAGAGAGTATCGT
The DNA here is from genome assembly GCA_964586735.1 of uncultured Rhodobacterales bacterium. GTDB lineage: Bacteria > Pseudomonadota > Alphaproteobacteria > Rhodobacterales > CAZPXZ01 > CAZPXZ01. The sequence continues at coordinate 4,463 of CAZPIN010000105.1, read as the reverse complement.
GCCGATGCCTGCAAGCGTGGAGCTGCCGCCATCGAAGATCGCGTTGACGGGACTGGAGAGCGTAACCGTCACAGTCTCGTCCCCTTCAGAAGTGTGGTCGCCATTCACCGTAACGGTGATGGTCTGCTGGAGCTCGGTGGTGTTTGCCTCGAAGGTCAGCGTGTCGGCCAGCGGGCGATAGTCCCCGTCAGAAGCCGAGGCCGTGCCGTCCGTGACCTCATAGGCGACCGTAACGGCATCCCGCCAAGTCTGGCTCATCGTCACGACAAACTCGAGATTCGCCGTGCCCGTGCGCCCTTCCAGCACGCTTGGCGAGCTTACGGTGATCAGGGGAAGGTCATCGGACAGAATGGTGCCCGTACCCATGAGCGTGGTATCGCCGCCAACGAACATCGCTCCCCCCGTGGGACTGGACAGCGTCACGGTCACCGTCTCGTGGGGTTCGTTGTTCTCGTCGCCGTTGACTGTTACGGAAATCGACTGCGCGGCCATGCTGCCCGCCGGAAACGTCAGCGTGCCGTCGGGCGGGGCTGCATAGTCGCTGTCTGCAACCGTCGCGGTACCGTCCGACACGCTATAGGCAACGGTGACCTGAGTGGCAGCCAGCGACGCCAGCGTTACCTCGAAGGTCAGGTTCGCGGTGCCCGAGTCGCCTTCCAGCACTTCTGGCGAATTGATGGAGAGCGTCAGGGGGTCGTCGTCGAGGATGGTGCCGGTGCCCATGGCCGTGCCGATGGTGGCGCCAACAGGATTGGAGAGCGTGACGGTCAGGTCCTCGTCCTCCTCGGCGCGGTTGTCGCCAGTGACCGGTACCGTAATTGGCATTGTGGTGTCTGCCGGCGCGAAGGTCAGCGAAGTGACGGATGGCGCGGCGTAGTCGCCGTCGGCGACGGTCGCCGTGCCGTCCGCCACGGCGAAGCTGACCGTCGCGGGCAGCGCCGTCTCGTTCCCGGTCTTGGTAACCGTGAATGCCAGGTCCGTCGTACCCATGTCGCCCTCGCTCACGCTCACGCTCGACGGGTCGATGGAAAGCACGGGGGCTGGGTCGTTGTCGGCAATCCTGCCGGTACCGGGCTCCAGCGCCAGCTCGATGCCCGGCGTTTGATTGGACAGCGATATGATTACCGTTTCGTCTTCGTCGCCTTCGTGGATCTCGTCGCCGACAACGCTAATGGTAAAGGTCTGCGTAGTGACGGTGGGCTGGAAGGTCAGCGTGCTGCCAGTCGGGGCCGTGTAGTCGACGCCTTCCTCCGCCGTACCGCCCGTAACGGCGTAGCTGACGGTTACTGTCTGATCGTCCACCGCCGGAGTCAGCGTCACCGTATAGGTCAGGTCTACGGTGCCCATATCGCCCTCGGTCACGCTTGGCGAGGAGATGGACAGAAGCGGCGAGTCGTCATTGGTTATGGTGGCCACACCCCTTCTCATACCAGCCGCGACGCTGGGGTCCAGTCCTGTAGGGCAGCCCGTGCAGGTAGGCGTGCCCAGGACGATTTCGACCGTCTCGCTCGGCTCCGAGTCGTCATCGCCCGTAACCGTAACCGTGATTGTCTTTGTCCTTTCGCCCGAAGCGAACACGAGCGGACCGGCGGGAATCGCCTGGTAGTCCGTGCCGGAGGTAGCGCTGCCCTCGACGGTGTAGGGCACCGAAATGGAGTAGGCGTGGTCCGAGGCCAGCGAAACGGTAAGCGTCATCGTAGGCATTTGCCCGGCAGCGCCCTCCGCCACCTGCGTCGAGTCGATAGAGAACTCCAGAAGGTCGTCGTCGGTGATGGTACCCATCCCGACGCCCATGCCGCCTGCGATGGTAGCGCCGGAAGGGCTGGCAAGGGTGATCTCTACGGTTTCATTGCCTTCCGCCAGATTGTCACCGGTCACCAGGATGTCGATGGTTTTCTGCGTTTCGGCGGGTGCGAATTCCAGCGAGGTGCCCGTGGGCGCCGTGAAGTCGGTGCCGGACGTCGCCGTGCCGCCCGTTACGCTGTAGCTGACGCTTGCGGGCAGCGCAGTTTGATTCTGCTTCGTTACGGTGAAGCTCAGGGTAGAGGTGCCGGTATCGACTTCGGTGACCGTCGCATTGCTGATGGACAGCGTAGGGATGGGGTCGTTGTCCGTGATCCTGCCTGTACCGGTGGACGCCGCCGGGTCCAGTATGACACCCCCGCTGGGTGAGGAAAGGTCAATGACGATGGTTTCTTCCGCTTCGTGGATCATGTCGTCGTTGATGGCAACCGTGATCGGCTGCGCTGTGCGGACGCCTATCGGAAACGTCAACGTGCCACTCAGCGGCGTACCACTGCCGTCCGCGATGGTGTAATCGGCGGCGGTGCCTGCCATGGCCGTGCTCGTGCTGGACACCGTCCAAGTGACAGTTCCCTGCGCTGTAGGGGCCGAACCTGGCGTAACATTGAACGTCATCGTTCCGGCGTTTTCGGTCACGGCGGCTGGCGAGCTGATGGACACTCTGGGGGTGTCGTTGTCGCGTATGGTGCCCACGCCAACGTCCGTAGTGATAGTGGGCACAAGATTGGCGGCGCAGGACGCGCACTGCGCGTTGCGGATCGTTACCTCAATCGTCTTGTCGGGTTCGGGGTCGCCATCGCCAGGAACCGTAATGTCGATCGTCCCCGACGTGCTGCCTGCTGTAATCGTCAGCGTACCGGGGGTCAGTGCATTGTAGTCGGTGCCCGCTACCGCGTCGCCGCCGGTCACCAAGTATTCCACGGTAACATCATGCGGCCATACTCCGTCCAGCGAAACGGTGTACATCAGGGTGCTGTCTGCTCCCGAATTAGCTTCCGTAACTTCCGGCGAGTCGATGGATATGCCCCGGTCATCGTCCGTCAGGGTGCCGAAGAAGTATCGTTCAAATTCATTGTCTCCGCTGCCCCCAACAACATCCATATAGGAGCCTCGAACCAAGGAAAAACCAATAAACTTGTCCGGCTCGGCAATGTTGTCCAGTACAATAGGCAATGAAACCGTCCTCTCGAATTCGTTGGCGCCCCACCTGATACCTCCTTCAATGGCCCCACCGGATTCGCTTATGCCCGAGACTCCTGCAATGGTAAAATCTGTGTTATAGGCTGCGAGTTCCAAATTGGCTGGTTCTCCAGGCAAAACCCCTGCTGTGGTTTGGACCCAAACTTCGGTACTTATGTTAACGGTCTCGTCCGCATCTCCTGTCCTTGTAACTACAAAGTCCAGAGTTCTGGCCGCATCGCCCGAGTCGCCCTCTGCAACTGTTGTCACGCGGGCGGTGGTCTGCGGCTTGGCGTCGTTATCAGTGATAGTGCCGGAAGCCGTGTCCATATCCATGTTCACAGTGGCGCCGCCGGTCGGCGAAGACAGCATAATTGCCACATCCTGCGTTTCGGTAAATGTAGTTCTGTCAATTTCGAACAGCGTGTCGCCGATGACCCGCACCCTAATCAGCTTGTCGGTGTCATCTCCTGCTTCCCAAGTCAGCGTCCCCGACGCATCAGCCGTCACAAAGTCCTCGCCTGCCGTCGCCGTGGTTGGCCCATTTACTCGATCATACGCGACCGGCGCATAGCTGACCGTAACCGGCTCAGTCGGAGCCTTGTCGATGGACACCGGGTATTCAAGGTATACAGGTGCTTCACCCGTTCCCCCATTGCCCTCCGTCACGGCGTCAGCGTCGCTGATGCTGATCTCCGGCGGGGGCAGTATGTGCCCCTCGATATCGATTAACAGCCTGGACGCTGAAGTAAAGTCTACCCAGGTTCCAGGGGTGCGAATTCCTCTCACAATGCCCGGCAGACTCCAGCCGCTGGCGCTGTCCGTGTCCACGTCAGTTGCCAAGGTGTCTCTCGAAACAGGACCTGAAGTGAATCCTCTCCCCGTACCCGTCATATTGGCCCACCTTAGTACAAGAAAGTAAGTGGTGTTGGGGGAGAGCGTTGTTTCACTGTCACCCTTTGGCGCTGCATGCGTACCGTCGTCCACATCCACCTCAATCCGCAAAGCGGTGCCGCTGCCACCGCCCGGAAGATTCGCTGTACTCTGCAAGTTGTCATACGTCCATCTGTGCAAAACATTGGCATCGGCGCTTTCCGGCGCAGTGCCCGCCGCATTCCCCTCCGCAATTTCAACCACAAAGGAAAGTGTGGCAAACGGGAATACGTGGGTTAATGTTCGATCATTCCATACATCCACGCTTTCTATTTCATAGCCGCCAGCCGACGCTCCAGTGCGAAACGGTTGCGCAATGGCGGTATACCCGGCTGCCGGAGCGCCCACGACTCCATTCGTAGCTTCTGCGATCATGCTTACTCCGTTGAGGGTTGCAGTTTTACCCGTATTCTTGACCAGCGTAACCGGCACTGGATCCATCTCCATCTGCGCCCACGCGCCAAGCGGCCACATGCCGGCCAATGCCAGCAGCAGTCCCGCCGTCCGCAGCCACCTCATGACGCCCTCCCTGAGCGGGGGGGGGGGGG